>DASWZY010000385.1:0-4933 GCA_036407055.1 Binatia bacterium
GCGCATGCGGAAAGCAAAAACAAGCCGAAGGCAACCACGCAGAACTTGACGGAGAGCGATGTGTAGCTGCGCCTGACTTGTATTGTATTATTCGTTTCCGTATGCACTCCTCACGGCAGCGGCGCCGGCTTGGGCAGCCCCTCGCGGATGCGCCGCGAGAAATTCGGGTCCTTGTCGGCGGCGTGCGCGCGCCCATTGATCAATGAAATCTTCTCCAACTCCGCGAACGGCATCGAGGTGTCGATCCGTCCCTTCTCGTATAAATATTGGGGGACGTAGCCGCTCAGCAGAATCTTCCAGGAAAGCGGCGGCGATTCCGGGTTCATTTTCGTGTGCGTCAGGATGCTCGTCGTGCAGTTGGTCGTGAGCGTGTTGTAAAAGCCCGGGCGCTCGCGCATCGCGTTCATAGTCTTGATATAGTCGAGAAAGACTCGGCGGATATTTCTCTGCGGCGCGCGCGTGCGATAGATATACACCTGCTCCTGCGGCTCGCGATAATTCGAGCGCACGCGGACGACGTCGCGCTCGTCGGCGGGGATGTAGATGAGCTCGTAGTTGCGGAAAAAGCCGGCGAGCGTCGAGTAGCTTTGGCCCTTCGCCTTGCGCGTCTCGATCGAGACCGCGAGATAATCTTTATCCTGGAATCCGAAGCTCAACATGACATGGGCGATCGTCTTGCCCGCCCAGTACACCGCGATCACGTCCGCCGAGTCGAGCTTGCTGAGATCGTAGGTGCGGTCCTCCCAGCGCGCGTCGAAGTCGCTTTCCGTCCGGTAGTCGAAATTGCGCACGCCGTGGATCGTCACGCGATCGCCCTTCACTTCGGCCCAGGGCGTCACCGCGACTTCGGGCTGCCAGTCGCGGTCGTTCGACGCGGGAATCTGAAAGAACAACAAGACGAGCAGCGCGACAACGCCGAGAAAGCCGGCGAGCGTGCGGCGGCGATTCGGCAGGAAGATAAACGCGAGCGCGACCGCGAGCACGAATGCAACCGCCGCACCGGCGCGAAGGTTCGCGCTCAGGACGGGCGCGTAATAAATCGCGCCAGCCGCCCACGCGGTTATCCCCGCGACAACGATGCCGGCAACGATGCGCAGGGCGATTTTCATTTCCGCGTTCCGACCGACGCAAGCGGCTTCACGTTTTGCACAACTTCCACGAGCGGCGTTCCCCTGGCGCCGGAAGGCACTTTCGCGCCCACCGCCGCCGCCAGCGTCGGCGCGACATCGACCGTCTGGATCTCGCGGTAAACACGCTGAGCGCCGAGCGTGCCGCCGGCGAAGACGACCGGCACGTACGTGTCGTAACGCCACGGCGAGCCGTGGCTCACCGCCGCTTGCAGCCCGTCGGCCTCGCGCAGGAAGCTGTGCGGCTCGAACACGACGAAGATGTCGCCGGAGCGCTGGGGATTGAAGTTGCGCAGGACGGTCGTGATGATCGGCGTCGCCGGCAGGTTGTTCTCGCGCAGCGCCGTGCTGGAAATGGCGAGCGCGATGCCGTCGAGCTTCATCAATTCCTCGGCGACGGCGTGCTCGACCTTGGCCTGGTTGAGCCCGCGCTCGCGGATCACGTCGGTATTGAGATAAACGTAAGGATGCTCGTACATGCGTATGAGCTCCTTGCCGACGCCGAATTTCTTTTTCAGCGCAGCGATCCCCGGCTCTGTGTCCCATTGCTCCGGCCTGAGAAATCGCGCCGCGATGCCGAGGGTATTAAGATAGCCGGGCGCCTCGGGGGCGCCGTGATCGGCCGACAGCACGATCAGCGTGTTCCGGAGGCCGACCTGCTTGTCTACATACGCGAGCAGCCGGGCGAGCGTGCGGTCGAGGCGCAGCAGGTTGTCTTCGCTCTCCAGGCTCGAAGGGCCGAAGATGTGCCCGACGTAATCCGTCGAAGAAAAGCTGATCGAGAGATAGTCCGGCGCGTCGTGCCTGCCGAGCCGCTCGCGGTCGATCAGCGTCTCGGCGAAATCGAGCGTCAGCTCGTCGCCCGCGGGACTAATCGTCAAACGCGTCGTGAAATGTTTGTCGCCTGCGTCGCCGAAAGGATGCGGGAAGACGCGTCCATAGCCCTCGTAGTCGGTTTCCCAGGGCCGATCGTCGGCGGCGCCGAAGAGATAAGTGGATTTGTCGCGCAGCAGCTCCCACGATTTGCCGCCGTAGCCGCGCGCGAGCTTCTTTGCGTTCCACTCGTTCACCCACGCCGGGTAGCGGTCGTAATAGAACGTGCTCGATACGAAATCGCCGGTGGCTTTCGAGAACCAAAAGGCCTTGCCGGCGTGCCCGGCGAGCGGCACCGCGCCTCGGTCTTTGACGGACAGGCCGAAAATCTTCGATCGGCCGGCGTAGCGGATCGCCAGCTCGTCGCTGAAGGTCGAGACGAGAATCGCCGCCGGCGAGCGCCCGTCGGTCGCGGCGAGCTTCTGCGTCGGATCGAACTCCGTCGCTTTGTTGACGTCCGCGCCGGGCGTCAAGATGCGATAGCGCTTGTCTTCGGTGTTGTAGGCGAGCTTGCCGGTTCGGCGGTCGAGCCAGACGTTGGCGACCATGCCGTGCGCGGACGGGTCGGCTCCCGTCGCGAGGGTCGTGTGTCCCACGACCGTCTCGGTGTTGGCGTGCGCGTGATGGGCGTCGGCGTACCAAATGCCGTGCTGCGCCAGCCAGCGGAAGCCGCCGTCTCCCATGCGGTCGAGATAGCGGCCGGGCAGATCGCCGCGGAGCTGATCGATCGTAATCTGTAGGATCAGTTTGGGGGCGGATCCGCCTTCGTTCCACGCCCGAGGGGCGGCGGCGCCTTGCGCGACGCTCGCCGCGAAGACAACCGCCGCGACAGCGCGGCTCAGAAGTTTCGGGAGAATGCGTTGGAGGATCGCGGCGCCCACTTCATCTCACATTCGTTGCCAAGCACCGGTATGCGATTCAAGATGCGGCGGGCGCGTGCGCCGCGCGGCCCTGTTCGCGCGCGAAAACATGCCAAAGAACGATGACCGGCACCACGGCCCATAGCGCCACGCGCAGGATATCCTCTGCCTCGAAAACCGCGGCCACGGCCAGCAGCAAATTGAGAACGGCGGCGACAGCGCCGCAAGAGCGTCCCCAGCCGCGCCCGGCGAATTCGCCGAGCGCGAACAAAAGGTACAGGAGCGCGATCACCACCGCGAGCGCGCCGCTTGCGTAAGCGAATATCGCCATGACGGGTAGGAGCAAAATGCCGCGCCCGATCAAATCGCTTCCGATATCGAACCAATGCAGCGAGCGGAAAACCGCGAGAACGCCCTGAGCGAGCGCCAGGACGGCGACCAAAGTCATCTTGGAGTCCGAGGCTTGCGGCATGCGCGCTATCTTCCCATGCGCCGGTCGTAGGCGCGTGACAGCCGAGACGCGAGATCGCTGTTCGCGCCTTGCGGGCCGCGCGCGTTGAATTCCACGCGCACGCTGCCGTCGCCCTGCGTGAAGACGTTGATCGCGACGTCCTGATCGCCGCGCGTACCCGTGATCACGCCTCTCGACCGGTCTTCGCCGGTTAAACGCACGCCCTCGTCGTAAGCGGCGCCGCGCGCCGCGTCCCACGAGCGGTCGAAGCTCGCCGGACCCGGACCGTAGCCAGGCGGCGGACCATAGTAATAACAGCCGGATACATAAAACATTGCGGCGAGGAAGAGCACGATGGCGGCGCGCCGCTTCGTTCGGTGAGCTTGTGCGATGGAATTCATCTTTCCTCCTTCATTCATCGCGCGAGCGTCACGTTACTTACTGGCCGTGTTGATTTTGGCTTCTGTCCAGCCCTTGTCCGGGTTGAAGTCCTTTATCGCCGCCGCGGCCGTCGAAGTGTTTTTGCCCAAGTCCTTTTGCAGCACCTTCCCGTCGTGATTGACGATGAACGTCATGACGCCCGAGTTGCCGTATTCCGCGGGATAGGCGACTACCGCGAAGCCGCCGACCATCTTGCCTTTTACGATGTAGCTGTAAGCTCCGCCGGGGGCGTCCTTCCCCTGCGCGGTTAGAATTCGATAGTGATACCCGTGGTAGGAAGGCGCGCCGCTCTTATAACCCTCGTTGCGAGCCTGCTTCATGATCGGGCCGAGCGGGCTTTCCGGCTCGCCGGCTTTCGTATCCCAATAGAGGCCGTTTTTCTTCCCCGCGTCGCTCAAGAACTTTTGCGCATATTCCCGCAACCCGGTTTTGCCGTCGGCCTTCATGGCGTAG
This sequence comes from Binatia bacterium, assembly GCA_036407055.1. Lineage (GTDB taxonomy): Bacteria > Desulfobacterota > Binatia > UBA9968 > UBA9968 > JAJPJQ01. Next base: position 4,206 of record DASWZY010000385.1, read on the forward strand.
TCGCGCTCGGCGTCGACGACCGCGAGCAGGGTATTGATCGTGAACAGCTCGTTCTCCCCGATGCGGCGGTTGAGAATCTCCTCGCGACCCTGTTCGGTGTCGAACTTCCACTTGCCGCCTTCCTGCACGAGCGGAATCGGGAAGGGCCATTCGTTATTGCCCACGATGAGAATCGTGTTGTTCCCTTCCTTCGCGAGACGATTTTTTTCTTCATACGCGGCGATAACCCGTCCGCGTCTTTCTTTATCCGCGACCGGATCGCCGGAAGAGAGCAAATCCTTCGACTGCGGGCCGAAGATCGCCAGCAGCTCCTTGTCATTGCCGGCTTTCGCCGCGGCAATGGTCGCCTTCACCGCTTCTTCGGCCGATGAGAATGTTTTCTGCTGCGGCGCGGCGGCGATGGCCGCCGAAAATGCCGTCAGCAACAATGCTGCGCAAATTGCGGCGAGCGCGCCGATAGACTCTCGACGGCTCGCTCTTGTTTTTAACAGCTTCATGTCTGCCTCCAACTTCGCGTTCGCTTCACCGATTGGCGATTGCGGACCCCTTATCTGCGTCTTCCACCGCCGCCGCCACCGCCGCCGCCGCGCGCGCCGCCACCCCCGCCGCCGCGGCTCATGCTTCCGCGCGAGCTCGCGCTGCGCGCCGCGCTCCCGCCGCCGGAGCCGGAAAAGGCGCCGCCGCGCGACGACGAGCCGCGGTCGAAGCTGCCGCCGCTCCCGCTGCCG
>DASWZY010000386.1:0-7497 GCA_036407055.1 Binatia bacterium
AGGAAAAAGCCCGCCGCCAAGCAGCGCGTTCTCCAGCCGCTGCCGCAGAACACCTGCTGGATCGAGAGCGACGCCTACGATCGCCGCGTCTTCGGCACGCTGCGCGCGGAAGCGCCGTCGCTGAGCGCCATCGAAGCGACCGGCGCCACCTTCCTGCCTCACTTCGATTCGCTGCTGCAGGATATCTTCTGCGCATTGTTCAAGAACAATGTCGTCGTGCGCGCGGGCCGCGAGATGCCGCCGAGCGCGCGCTTCAACCGCATCTTTTTGAACGCGCTCCAACAGGGCGAGCTGTATGCGATTCTCCGCGAGATGACCACGCTGAACGAGGCGAAGGCCGGCCTCTGCACGCTGCTTCTCGGCGAAAGCCTCATCGCGCTGTTGAAGGCCGAGAAACTATTGACGCGCCGCGAGATGCTCGATCTTTGGGACATCCAAAAGCAGGAAGAGATTTTCACCGAAAAGCAGAACGAGTTCACCGAGGCGGAGAAACTTACGGCCGAGCAGACCGATAAGGAAATCGGCAAGCTGCTCGAGCGCGCCAAGGACAAGCTCGAGGGCGAGATGGACGGCGCGGAGGCGCTGCTGCGGCAGAAGGCGCAGCGTCTGCAGGAGGAGCTCGGGCAAAAAGAGACCGACGTCGGGCGGCGCTTCCGGGCCGAGGCGATCAAGGCCGCGGAAAACCTCGAAGACGCGGCCGAACAGGCCGAGGAATGGGGGTCCGGCCTCGGGTCGGGCTATCGCTCGCCGCCGGGACAGAAGCTGGAGTTGGGCAAGCGGCTCGCCGGGAACGAGAAGCTCAAGAAGCTAAGCCGCATGATCGGCCGGATGAAATTCAACGCGCTGGCGCTCAGAAAAAAGATCTTCGAGCGCGCCAGCGAAGAAGTCCTGGAAGTCGAGCGCGGCGATCTCGTTCACCGCCTGCTGCCGCCGGAGCTTCTGAGCCTCACGCATCCGCTCTTGCGCAAGGATTTTGCGCGCCGTTTTCTCGATCAGGAGCTGCTGCAGTATTCGCTCCGCGGGGTCGAGGAAAAAGGCAAGGGCCCGATGATCGTGTGTCTCGACGGCAGCTCCTCGATGGCGGGCGATAAGGAGATCTGGTCCAAGGCCGTAACGCTGACGCTGCTAGAGATCGCGCGGCGCCAGCGGCGGCTGTTCCGCTCGATCTGCTTTTCGTCCGAGGACATGCCGCTGCAAGTCCTCGATTTGAATACGCGCAACCGCTACGAGGCGGAAATGCCGAAAGTGATGGATCTCGCGGAATACTTTCCCGGCGGCGGGACGGATTTTCAAAAGCCGCTCGACGCCGCCCTCGATTGCCTCAAAAAATCCCAATACAAGAAAGGCGACATCGTCTTCATCACCGACGGCGAATGCCAGGTCGCGCCGGAATGGGCGGAGAATTTCCGCAAAGAAAAGGAGCGGTTGGGATTTTCTCTCTACTCGATCCTGATCGACGTCGGACCGAGCTCGCTCGGAACGCTGAAGGAGTTCAGCGACCGGATCACGACCGTCAAGCAGCTTACCGGGGACGCCGTAAAGGATATCTTCGTCGAGCTGTAGTCTCGCCGCGGCCCTCGGCTTTAGCGGTGGGTCAGCACTTCCTGGAACGTCTGAAACAGATCGTGCAGTTCGACGGGCTTGCTGAGATATGCCGAGGCGCCGGTCTCGCGCGCCTCGACGCGGCTTTCGTCAGTGGGATAGGCCGTGACCATGATCGCGAGAACCCGAGGCTGGCGCCGCTTGATCTCCGACAGCAGCTCGATCCCATCGGTCGGCCCGAGCTTTAGATCGATCAAGGCGAAATCGAAGAGCTCGCCTTCGAGCAGCTTGAGCGCGTCGGCGCGATTGGCGGCCGTATTGACATCGAAGCCGCGCTTGCCGAGCGCCGACGTCATGAGAGCGAGGAAGTTCGGTTCGTCGTCGACGACTAGAATGGGAATCGCCATGGGGTCACTCCCTCCGCTAAGCTGATCAAAGCCATGCCCCGCACATTTACGCCGCAGACTGCTTTTTGAGCGCCGCCTCCGCACACTCAGCCGGCAGTGAAATACGGAACGTTGTCCCTGTCCCGGGGCGGCTTTCGACCTCGATCTTGCCGCCGTGATTGGCGACGATCCGGCTGCAGATCGGCAGACCGAGACCGAGACCGCTCTTTTTTCTCGCACTGAAAAACGGCTGAAAGATTTTCGGCAAATCGTCATCCGTGATACCCATGCCGGTGTCGCTCACGGCAATTGCGAGGCTCGCTTCGCCGTCGCAACGAACGGAAACGTTCAGTTTTCCGCCGCCCGGCATCGCGTCCATGGCGTTTAAGTATAGGTTCACCAGCACCTGCTCGATCTGGCGCCGGTCGGCTTCGATCGGCGGCAAATCCGGCTCGATTTCCACGGTCGTTTCGACTTTTTGCTTCTGCAAGCGGCTGGCGACGAGCTGCATACTTTTTTGCACGATCTCGCCGGCGTCGCATCGGTTTTTCTCCATCGACCGCGGCCGAGAGTATTGCATCATATCCTGAATGAGTTTTTGGCAGCGCTTGGTTTCGTCCTGCATGATTTTGAGCGCCTGATACTCCGGATCCGACGGCGGCTTGTCCATCAGAAGATCGTCCACAAATCCGAGCACGATACCGAGCGGATTATTGAACTCGTGCGCCATCGAGGCGGTGATCTCGCCGAGCGAAACGAGTCTTCCCGATGCGATCAGCTGCTGCTCCAGCTCGCGCGCCTGCCGGCGAAGCATGTCCTCGCTTTCGCGCAGCGCCTCCTCCGCGCGCTTGCGCTCGATCAGATCGGCCGCCTGCCGCGCGAGAATATCGAGCAAGCGCAAGTCGCGCTCGGATGGATCGTGCGGCGTCCGCCAGTGCGTGGAGATCATTCCGACGACGTTGCCCGCGCGGGAGAGGAGCGGCGTCGACTGCATGGCCTGAATGCCCTGCTCGAGATAAAAATCTTGCGGTATCGCGGGAGGCTGCTGGGCTTTCTTAACGTCGGTGATGATTACACGCCGGGCTCCGCGCAGAGCAGCAGAGCAGCTGCTTGCTGTGTCGTAATTCACCCACTCCCATAATTTCTCGGCCTCGGGAGTGAATCCGCGGTTTGCGATCAAATGCAGCCCGCCGCCGTTGCCGCGCTCGGGATGGAGTATCTGCATGCTCGCGAAATCCGACCGCATAACCGCCACCGCGGCGTCGAGGATCGTCTCGTAGAGACCCTGGGCGTCTTCCTCGCCAACGAGCGCCGCGCTGATTCGCTGTAACAGCTTGGTATCCGACAGCTCGGCCGACAGCTGCCCCTGGCTTCGCTTCAGCTCCTCCTCGGCTGCTTTCAGTCCGGAGATGTCCGTTAAGGTGAAGACGCAGCCGCGCGACTGCTCTCTTGCGTCGCGCAGCGGCCCCGCGCTCATCAGCAGGTCGAACTTTCGTCCGTCCGGACGGACGAATTCCACCTCGGCGCCTTGGATCGTTCGGCCCTCGAGACACGTCGCGATAATCGATGAGTCTCCCGCTGCGCCGCCGGTCGTAACCGAGCAGCTCAAGCCGACGCCGTTTTTTTCAACAAGACGGAAAACATTGTCGAAATGCCGCTGGAGAACGTTGCCGCCGGCGAGCTCGTGCGCCGCGCTGCTCGCATGCGTGATGTTGCCGTTCTCGTCACACACGACGATGACGTCCACCGCGTGCTCCAGGATCTCGCGCGCCAGCTTCCCCGAAGCGAGCAGCTCCTCGCTGCGCTTCTGCTCGGTGAGATCGGTCGCGACTAGAACGAGGCATTCGAGATCGTCGAGATGGAGCGGACTGATCGAGCAATAGACGGGAATGCGGCCGTCCGGCGTGGTGAACGCGATCTCTTCCTTCACGCGGATATGTCTTCCGGAGCGCAGCAGCGCCTCCAAAAGCGTCTGCGAGCGAAACTCGGTGAACTCATCCAGCGTGTAGCCGATGACCTTCTCGATCGGCCGCCGCAGCATGGCGGCGAAGCGCTTGTTGCAGTAGAGCACCGTTCCCTCGGGCGTAACGGTCGCGGCGCCCTCATTCATTTCCTGGAGCAGCAGACGATAGGGATGGTCCGCGCCGCGGAGCGTATAGATTTGATCGCCTTCGGCCCCGCCGACGACCAGCGCGTCGACCTCGCCGCTGCGGATCGCTTCGAGCGTTTCTTCGGCTTCGCTGAGGCGTGTGCGAAGAAGCTCTAATTCGTCTCGCTTCTTCGCCATCTCAGGCATGCTCCTTGGTCTTTACGTTGAGTCCGACCAGGATCTTTTCGGTATTCGACATATCGCCGATGAATTTCCGCAGCGGCAGCGGCAATTCTTTGATCAGCGTCGGCGCGGCGATAATCTGACAGTCCTTGGCCAAATTCGGCTGCTGATAGATATCGATGACTTCGAGATCGTAGCGGGAAGCCAGCGCCTTCTCGCAGATTTCCTTGATGTTCATGACCGCCCGCGTCGAGCGCGGTGTTGTCCCGGCGATATACAGGCGCAGGACGTACGTATCGTCGGCGAGGCGGGCGTCCGCGCCGTATTCCTTCTTCACGCGGGCTTTGGGTTTGCTCATTGATGGCTCCTCGGACGGATATCGAGTCCCACGAGCACTTTTTCGGTGTTGGATAAATCGCCGATAATCTTTTTGATCGGCACCGGCAGGTTTCTCACCAGCGTGGGAATCGCCAGAATCTGATCCCCGCGCCCGAGCTGCGGATTCTCCAGCAGATCGATAACTTCGATGCGGTATTTGCCTTCCAGGTATTCGGCGCAAATTTTCTTCAGGTTGGCGAACGCGGTGAGCGACTTCGGCGTCTGTCCGGCGACATAGAGCCGCAGCACCCACGGGTCGTCACTTGCCGAATCGACCGTCTTTTGGTTTTTCACTGCGTTCATGCCGGGGCTCCTTTACGATGATTCTTTCCTTTTGAACTGCCCGCTGTCTTGGATCGCCCGTTGTCTGAGTCGGCCCTGCGCAATCGTCCTATCTCGACGCGGTCGGCTGCGACCTTCTCGTCGCGGAGCCGTCCTTCGTCCATCTCCATCTCCAGCTCCCGGCTGTCGACTTCGTACGCGGCGCGAAGCGCGGCGATCTGCGCGTCCAAGGCCTTGCGCTTTTGCTCGAGCTCGCGCTGCCTACGCCCGACCTCCTGCGTACGCAGCGTGGCCGCCGCCATTTCTTTCGCCTCCTGAGAGGTGCGGGCGGAGCCGGTGAGCACGCCTTCCGCGCCCACGTAAACATCGAGCAGCTCGGCGCCCTTGGAAGTCAGCAGAAATTCGCGGATCTGGTTCGAATGCGCCATGCCGCGCGACTTGATGACGTAGAGGCCACGGTTGCGCTCGCCGTTGGCTTCGAGGTCCTGAAGCAGCAGCCAGGTATCTATAAGCGACGAAACGCCCACGGTGCTGGCTTCGGTCGCGCCTCCGCCGTGCGTCAGGCTCGTAAACAGCGCCGTGATGCCGTTGCTTTTCAAGAAGTCGATCAACCGCATCAGCATCGACTTCACCTCGAGATCGTCGCCCAGCGTGAGATAGTTCGTGATCGGGTCGAGGATAACCCCCGAGGGTTTAAAGCTTTGGACCAGCTTATGTATTCTGAGAAGGTGCATCTCGAGGCCATACACCGTCGGCCTCTCGGCGTCGAACTTGAGCACCCCTTTTTTTACCCATGGGGCGAGATCGATGCCGATCGAGCACATGTTGCGGATGATTTGCTGCGGGCTTTCCTCCGAAGCGAAGTAAAAACAGCGCCCGCCGGCACGGCAGGTAGCGTCGGCGAAGTGGGCGGCCATGCTCGACTTGCCGGTGCCGGCCGTGCCGGAGACGAGGACCGTAGAGCCGCGGTAATAGCCGCCGGACAGCATCGAGTCGAGCCGCGCGATGCCCGTCGAAATGCGCTCGGAGCTGATCTTATGGTCGAGACCGAGCGAGGTTACCGGGAGCACGGAGACGCCGTCCTCGTCGATAAGGAAAGGATATTCGTTGGTGCCGTGCAGCGAGCCGCGGTACTTGACCACGCGCAGCCGCCGCGTCGAGACCTGGTCGTGGACGCGGTGATCGAGCAGGATCACGCAGTCCGAGACATACTCTTCGAGTCCGTGCCGCGTGAGCGCGCCCTCGCCGCGCTCGCCGGTGATGACGGCGGTGACGCCTTTCGACTTGAGCCAGCGGAACAGCCTGCGTAATTCGGCGCGGAGAATATTGGCGTTGGGGAAACCGGAAAAGATCGCCTCGATCGTGTCGAGAACGACCCGCTTGGCGCCTATCGCGTCGATCGCCATGCCGAGCCGGATGAAAAGGCCTTCGAGATCGTACTCGCCCGCCTCTTCGATCTCGCTGCGCTCGATGTGAACGTAATCGATAATGAGCTTTTTCTTTGCGATAAGGTCCTTAAGATCGTAACCGAGCGAAGCGACGTTTTTCGCGAGCTCATCCTCGTTCTCTTCGAAGGCCATGAGCACGCCCGGCTCGTCGAAGTCCATCGCGCCGCGGACCAGAAACTCGACGCCCATGAGCGTTTTGCCGCACCCAGCGCTGCCGCAAATCAATGTCGGCCGCCCTTTCGGCAAACCGCCGAAGGTGATTTCGTCGAGTCCGTTTATGCCGGTCGGCGCCTTCTCAAGCTGCGCGTGCTGTGTTCCGCGATGTTGTTGGCGCGTGGCGCCGTTACCAAGCTGTCGTTTAATTAATTTTTTGAACGCTCGCTTCATCGTGACCCGCCCTCACCCAATAAAAGAATTCACCTCTCCCCGTGACGAAAAACCTTCCTCGATTCTATAAAAATGATCTTTAAGTCTATAGGACAAAGTCTGACATTCAATCAGGTATTCCCCCGATATGCAGGCCCGGTAAAGACCCTATTTTCAACCGATCTTTACAGTAACGGCAAGAAGTCGATTACGGCATGCTTTCCAGCAACCGGCCGAAGCCCTTCACCGGCTGGTTGACGTGGAGCCGCTTCTGGACGGACCAGACGCGGGTGGGAACCGGATGGATGACGGGAATCTGCAAATCCTCTTCGAGCACGTGAATGATGTCGAGCGTGCGCCAGCCCGAGCCGAGCATGTAAATCGCCTCGGTGCCGGGATGCTTTAGCACGGCCTTTTTCGTGTGCGCGTAAACCTCCTGCGAAGACAGCCGGCCGACGTCCTCGAAGGCGACCGGAATTCCCTCCATCGCCTCGACGGTAAAGCCGGCCTGGCGGAAGTATCCCGCGAACATGTCGTTGATCGATCCGGTAAAGTACGTCACGCCGACGAATTTCTTGACTTTGAGCGCGTGCAGCGCCTCGACCTGGGTCTGGCTCGCGGTGACGATCGGCACGCCGTATTTCTTTTCCCACTCGCGGGTGATCTCACCCTCGCGCTTGAAGCCGTGGACCATGAAAGGCGGCGCGCCTTCGGGATGAATCAGATCGACGCCGTGCTTCGACAATTCGTCGACTCGTTCTTCGTAGGCCGCGAGCGCCTCGCGGAATTCTTCGGTATCGCCGCGCTTGAAGCCGACGTAGGT
>DASWZY010000387.1:0-13182 GCA_036407055.1 Binatia bacterium
CGGCGCCGGCGCGCGACCACGCACACCATCCAGATGTCGGTGCAGCTCCTGAAGCCGGGCGAGCTCGCGAGCAGCCACCGCCACAACTTCGGCGCGTTCCGGTTTATCGTCGAGGGGCGCGGCGCCTACACCGTGGTCGAGGGCGAGAAGTTCGTCATGGAGCCCGGCGATCTGATTCTCAATCCGCCGATGACGTGGCACGGCCACGTCAATGAGGCCGAGCCGATCGTTTGGCTCGACGGCCTCGACTATCCTTTGCTGAACGCGCTCCAGGTCATCACCTGGGAGCCGTTCCCCGGCGATTTTCAGACGATCAAGGATTCAACCAAGCTGACCGCGCATCGCATCGGCATGGCGCGCCCGACCTGGGAAAAGGCCGCCGGGCCGCTCCAGTACAAATGGGACGATACGTATCGGACGCTGAAAAATCTCGAAGCCAGCGAGGGCAGCCCGTTCGACGGCATCGCGCTCGAATACGTCAATCCGGTCAACGGCGGCCACACGTTCCCGACGATGTCGTGCTGCATCCAGATGCTGCGCAAAGGCGAGACGACGCGCACGCACCGCCACAACAGCAGCACGGTGTATCACGCGTTTCGCGGCAGCGGCGTAACCGTCATCAACGGGAAAAAATACGAATGGGAGCAGGGCGATTGCTTCGTGGTGCCGCTCTGGAGCTGGCACAGCCATCATAACGCATCGAAAAACGAGGAAGCGATACTGTTCTCGATGAACGATCAGCCGATGCTCGAGGCATTGAAGCTTTACCGCGAGGAGCCGGGCGAAGGCGCTTAGGAATCACTTGCGCAGGAAAATCTTCGGCGGCGGTTGCGGCGCCCGCGCCGAATTTGATATGTGACGGTGCGATTTTTCGTCCGCTGTTCTTAAGCTGATCAGAAAGGCCATAGCATGAAAACGTCTCGTTGCAGCGCGTCGCGATACGGCGTCGTTGCCGCGGCATTTTGTATCGTCGCCGCGTCGCTCGCTTACACATCTTTCGCGTTCGCGCAGACGAAGCCCGCCTGGCAGGAGCGTTGGGACAAGGTCCTTGCCGCCGCGAAAAAAGAGGGGACGGTCGTCGTCCTCGGCCCGCCCGGAGACGTGATACGCAACGCCATGATCGACGGCTTCAAGAAGGCGTATCCCGGGATCAACCTCGAATACTCCGGCGGCCGCAGCGGCGAGCAGGCGGTCAAGCTCGGCACCGAGCGGGACGGCGGCATTTACAGCGCGGATGTTTTTCTCGGCGGCCCGACGACGGCGAATTTCCAGCTGAAGCCGATGAAGGCGCTCGATCCGGTCCGGCCCGCGCTCATTCTGCCCGAGGTCGTCGACACGAAATACTGGCGCGACAACAAGCACGAGTTCTCCGACAGCGACGGTCTGTACGATCTCGTCTTCGTCGGCCAGGCCTCTTCGCCGATCGTCTATGACAGCCGGCAGGTGAAGCGCGAGGAGGTCGAGAAGGTAAACGATCTCCTCAACCCGAAGTTCAAGGGCAAGATCGTTGTTAACGATCCGATGGTGTCCGGCGCGGCGGTGCCGGTCTTCCGCTTTATCTGGGAAATGCTCGGGCCGCAAAAGGCGACGGATTATTACAAGAGGCTGCGCGAGAACGCGGCCGTCGTCGACCGCGACCAGCGCCGGCAGATCGAGTGGGTGGCGCAAGGCAAGTACGCGATCCTCGTCGCGCCGAGCGACGGTGTCATGGCGCAGCTGCTCCACCGCGGCGTCAAATTCGACGTGCTGGAGGATTTCAAGGATATCGGCACCTATATTGGCGCGAGCTTCGGCACCGCGATGCTCGTCAACAAAGCGCCGCATCCGAACGGCGCGACGGTATTTCTCAACTGGCTGCTCACGAAGGACGCGCAGACGCTCTGGAGCAAGGCGATGAATCACGTGAGCCGACGGCTCGACGTGCCCACGGATCACTTGTTTACCTACATGGTTCCCAAGCCTGGCGTGAAATACTGGGCCGGTTACAGCGAAAAGGCGCAGACTCGCACTCCCGAAGAAGAAAAGATTCTGAAGGAGCTGTTCGGGAGGTAGCGATTTTCGCGCGTTCGACGATCTCTCGGGGCACGGCCTGGTTTTTCCCCAAAGCGCGCGTGCTGCCGACGCCGTGGACTTACCTGGCGCTGCTGCCGCCGATCGCGCTCGTATTTCTCGTCACGGCCTATCCCGTCGGTCTCATCTTTCTCAAGAGCTTCGCGATGAGCCGCCCCGGCCAGCCGGCTGCATGGGGGCTCGATGGGTGGATCGCGGCGTTCAACGACCGCACGCTCTTCACGGTTCTGCTCAACACCTTCAGCCTCGCGACCGTCCGCATCGTGATCACGACCGTGCTCGCGATTTTCTTCGCCTGGGTCGTCGCGCGCACCGACACGCCGTGCAAGCGGATGATCGAGTTCGCTTTGTGGCTGGGATTTTTTCTGCCACTGCTGCCGATGACCATGGGCTGGATTCTGCTCCTCGACCCGCACAGCGGCTTGCTCAATAAGGCGCTCATGGGCGCGTTCAACCTCGCCGCCGCGCCGTTCAACATTTTCTCCTACTGGGGCATCATCTGGTGCCATCTGGCATTCAGCACGTCGGTGCGATTCCTGCTGATCACGCCGGCGTTCCGCGCGATGGACGCCGCGCTCGAGGAGGCCGCGCAGACCTCCGGCAGCAACAGCATGGGAACGCTGCTGCGCATCACCGTGCCGGTCCTCGCGCCGGCGCTCTTGACGGCGACGGCGCTGGGCTTTATCCGGAGTCTCGAATCATTCGAAATCGAATTGGTGCTCGGCATTCCCGCGGGCATCTACGTTCTGCCGACACGCATCTACGATTTCATTCACTGGGAGCCGCCGCTGTTCGGCCAGGCGACCGCGCTGTCGAGCATCCTGCTGCTGGTGATCTTCGCGCTCGTGTGGCTGCAAAAGATCATCCTCGGGCGGCGCGAGTACACGGTCGTCACGGGCCGGAGCTACACGGTGCGGCCGGCCGCCCTCGGCGGCTGGCGCTGGTTCACATTCGCTTTCTCGGCGCTCTTCGTTTTCCTCATGATCGCGCTGCCGCTCGCCACGCTCGTCATGGGGACTTTCATGGAGGTGTTCGGCTTTTTCAATCTCGCCGTCTCCTGGACGACGCGCCACTGGACCACGGTCTTTAACGATCCGATTTTTCTCCGCTCGCTCGGCAACACCCTGATCCTGGGAATCGGCGCGAGCATCGCCGGCACGCTCTTTTATGCTGTAGTCGCCTACTTCATCGTGCACACGAAGCTGCCGGGACGCGGGGCGGTGAATTTGCTTTCGTGGCTGCCGTGGTCGCTGCCGGGCATCCTGATCAGCCTCGCGCTGCTGTGGGCGGTGCTCGGCTCCGGCAGCTGGGTGAAAATGCTTTACGGAACCGTCTCGCTGCTCGTGACCGCCATCATCATCAAGGAGATGCCTTTCGGCACACAGATCATCAAGGCGGCGGTGATGCAGATCAGCCTGGAGCTGGAAGAGGCGTCGGCGACGGCCGGCGCGTCGTGGCCGGCGACGTTTTGGCGCATCATGATCCCGCTGCTCAAGCCGACGCTGCTGTCGGTCGGCATCATCATGTTCATCCAGGCGGTGCGCGAGATCCCGGCGGTGATCTTTCTCTCGACCAACCGCACGCGCACGATCTCGCTGCTGATGCTGGACTCGATCGCCGACGCGAACCTCGAGCGCGCCGCGGTGATCGGCTTCTTCATCGTGTTTCTGCTGCTGTGCCTATTAGGCCTCGGGCGCGCGCTCGGGTTTCGCCTGCAGCCCGGTGGACGTTAAGCCGCGATTGGGATAACCCGGTGAAAGCGTAGAAGGGAGTTCCGTTGGCGTATTTCAAAGACATGCGCGAGCATCTCGCGGCATTGGAGCAGGCGGGCCTGCTCGTGCGCGTGAATCGCCCGATCAACAAAGATACCGAGCTGAATCCGCTCGTGCGCCTGCAGTTTCGCGGGCTGCCGGAGCGCGAACGCAAGGCGTTTCTCTTCGAGCACGTGACCGATCTCGCCGGGCGTCGCTTTTCGATTCCCGTCGTGGTCGCGTGTTTAGCGGGATCGCGGCGGATTTACGGCGCGGGATTGCAATGCGATCCGGCCGAGATAGCCCAACGCTGGACCAAGGCGCGCGAGAATCCGATCGAGCCGGCGCTCTTCGCCAGCGGGCCGGTGCATGAAGAGGTGCATCGCCAGGAGGAGCTGGACCGCCCCGGCATGGGCTTGGAGGAGTTTCCGATCCCGATCTCGACGCCGGGCTTCGACGCGGCGCCGTTTACGAGCTGCAGCCAGTGGATCACGAAAGACCCGGAGACCGGCGTGCGCAACATCGGCACGTACCGCGGCATGATGAAATCGCGCACGCGGCTCGGCATGAACGCGGGCGGCGGCCAGCACATCACGCAGCATTGGCGCAAATGGCAGAAGCTCGGCAAGCCGATGCCGGCAGTAGCGGTGATCGGCGCGCCGCCCAATGTAGCCTACGCCTCGGTCATAAAAATTCCTTATGGCATCGACGAATACGCCGTCGCCGGCGGGCTCGCCGGCGAGCCCGTGCCGGTCGTCAAGGCGAAGACCGTCGACATCGAGGTGCCCGCGAATGCGGAAATAGCCTTGGAAGGTTATATCCGCACCGACGTTCTGGAGCCGGAGGCGCCGTTCGGAGAGTTCACCGGCTACATGGATCCGCAGCAGCTCAATCCGTTTTTCGAGATCACCTGCGTGACGCACCGGAAAAATCCCCTTTGGGTCACGATGCTTAGCCAGTTCCCGCCGTCGGAATCGAGCATGATTCGCACCGTCGGCAGCGAGGGCAACGCGATCTCTTATCTCCGCGGCCGCGGCTTCGATTCGGTGAAGGACGTGGGCTACCACGAAGCGAGCGGCGGCTGGGGGCTGTGCTGCATTCAGATCGGTAAACCGAAGGACGGCGAAATCAGCGCGATTCTGGAAGCGTGCACGGCTTCGCCGAGCATTCGCGCAAAAACGATCGTGGTCGTCGACGATGATATCGATCCGCGAAATGTCGACGCGATCGTGTGGGCGATCACGTATCGCTTGCAGCCGCACCGCGACATGAAAGTGAAAATGATGCCGCTCATCTCGGCCGACTGGTCGGCGTTTCCGCCTGGAACCGGCGACCCCGGCGGGTTCCAGACGAGCGGAGGGGATTCGAGCGTCTCGGTCATGCTGATGGACGCGACGCGCAAGTGGCCCTACCCACCGGTGTCGCTGCCGCCGAAAGATATCATGGAACACGTCCTTCCGATCTGGGAAGAATTAGGCCTGCCGCGGCTCGAGCTTCGCCGGCCGTGGTACGGCTACGATCTCGGCTGGTGGACGGAGGCCGAAAAAGCGGCCGGAAAACTCGCGATCGAGGGCCGCTACTACGAGACGGGAAAAAAGATGGAGCGCGAGCGTATACCCGCGCCGAAAGACGAATCCAAAAAAAGCTGATATACGTGGATTTGACGGACGCGAGGCTTACTACTCGAAGGAGGACCTCTCATGATTACCGCTAAAGACCTCAAAGGCGCGCTTGCCATCATGCCGACGCCGGCCAAAGACGGGGCCGAGCGCCTCGACGCGATGAACACGGTCGATCTCGACGAGACCGCGCGCATCAGCGAGAATCTCGTGCGCGACGGCGCCGCCGGCATCATGGCGCTCGGCACGATGGGCGAGTGCGCGACGACCGCGCAGGACGATTACGAGAAGTACGTCGACTGCATCTTGAAGACGGTGCGCGGGCGCATCCCGACTTTCATCGGAGCGACGGCGCTCGGCGGCCACGAGGTTGCGCGCCGCATCAAGTTTGCCAAAGGCCTCGGCGCGACGGGCACGCTGCTCGGCATTCCGATGTGGCAGCCGGTGACGCTCGACATGGCGGTGAAATTCTACGCCGACGTCGCCGAGACCTTTCCCGATTTTCCCATCATGATCTACGCCAACCCGCGGGCCTTCCGCTTCGATTTCGGCGCGAACTTCTGGGGGCCCGTCGCCGCCAAGGCGCCGACGGTGATGTCGGCCAAATTCGCCAACCGGGCGATTCTCAAACAGGTGGTCGAGGCGACGAAGGGGCGTATCAATTTCATTCCGCCCGTCGGCCTCGCGTACGAGTTCGCGCAGATCTCGCCGGAGACGCAGACGACCTGCTGGATTCCCTCGGTCGGTCCGCAAGTCGGGGTTGCTTTGATGAAAGCGCTGGCGGACGGCAACGCCAAACAGGCGAAAGCGATCGCCGACGACATCGCGTGGGCGAACGAGCCGGACCATCACATCGTCGGCTCGGCGGAAGTCTTCGCCTCGAACAACATCCAGCTCGAAAAAATTCTCATGGCCGCTTCCGGCTACTGCAAAACCGGCCCGATCCGCCCGCCCTACAACGTCGTCTCGGACGACATCCGCAAGGGCGCGACAGAAGCCGGCAAGCGCTACGGTCAGCTGAGGGAAAAATATTCCGCGCTGGTGCGTTAAGACAGTTGGGAAAAACTCAAGAGCCTTTCCCGACGGTGCCGGGCAGGTGATCGAACGAGATTTCCGCCGTGATTGACTGACATTTCGCGTACGATCGCGTTGCCGTTGGTCGCCATAATGTGCATCAGCGTCGCATGTGTCCCTTCGGCCTCGGGCCCCTGCGCTTCCGGGGCGGGTTGCAGGCGTTCGTAGTCGCCGCCCGAAATCATTACCAAACCTGCCGACGATCGCTGAGATTGCTTTCGAGAATCTCCCAAAGCCGCTGGCGCAGTCCGCGCCGTAAGCGTCGTCACGACTTCCACAGCGTCTCACGACGCCGCACTTGACTCGGTGAGGGTCTTCGTCAACTAGGATCTGATAAAAGTTCAGGACGTAAGTCTTTGCGTTCCAGCAAACGCGCGGCCTTTTGGCGCGGCGCGAAATCGATCCGGCTCGGTCGAGCCGTGCAATTCTTCATGCATACTTGACAACCCTGCACCTGTATTATAGGAGTCGACCGACCGGTCGGTAGAAAGACTTTGGAGGTGAGTTTGGGCTTCACACGTATCGTCGTGTCGCACGACGGACCGATAGCGACCATCCGGCTAAACCGTCCCGAGAAAAAGAACGCCATGGATCCGGCGATGCACCGGGATATGGGCGCGGCGCTGGCGGAGTTAAAAATCGACGACAGCGCGCGTGTTTTGGTGCTGACGGGGTCGGGCGACAGCTTCTGTGCCGGGCAGGATCTCAAGGCGTTTTTTGCCGAGAACTTCGACGATCCTGTTAAAGCGCGTCGGGTCACCGCCGAGGCGATGGACTGGGCTGAAGTTTTGCGAACGTTTCCCAAGCCGACGATCGCGGCGGTCAACGGCTGGTGCATCGGCGGCGGGCTTCGCGTCATGGGCCTGTGCGACATTGCGATAGCATCCGATCGCGCGCAGTTTGCGCTGTCGGAAGTCAACTTCGGTAATTTCCCCGCCGGGGGATCGATGAAGATGGCCATGGAACTGCTCTCGCATCGCGATGTTCTCTACATGGCGCTCACCGGCGAATCCATCGATGCCGCTACCGCCGAGCGCATCCGGCTCATAAACCGCGCCGTTGCGCACGAACGTCTGATGCAGGATGTTTACGCGCTCGCCGGCGAGCTGGCCGAGAAAAATCCCGTCGCGATGATGGTAGCGAAGGAAGTTTTCTGGCGCGACAAGCAGATGAGCTATTCGGCCGCGGTCGAATGGGAGCTCGCCAAGCAGGCAGAACTTTCGTACCTGCAAAAAGGCGAATGGGTGCGGCAGGGGATCCAGAAGTTCGTCGACGGCGATTACAAGCCGGCTTTCGCCAGCTATGCGGCAAGCGGCACGAGCGCGGCGGCGGCGAAAAAATCCCGCCGCGGTTCCGCGCGCGCCAAATCGTCGCATGCAACTAAAGTGAACGGGCGAGGGTCGAAATGAAGCGAACGCTGCGCGGCTTGTTCGTCTTCATGTCGATCGCACTGTATGGCGCGGTGCCGGCTCTCGCCGAGGACGTTATCCGGGTCGCCTATCCCGCGCCCGACGCGGGCTACGCCGCGTTGTGGGCGGCCAAAGACCTGGGGATTTTCGACAAACACGGTGTAAAGGTCGAGCTCGTGTATATTGCCAGCACGCCGATCGGAATGGCGGCGCTCATGTCGGGCGAAATCGACGTTATCGGCGGCGCGGCCGGCGGAATCATCGCGGCGAATCTCGCCGGAGCGTCCGATCTGGTTCTGTTCGCCGGTATGACGCGCACGCTGCCGTTTGCGATGTACGCGAAGCCGACGATCACCTCGATTCCGCAGCTAAAAGGCATGAAGATCGGTGTCACGCGATTCGGCAGCACGATCGACTTCGCCGCCCAGTGGCTGCTGACGCACGCCGGCATGGATCCCCGCAAGGACGTCGCCTTGATTCAGGTGGGCAGCGTGCCGGGCATCGTCGGCGCGCTCAAAGCCGATTCGATCGCCGCCGGCGTTCTCTCTTTCCCATCCTCTCTGGTCGCGAAGAAGGCCGGGTTCCGCGAATTGGGCGATCTCGCGGCGATGGGCGTCAAGTATCAGAAGGAGGCTTTCGGCGCGAAGAAAGGTTATCTCGAGAAGAACAAAGAGCCGATCAAGCGCTTCATCTCCGGGCTCATCGCCGCGATCGATTACGTCAAGACACATCAGCAGGAAACGGTCAACATAATCGGCAAGTACACTAAGATCGACGACCGCGACGCGCTGAACACGGCCTACGATCTCCTCGTGCGGAAGTATCTGCCGCCCATTCCTACCGTCAGCCCGGAGCATCTTACATTGATCCTCAACGACATCGCCGAAAAAAATCCCAAGTACGCGAACGTCCAGCCGGGGCGATTCATTTTTGACCAGTACGTTCGCGAAGTGGCGGCCACCGTCAAACCGGGAGCCGTCCAGTAGGCAATCGAATTTTATGTTTTACGACTGGCTGCTGAAAAATGGTCGCGTGATCGATCCCGCCAGCGGGACCGATCGTGTTACCAATATTGCGATCGCCGACGGTGAAATCGCATACATCGGCGCCATTGACGAGACAACGAGCGCGCGCGAAGTGGCCGACCTCACCGGCTGCATCGTCAGCCCTGGCCTCATCGATACGCACCTGCACGCTTACGGCGCGCTGAGCTGCCTCAACCCGGACACGCTCGGCGTTCTGTCGGGCGTCACGGCGATGGTCGATGCCGGAAGCTGCGGCGCCTACAACTACCCCGAGATGCGGATCCTTCTCGATGAGGCCTGCGAGACCGACTGGTTCGCCTTCCTCCATTTGCAGCCCCTCGGCGTCACCGGCGGCACCGGCGAACATTATAAGTTTGTCCGCAGCATGTCGGGCATTCCGCTCGCGCAGATGTCGGAGTGGGTCGGACCGGACGGCCGTGTGCGCGGGCTCAAGATACCGGCGTTCGGACCGATCGGCGTCGAGCCGGTCCAGCTCGCCAAAGCGGTGGCGCGCATGCTCGGCATCCCGCTTTACATTCACATCGGCGATTTCATGGTGCGGCCGCAGCTGATCACGACACCTGCCGTGCTGAACTTGCTCGAACAGGGCGACATGGCGACGCACGTCTACACCGGGGTTTACGGCGGCCCTTATACCGAAGGCGGCCTCGCCGCGAGGGAGCTCAAGGCCGCGCGCGACCGCGGCGTCATTCTCGATGTCGGCTTCGGCAGCTTCAACTTCAATTTCACGATGGCGCAGATCGGCTTCGAGCAGGGTATCCGGCCCGACACGATAAGCAGCGACCTGCAAAACCGCAACGTCACCGGTCCGGCGAAGTCGCTGTGCCACGTGATGTCGCTGTTTCTCGCCATGGGAATGTCCGTCTCCGAAGTGCTCGCGTGCGTCACCAGCAATGCAGCGAAGGCGATCTACGCCGAGCCGTGGCGCGGGCGCATCACTCTCGGCGGCCGGGCGGATATCACGGCGTTGAAGTTGGAAGAGGGCGATTTTCGCTTCCGCGACTGCGACGGCCAGGAGATCTCCGGCACGCAGCGGCTGGTTCCGCTGAAAGTCTGGAAGGCGGGCAAGAAAATCGATTGCCGTCCGGAGGCGGTCGAGGAGCTCGATAACTGGATGGTGGAAAAAAACCCGGATGGTCCGCTGTCTGTGGAGCTGGACAGCGTCGACCGGGAATTTCTCCGCTTGCTCCAAACACGCGCGCGAAAAATTCCGTGGAAGCTCCAGAATATTCACGAGACGCTGGAGCAAAGTATGGCGGATTCGGAAATTCCGCTGCGGCGCGCGATCGCGCTCGTGCAGGCGATGTGCCTGACAAAGCCGTTTCCCATGTGCACGGCGACTCTCCTGCGGGATTTGGAACAAGACCGGACGGGCAAATATATCGAGTCGATGCTCGCGGCATAGCCGCGCCGGCTCCAGGCGCAAAGAAGAAGCAAACAAAAGGACAGCGCATGGCGATCGTTAAAACCGCGGCGAAACCGGCATGGGATGCGCGACGCTCGGAAATCTCACGGGCGGCGGCGACGCTGATCAAGCAAAGAGGCTTCAACGGCTCGTCGATGGAGACGCTGGCGAGGAAACTCCGCATTCGAAAAGCGACCCTCTACCATTATTTTTCCAGCAAGCAGGAGCTGCTCTACGAGACGCTCGTAGAGGCCGTGGGCGGCGCGCTCGCGCGCGTCGAAAAGATCGTCAATTCCGATCTCAGCTCGCGCGAAAAGCTCCGGCTCTTTTTGATCGATCACATCGACAGCATCGTGCTCAACCTGGAGCCCGTTTCGGTGTTCATCGAGGAGGGCCGCTTCCTGCAGCGGCAGTACCGGGAAAAATACGTCCAGATGCGCGACGAGTATGAAAAGCTGCTCCGCGCCATCCTGAAGGAAGGCATGGCGCGCGGCGAGTTCCGCAAGGTCGATCCCAAGGTATGCGGGTTCGCCATTCTCGGCATGTGCAACTGGATCATCCGCTGGTACAACCCCGAAGGACCGCTCAGCTCGCACGAGATCGCGCTCCAGTACACTGAATTTGTCGAAAACGGCCTCGTCAAGACGAAGGCGAAAGCGCGCTAATCAGGCACTGATATATGCCCCGATTCGGAATCAGTTTTACGCCCAACAATCTGGAAGAGTTCAAGCGGTGCTGTGCCGCCGCGGAGAGCGCCGGCTTCGAGCAGATCGGCATCGTCGACTCACAGAGCGTGTACCGGGAATTATACGTCGCCTGCACGCTGGCCGCGGGCGTTACGCGCAAGGCCAAATTCGGCCCGCGCGTCACGAACGCGCTTACGCGCCATCCCGCGGTGACGGCGAGCGCGATCGCTTCGCTCGACGAGATCGCCCCCGGCCGCGTCTTTCTCGGCCTCGGCTCGGGCGACAGCGCGGTCTACAACCTCGGGCTCAAAGCGGCGCCGATCAAGGTCATGCGCGAGTACATCAAGGCGATCAAGTCGCTCTACAAAACCGGCGAGGCTGCGTATCAGGACAAATCCATCCGCCTGACGTGGTCGCGTCCGAAGATACCTATCTATATCTCCGCGCACGGGCCGAAGACGCTGCGCTGCGCCGGCGAGATCGCCGACGGCGCCATCGTCGGGACCGGCGTTCAGGAGGAAGTTGCCGCCGACGCGCTCGCCGATATCGCGGCCGGCGCCGCGGTTGCGGGCAAGACGCTCAAAGACATGGACGTCTGGTGGCTGGTGATCTGCAACTTCGGCAAGACGAAGGAGGAGGCCACCGCGGGGATCCGCATGTCGCTCGCGGCGCCGGCCAATCAGCTCGCCCGCTTCACGATGGAGAACAAGCACATCCCGGCGAAATACGCCAAGGCCATCCGCAAGCTCAACGCGAGCTACGATTTTAGGGTTCACTTGAAAGGTGAGACGGAGACCACGAACACCCGGCTGGTTCAGGAGCTGGGACTGGAAGAATATCTCGTCGACCGCTACGCCGTGGTCGGCACTCCCGAGGAATGCCGCGAACGCATCAAGACGCTCGTCGGCCGCGGCGTGGAGAATATCTGGCTCAGCACCTACTTCCCGGACAAGCTCCAGTTCATGAAGCAGTGGTCCGACAAAGTCATGGATCGTTTATAAACCATGGATTTTGAACTCGACGAAGAGCAGCACATGATGGTCGCGGGGATCCGCGAGTTTGTCAAACAGGAGTGTCCCGCCGGAGTCGTCCGGCGCTACGACGAAGCGGGGGAATGCCCGCTCGATCTCTACCGCAAGCTGGGTGCCGCCGGATGGCTCGGCCTTCCGGTGCCGAAGGAATACGGCGGCGCCGGCGGTAATTTCGTCGCGGTCGTGCTCGTGATCGAGCAGCTCGCGCAGGCGATGCCGGCGCTGGCGAGCCTCTACTTCAGCAGCTGCGTATTCGGCAGCCGCTCGCTGCTGCTCTACGGCAGCGAGGAGCAGAAGCGAAAATATTTACCCGCCATCACGTCCGGCGCGATGTTCGTCGGGCTTGCGCTGACGGAGTCGGATTCCGGCTCCGACGCCGCGTCGCTGCGGACACGCGCGGTCAAGGACAACGGCGGGTTTCATCTCTACGGCAGCAAGATGTTCATCAGCGCGGCCGAGCTTTCCGATCTTCTGCTCGTCGTGGCGCGCACCTCGACGGAAAAAAAGAAGGAGCAGGGGCTGACGGTCTTCGCCGTGGAGAAGGGGACGCCGGGCGTCGAGACGCGGCGCTTGAAGACGCTCGGACGGCGGTCGATCCCGCTGAACGAGGTGATCCTCGACGCGCATGTCGGGCCAGACGCCGTCGTCGGCGGCCTCGATTGCGGCTGGCAGAATTTAGGCAAGACATTGGAAGGCGACCGCTCCTGCGTCGGCGCGCAGTACGTCGGCAACTCGCAATCCGTCATCGGCATGCTGGTCAAGTATCTGAACGAGAGAGAGCAGTTCGGCAAGCGGCTAGCGGCGTTTCAAGTGCTGCGCCACCGCCTGGCGGATATGCAGACCGCGGTCGACAGCGCCCGGCTGATGGTCTACCGCGCCGCCTGGATGGTCGATCGCGGACTGCCGTGCCGCATGCAGGCGTCGATGGCGAAGCTGATGGCGTCCGAGACCTACGTCAAGATCGCGAGCGACGGCGTCCACATGATGGGCGGCTTCGGCTACACGAAGGATTGCGAGATGGAGATCCATTTCCGCGATTCGCGCGCCGCCACGATCGGCGGCGGCACTTCCGAGATCCACCGCGAGATTAT
>DASWZY010000388.1:0-4460 GCA_036407055.1 Binatia bacterium
ACGACGTCACCAGGATCGGCACGATCTTGAACGGCCGGTTTTCGCCGGTCAGCCGCGCGCGCTCGGCGGCGGCGTATTGGAGATACACGGCTTGAAACTCGAGCGAGTGCTCGGTGCGGTGCAAATATTCGTCGGCGAACAGATCGTCGTTGTAAGCCTGCTGCAATCGGCGGACGAAATCCTTGTCGGTTTCCACGTTCCCCAGCGGCGTCGCAAAGTCTTTCATCGTCGCCACGAACGGGCTCTCGCCGGCGCAGTGCGACGTGCCGAGAAGAATGTAGAGATCGGCGCCCGGCTTCTCGATCAGCTCCTTATACGCCCACGCGTAGCACGGACCGCCGCGGTGAAAGTCGATGTGCGGCGCGACGAGAGCGCGCGGCGTCGGCCGCGCGCCGTCCGGCCGCACGGCGCCGGGGCCGTTTGCGGCGGTGAAGTGGCCGAGCAGCTGCGCGTTTAGCTTGTCCGGCTCGGGGCTGTAGACGCCGCCGACGTGCGCCGCCGCGCGGATAGACTGGCGGCGGAAATCGTCGACGATCTCTTTCTCCCGGTCGAGAAAGCGCTGGTTGTAGAGAAAGTATTTTCGGTCCAGCATCTCCAGCATTTTGTCGAGCTCGTCGGCCGGCAGCGCCTGACCGGTTCGCTTCGCATACGCTTCCTGAATATCGGCGAGCGAATGCCGGCCGTCGAAATGCGCCAGCACGAAGTACCCGGCCGGCGTCACGACGAGCGTCTCGGCGAAATGCGCGGGGTCTCTCAGATAGATGAGCGTCTTCCCGTCCTGCTGGACGGGAAACGCCTCGACAGGCCGGAGCAAAGGATGTTCTTCCATAGTTTCTACATGCCGGGTTTTCGCCGCGTCTGCAAGTTGCCGGCAAAACTTTTGACGCCGCGTACCGGTTTATAGTATAATCCTATCGGTTCGGTATATTGAACCCTATATAAGTACATCTACGAAAGGAGTGGCGCGATATGGAGCGTCAAAAAACGAATTTTTGGTGGCCCGACGTAAGCACGATCGATGGCGCAAAGAAAGCATCGATGAATGGTGTTTGGGCGGCCGTCTTTACCGCAGTGGTTACGGCGCTCGTCGCTTCCTGGGCGCTCGGAGCGCAGGCAGCGGCATTCGGGTATATCACCGCGTGGGCGTTCCTCGATGCCATTCTTTTTTCTGTCATTGCTCTCGGAATTTACAAGGAGAGTCGTTTCGCGGCTGTGGCGGGCCTCAGTTTGTTCGTTATCGAGAAAATCGATCAGTTTTCACATGGCCCCAAAACGA
This sequence comes from Binatia bacterium, assembly GCA_036407055.1. Lineage (GTDB taxonomy): Bacteria > Desulfobacterota > Binatia > UBA9968 > UBA9968 > JAJPJQ01. The sequence continues at coordinate 1,277 of DASWZY010000388.1, forward strand.
GCGGCATCATTATGGCGATCGTGCTGACCCTGTGTTATCTCGCCGCCATCCGCGGGACTTACGCGCTGCGCCGTTTGCGAGCGGCGCCGAGCATGCAACCGGCTGTTTAACTTTACCATGTTCCAGCGTCTATCCGTCGTCATCAAGCGGCTATTCGGAATTCTTGCGGTCGGAATAGGCGCGGGGCTCATCTTGTGGCTCTTGTACAACCTGATTTGGCCGACGCGCTACTTTCGCGGCGCATTCCAAACACCGATGCAATTGGCGGTTCCGATCGTGATGATCTCGGTAGGCTGGCGGTGGCTGACCGATGGCGGGCCTGGTATCGAGAAACAGGATATTGATATTCACTCGCCGGAAGTGCTCGGAAGCGTCGCCGAGGCAAAGAGAACTCTCCCCGGTTTCATAGCCGATGTCAAAAAGAACATCGACGGCGCCTACGTGAAATTTCCCCTGCTAACCGACAAAGGAGCTACTGAACATATCTGGGCGTACGTACATCATTACGCGGATGGCGTGTTCAACGTTTCCTTGGCGAACACCCCATATACCCAGGCAGGCCCTATCGAGTCGCGGCGCAATGTGACGGAAGCCGAAGTAGAAGACTGGCAGATTATGCTTCTGAACGGCCGGATTCGCGGAGCCTATTCACTGAGGGCAGCGTTTCGCTATTTGGATCGGAAAAAAATCAGGCTTAATCGCACGATGCGCAAGCAGCGGAGCTTATTGCTCGATATTTAGTCGAAATGTTTTGCAATACGTGGGCAGAGCCCGCGGCATGACGGCTATAAAGACTAAAGCTGCGCTTCTCCTTTATGCGGCGATGTTCATCGTTGTATGCGACGCTACATTTTTACACTTCCGATTGATTTCTCTTCTTATGGGCGAAGACGTGAATCGGGCAGAGATAAATCTGTTTGGACGAACTATATCTGCACAGTTCATTTATGCGCTGATGCTCTCCGTAATCGCATCGGCGCTAGGCTTCGCTTGGAGAAAAAAAGGACGAAGCAAAGAGAATCTGCTTTTTAGCGTCTTTTATGGCCTAATAGCTGTGCTTCTACTTGCCTATCTCGTGCTTGTCTATTCAGTTTAATTCGATCGGATTGTACCCGACTCCCAGCATGTCTTCGGCTCTTCGCTGATCCGGCTCAGGTCGTATGCCACGTCTCGGGCGAGATCGACGCTCGGTTTCTGGTTGCTACAGTCAAGCGAAACGCGCTTGACAAGCCAAAGAGTTCTGCAGTATCGATCAGCCGCAGTTAAATTGCCGCATTTATCGCCCTGACGTTCATGCCGCGTTAATCGCCTCCATGGAGTCAACCCTACAACAGACTTCTCTTCGCACCGCAAAAGTCACCGCTCTTCTTTGTACGGTCACCGCTGCGATCTATGGCGCATTCCAAATCGAGCCGTCGGGATTAATTGCACTATTTTTTTGGTTCGGACCTCTCGTCTCAGTGATTCTGTGGATACAGAACGATGCCAAGAAGAATTCGGTCGGAGCTGTCCTGGATTTGGGCTGCTTCATCTATATCACTTGGCCGATTACGATACCCTGGTATGTATTCAAGACCCGAGGCCGAGCCGGATGGCGTCTGCTGCTCGGCCTCTGCGTTTTGATTATTTCGGCAGATCTGGGCTGGATGATCGGCGCGTGGGGGATGTACGGCATTCGCTACGCTTTCGCATGGGGAATTTACGCTATTCGCTACGCCTTCTTCTGGGGAATTTACGTCATTCGCTATATTCGGTGGTTTTTTCACATCTGGCCGTGAGAGCACATCATATCGCGCTCACGTTGCGAGGATGAAGCTCAGCATACTGTTGACCCTCGCGCTTATCTCGGTGCCAGTTTCGGCCGAGCTTTCCTTTGCCGCCGAGCGCGTTGTCGTGCCGTGGCAGACCGGCAACGCCATGAGTTTTCAATCGGGAACGGCCGAGGAGAAACGCGCGCGGGCGAAGGAAGGCTCGCTGCCGGTCACGCTTTACCGGCCGGCCGGCGAGGGGCGATTCCCGTTCGTCGTCTTGCTGCACGGCTGCGGCGGTCTCACTGCGGAAGCGATGTGGACGAAATGGGTGCAGCCGTGGGCGGACCTTTTTATTCAACAAGGAATCGGCGTCGCCGTCGTCGACAGCTTCGCCAATCGCCGCGTCGATCAGGTCTGCACGCGGGACGTCTCCACATGGGCGGTGCGCCGCGCCGACGACGCGTACAGTGCCGGCGCGTGGCTCGCGGAGCAGAGCTACGTCGATGCGAAGCGCATCGCCGTCATGGGAATGTCGAACGGCGGCCGAACGGTGCTCGCCGCCTTGCGCGCGCCGCTGAACCATTCCGCGCCGTTCGTCGCGGGCGTCGCGCTCTATCCCGGCTGCCAGTCCGATACCGCCAGTCATTTCTACGCGCCGCTGCTCGTGCTCACGGGCAAGGCCGACACCGTCGCGCCGGCGCGTTTCTGCGAGCAGATGAAAGCCCGGCAAGGCGAGTCCGATACGATGCTGAAGCTGGTCGTGTATCCGCGCGCGCCGCACACGTTCGACATGCGCCTTCCCGACCGCACGGTTCTCGGCATGCAACTCGGCTACGACGCGGAGGCGACTAGCGACGCGCGGCGACGCGTCGTCGAATTTCTGGCGGCGAATGATATTGCAGGAAAAGTTGACGAGGCGCCGCGGAGGTAAAGAATGACGAATGTCGGAAAACTGAAGGAGTGTTTCTGTTAGTCGTTCTTCTATTTTTGTCCTGCCATAACGTCGAATCTTTAACCAAGATCTCCGTTATAAATCCCGACGGTCGCGAGAAAACACTTCTTATGAAAGAAGATTTATCGCATTTCGAGCAACTATGGATTGCGAAAACAGAGCAGACTCCGCCGGCGGACCTGAAATGGACCTACAAGCTTGATGTCACCGCTCAATCGAAGGGAAATCGCTGGCTTTACGATACGGCAGGTTGGGTCAGAATATTATCGATCAAACGGACGCCGACTTATAAAATCTCCTCGGTCGAGGAGTTCAATCGATTGTTGGGTATCGAATAACTTACCCGATCCCCAGCTTCTCCCGCGCCTGTTGGCTGATGCGGCTCGGGTCCCACGGCGGGTCCCAAACGAGATCGACGTCGCTGCTTATCACTCCAACCAATAACCGGGTTTCCGACGCATATGAGCAAATGCGACAATTT
>DASWZY010000389.1:0-6495 GCA_036407055.1 Binatia bacterium
AGGCTCAGCTCGTCTTCCCAGTAGTCGAGCTCGGCGATGCTGTCGATGAAGCCCCGGGTCGTGCTCGGCGGCGCGCCCCGGCCGGTCGCGTCCTGATGGAGGATCTGGAGGTGGGCGGAATCGGCCGAGTTCTCCATCGCCTGGAACCAGTTGCAGTCGAGCTGCGGCTGGATGAAAATTTTGCGCCGGCCGTTTTTGCACGCCCATGCGTCGTAACGCGGGATTAGCGGCGCGGGCTGCGGCCCCATGTAGGTCCAGTACATGCCGATGAACTTCTGCACCGGATACGCCTTGTGCTTTACGGTCGCCGGGAACTTGCTCTCCGCCGGCTCCGGCGGCGTCTCGAGGCAATTGCCCTTCACGTCGTAGAGCCAGCCGTGGTACGCGCAGGAGATGCCGCGCTCCTCGACCCGGCCGTAGCAGAGCGAGGCGCCGCGGTGCGAACAGCGGTCGTCGAGCAGGCCGACGCGCCCGCCCTTGTCCTTGAAGAGCACGAGATTCTCACCGAGCACGCGCACGAACTTGGTCGGCTTCTCGTCGGTCAGGTCCTCGGCGACGGAGATCGGCAGCCAATAGCGGCGCAACAAGTCGCCGCCGGACGTTCCCGGTCCCACGCGCGTGAGCCGCTCGTTCTGCTCCTTGGTCAGCATGATACGCCTCCTGTTTCCAGCGTCGGTTTACTTGCCGGTTTTTGCCAGCGCCGTTTCGAGGATTTTCAGCACCGGCTTTATGTCCTGGTACTGCGGCAGACTCGCGTTCAAATATTTTTCTCCAGGCTTCGGAATCTCATTTTGATCGGAAAGCATGTCTTTCGGAATGTCCGTGCGCAGCGTATTATTGTCGGTCTTCTTCTGCCATTCCGTCTGTCCCTGTCGCGAGAGCACCCAGTTGAGGAACACATTCGCGGCGTTCGGATGCGGCATCTGCTTCACCAGTGCGATGTGCCCGAACTGCCCGCTGATGTAACCTTCCTTCGGCTGGCCGTAGAACAGACTTACGGGAAGGCCTTGCTTTTTCGCGTCTTCGACGTCGCTGCTCGTGGCGAACAAGTAAATCTGAAATTTGCCGCCGGCGACCCAGTCCAGAAGCTGCCGCTGGTCGCGCCCGAGCGTGATGTCGGTCTCTTCAAACAGCCGGCGGAGATATTCAGACCCGAGATTGGGGTTGTAATACAGCGAGCGCATGCGCTGGATGTGGCCGCGGTCGCGCGGATCGAACGCAGCCATTTTGCCCTTCCACTTGGGCTGTAAGACATCCCAGAAGGATTTTATCTCGCCAGCATTGACGAGCTTGGTATTGCAGGCGCCGATGTCGTGCTGCACGCTGGCCTGCATCTGGAGCACGTATTGCCCGTCCGCGTCGACGAATAGAAGCTTCTTATCAAACCAGCCGGACGGGTCCTTCACTTCCGGCAGAATAAAATGCGAAGCCATCGGCTCGAGGACTTTTCCGGCGAACAGCACTTCGATCAGCGTCCCCGAGCCGCCGATGAATACGTCCGGCAAATATTTTCCCGCGCGCCGCTCGGCCATGAGCTTCTGCGCGTTGCTCGAGCCGGAGCCCGGCACATACGTCAATTTGATCTTCGGATAGTACTGCGAAAAGGTCGTGACCGCGTCCTGATATTGCTTGCCCGGCGGCGCGTAGATGGTGATCTGCCCTTCTTTGTCCGCGGCGGCGATCGTCTTCTCCCATTCGGCCTGCCAGCCCGGTTTACCCTCGGCGGCCGATAGAGCCGGCGCCGCCAAAAGTGCGAATAGCGTGAAGAGCGGGAGTGTTAATCGTTTGCGCATGTTTAATTGCCGCGCTTGGCCAAAACTTCGTCCACCAATTTTCTCAGCGGCTTAACGTCTTCGTACTGCGGCAGGCTGGTGACGAAATAGGTTCGCCCTTCCTTGGGCACCTGGTCCGCGGCCCGCGGCAGCATGTCTTTCGGGATATCGGTGCGAAGCGAATTATTGAGGGTGTATTTCTGCCAAGTGTTCTGGCCCTGCTTGGACAAAAACCAGTTCACGTAAACTTTGGCGGCATTCGGATGCGGCGGATTCTTGAAATAGGCCAGATGACCGGAGCCCGTCGTCATAAGGCCGCCATCCTTCTGGCTGCGCAAAGTGTCGATCGGCAGTCCCTGCTTGATCGCCAGCGCGATGTTCTCGTCCTTCGCGAGCAGATACATCGCGTATTTGCCCGAACCCACCCAGTCGACCATCAGGCGCTCGTCGGTAGAGAACACCGGGCGCGCCTCTTCGAGCAGTCGGCGCAGAAACTTCGGTCCGAGCTGCGGCGAGTAATAAAAATATCGCCACGTGCCGATGTTGCCCGCCCACTTGGGATCGGACATTACGATCTTTCCGCGCCAGCGCGGCTCCAGCACGTCCCACCACGACTGAATCTCGCTGCCTTTGACGAGGTTCTTGTTGTACGCGCCCATGCGGTCGTCGACGTCGCCCTGCGCCATGAAAACGGTGCGATTATCGGGATCGGCGTAGTGGTGCTTCTTCTCCCACCAGAGCGAAGCGTCGGCGACCTCCGGCAGGATGAACGCCGAGCTCATCGGCTGAAGCAGTCCGGCCTTGTGATACACGAGCACCATTGTGCCGCCGCCGCCGACTGCGACATCCACCAGATGCTTGTCGGCGCGCTTCTCAGCCATGACTTTCTTGCCGAGCTCGCTACCCTGCCCGCCGACGAAGTTGAGCCGGATCTTGGGATAGACCTTGGAGAACTCGTTGAGCGCTTCGTTTACGCCGACACGCGCCTGACCGTAGAGTGTGACTTCGCCTTCTTTCTCCGCCGCAGCGACGGTCTTCTCCCAATCCTGCTTCCAGTCCGCGCGCGCAGGAGCAGATAGAACGACTACGCAGAAGAATAGAATGGCTGAAAAGAGATAGTTCGACTTCATCGTCCTAAGCGCACCCATCGATCGGCGATGAGGTAATTCGGCTAATTGGGTATAGCGAAACGCGAGTTCGGTGGCAAGAAAAAACGAACGAAATCGGTAGGTTGGTTAAGGTATGAAATGTTTTTATATTGATATTCTATGCGCGCGACTTCACTTGTCTTTCTTGAGCATCGACTCATAGCCGAGCGTCTCCATGATTTCCATCACCGACCGGCCGCTGCGTACGGCCTCGGCCATTTTCGCTTCGTGCGCCGCGATCTTCTCCGCTTCGGAGACGACCTCCTCCGCGCGCGACGACGGAATAATGACGACGCCGCTGCCGTCGGCGATCACGAGATCGCCGGGGTGGACCTGCACGCCGCCGCACTGGATTTCCTCATTGACGCTTCCCTGCATGACGCGGCCCCGCGCCGTCACGGGCACGACGGCGCGGGCATAGACGGGAAAGCCGACATCGCGGCTCTCATCGACGTCGCGGCACGCGCCGTCGATAACGACGCCGCTGAGCTTCTTTTGCTTAGACGCGAGCGAAAGCAGCCCGCCCCACGCCGACACGTCGGGGCGTCCGCCGTTGTCGACGACGATGACATCGCTCTCGTTCGCCGCTTCGATCGCGGGCGTGCCGAGGTGCACCTTCGATTTTTCCGGACCAGCGGGCTTGATCTTACAAGTGACCGCGCGCCCGACGATGCGCGCGCACGGCCATGTGGGGCGAATGCCGATCGTCGCGCCGCGGAGACCCAGGCGATCGAGCGCGTCCGAGGCGGCGCAGGTGTCGAGTTTGGCGAGGCGGCTTACGAGTTGGTCCATCAAATCCTCTCCTTGTCCGCTACTCGCGCGCGGATTCTCGATACCAGCCGAACGCGTCGAGCACGGGTCGATCGTTCATGACGAAGAGCAGCGCCGGCTCGCGGCCTTCGTTCGCATGCGCGTGCCAGCGCCAGAGCGGCACGGTGAACGAATCCCCTTCTTCCCACTCGCGCCGCACGCCGTCGATGATCGTCGAGCCTCGACCCCGGAAAACGTGATAGATCGCGCTGCTGGTGTGCCGATGCTCTTTCGTCTTCTCGCCCGGCCTGAGCATGTGCATCTCGCACGAGAGCGTCGGCAGCGTCGGTCCGCCGTTCACGGGATTGACGTAGCGCAGCACGATGCCGTCGTGCGGATCGCCGGGCCGCTCGCCGAGCGCGTTCAGAGCTTTCTCGGTGTTTTCCCACTTGTACCGGAACGGCGGCGGCTGTTTCGAATCTTTGATCCAGGACGGCCGCACCGGCGAGAGTTCGTATGAAGACATTCCTGGCGAGCGCGTTTGCGGCTGTTGATCCGATTCGTACCGCTCGCCGAAACCGGCCTGAAGAAATCTCATCAACGGCCCGTCGGCGCCGTCGAGCCAGACGATCGGCTCATTCGAGCCGTTGTAATGATCGTGCCACGTCCATCCTGGCGTGGTGACGAGATCGCCGGGATACATAGGGAACGGCTCGCCGTCGACGACGGTCTGCGCGCCGCCGCCTTTGACGACGAAGCGGATCGCGCCCATCGTATGATGATGCGCCTTGGCGATCTCGCCCGGCTTGACGAGTTGCGCGCCCAGAAGCAGCGTGTGCGTCGTGGTGCCGCCGAGTGACGGCGTCGCGAAGGCGATGAAGCGGCGGAACGACTGCTCGAGATCGAGCGTTTCGCCGGCCTTTTCGAGCCCGCTCCAGATGTCTTTCCATTTCCAGAGCGACGGCTCGAAGGAGGATTTCGGCTCGTAATCGTCGCCGCGGCCGCGGACGATATTCCAGTAGCCGAGCAGATTTTTTTCTTCCAGCTCGCGGTTCAGCTCGTCGAGCTTGGCTCTCATATCCGAGGACTCCATAACACCATCCCAAGCGGTGCTGCAATGATCACGCAACGTTATTGAGGTTATCGCTGAAATTCGACGATTCCATATTCGCTATCTATGGGCACAGCGCGAAACCGCGAGCTCTCAAACAGCTTTATGAGAGTTGAAAGAGGACGCCTCGCTTGTAGTCGGCCGTCAGGCAAAATATCTCCGTCGAAGACCATCCATAAGACGCCGTCAGTTGACTGCAACTGGCCGAGTAGTTTCCGCGACCAGTCTTCGACAGAGAATACATGTTTGCTGCCGGTTGCGGCAGCTACAGGTAGCGGCGAATCGGGCGGGAACATCAAGCACGTAAACTTATGTCCTGCCGCGCCGTCGTTGCACGTGCCATCTTCCCATCGATACCCCATGCGGATCAAATAATATATCGTCGTCTTGGCCCGCGATCGACTTAAAACAAGGACATCCTGGTTTCGAACATATTCGAGCAACGCACGCGCTGTAGGCCTGGCATAATCATCGGGCGGCGCGGAATAATACTTTACCAGCTTCACGCCCACAGGAATAAACAGGGCTAATGCCACGAAAGCCGCTAGAAAAGCACCGATTTTTCCGCCGTCTCGAAGCCTACTCCAGCCGGAGGCAAGGAGCAACGCATACGCTGGAAACGCTAGAATGTCGTAGCGTCCGACGGCATAGATTGGGCGATAAAATGAGACTGCACATAAGCCAAGGAGAGGAAACAGCAGTGTAATCCAGAGCCAAACTGTAATGCTTCCCCATGGGCGTAGGTTCGATCCGCTGTGACGCGGGATCATCGTTGCCATCAAAAGAATCGCCGCCGCCGTTAAGCCGACCAGTCGTAACGATTGAGGGAAAAGCAGTTCTCCGAATCGTTTGACATTGATCAAGGAAGTAAATTCCGCTTGGCTTCCAAGCGTAAAACCCTCGATGCTCTTTGGAAGAGCCAGGAGCGGACCCGTCTGCATCCACAAGTCTCGTATCCAGTCTATCGTTGCTAACGACTCGGATATTTTCGGCACGGTCCATATTAACCACGGCGCAAATAAGAGCAGCGCTATGCCGGCGGATATCGAATACCGCAACCACACGCGTGGCGATTTTTCGGGATGGGGCCACAAACCTATCAAAACCACGGTAGGAATGAGGGCGAGGATGGCGAAGTAATGACTATAAAGAGCTAGTAGAACGCAGACAGAAAATAATACCCACCATCGCAGAGAATCGGTCGCCAAACCGCGCAACAACGTAGCGTAGGCTAGGACGATAAACAATAGAAGCAGCGCGTAAACCCTCGCCTCTTGAGAATAATAGATTTGAATTGGAGCCAGCGCTGAAAAAATTCCGCATAATAACGCCGCACCGCGATCAAAGAATTGATTCGTCAGCCAAAACATCGCCGCGACGAATAAAGCGCCGGAAATCGCGGATAGCGATCGAATGGCCGCCTCGCTCTGGCCGAAAATACCGATCCAGGCGCGCAGCAGGACATAATAAAAAGGCGGGTTATTATCCCTTAGCAGCGCATCCGGCCACTTCGAGATTGTAACCATATAGAAAGAAAACGCTTCATCGAACCATAATTCGTCTTGACCGATTTGATATATCCGCAACATCAGCGCGGCGATCGTTATCGCAAGTCCGGTGGCAATATAAATCAAGTTGCGGCGATTGCTCGATGAGGTGGAATGTGATTGGTTCATAAATGCTACGCTATCGGTATTTGGACTGCGCTTTTATC
>DASWZY010000390.1:0-6404 GCA_036407055.1 Binatia bacterium
CCCGGTGTCGCCGTGATAACACCGAATCCGAAAACCTCCGGCGGCGCGCGCTGGAATTATCTCGCCGCCTGGGGTTATGCTTGGCTCAAAGCGAAGCGCGACGACAGCCAGGCAAAAGATTTTATCACGCGCCTTTACAAAAATGTGCCCGTGCTCGATTCCGGCGCCCGCGGCGCGACGACAACGTTCGTCGAGCGCGGCATCGGCGACGTATTGATGAATTGGGAAAACGAGATCCTGCTCGGCGGCAAGGATCTCGGAAAAGACCGCTTTGAGATCGTCGTGCCGCCGATGAGCATTCTCACCGAGCCGACCGTCAGTGTGGTGGACAAAATCGTCGACAAGCGGCGCACGCGGGCCGCGGCGGAGGAGTATCTGCGATACCTTTACAGCCCCGAGGGGCAGGAGATCGCGGCAAAGCATTACTATCGTCCGGTCGACGCGAAAGTCGCGGCTAAATATTCGGCGCAGTTCCCGAAGGTGAAGCTTTTCACGCTCGCGGAGATCGCCAGCGATTGGCAAAAGGCGAACAAAACCCATTTCGCCGACGGCGCACTGTTCGATCGCATCTATCAGCCGGGCCGCTGAGGTCTTTGCCGCATGCCACTGGTCATCAAACGGCCCAGCATTCTTCCAGGCTTCGGCCCGGCCCTCGGCTTCACACTGCTCTACTTGAGCCTCGTCGTGCTGATTCCGCTCTCGGCCGCGTTCTTTAAAACCACGGCACTGGGCTGGGAAGGATTCTGGCGGACCGCAACCGAGCCGCGCGTCATGGCCTCCTACCGCCTGACTTTCGGAGCCGCGTTCGCCGGCGCGGCGATCAACGCCGTTTTCGGTTTTCTCGTCGCCTGGGTGCTCGTGCGCTACAGCTTCCCCGGAAAACGCCTCGTCGATGCGCTCGTCGATTTGCCGTTCGCATTGCCTACGGCCGTCGCGGGCATCGCGCTGACTACGGTCTATTCGAGCCGCGGCTGGTTCGGCGGGCCTTTGGAGGCACTCGGTATCAAGGCGGCATACTCTCCGCTCGGCGTTGTCATTGCGCTCACGTTCATCGGTCTGCCGTTCGTCGTCCGCACGGTACAGCCGGTGCTGGAAGATCTCGAAAGCGAGGTCGAGGAAGCTGCGGCGAGCCTGGGGGCGAGCCGGCCGCAGACTTTCGTGAGAGTTGTTCTTCCCGTCGTCATGCCGGCGCTGCTCACGGGCTTTGCGCTGGCGTTCGCGCGCGCCATAGGGGAATATGGCTCGGTGATCTTCATCTCCGGCAATATGCCGATGCGCACGGAGATCACGCCGCTATTGATCGTCACGAAGCTGGAACAGTACGACTACGCCGGTGCGACCGCGATTGCGGTCGTGATGCTCGTCGTGTCGTTCATCCTGCTGCTCGTCATCAATGCGCTCCAGTGGTGGAGCGGCAAACATTACGTCGTCCGCTGAAGACATGCTTAACGAGGCAAGCATCAGCCCCGGCCGGATTGTTACGGCGCGCGCTACCAGCGAGCCGGGGCCCGTGCGCGCGCTCCTAATCGCCGCGGCGCTCGTCTTCCTCGGCTTGTTTCTTTTCGTACCGTTGGCCGTCGTCTTCGCCCAGGCGTTTCAGAAAGGGATTGGCGCTTACTTCGATTCATTTCGGGATCCGGCGGCTTTGGCCGCGATCCGGCTTACGCTTCTCACCGCGGCCGTCGCGGTGCCTTTCAACCTCCTTTTCGGCGTCGCCGCGGCCTGGGTGATCGGAAAGTTCGATTTCATCGGCAAGAGCTTTTTAATGACGCTGATCGACCTGCCATTTTCCGTCTCTCCGGTCGTGGCCGGACTGATTTATGTTCTCGTTTTCGGGATGCAGGGTTGGCTCGGTCCATGGCTCGCCGCGCACGACATCAAGATTATTTTCGCCGTCCCTGCTATTATCCTGACCACGATGTTCGTCACCTTTCCTTTCGTCGCCCGGGAGCTGATTCCCCTGATGCAGGCGCAGGGAAGCGAAGAGGAAGAGGCCGCCGTGATCCTTGGCGCCGGCGGTTGGCAGACGTTTTTCCGCGTAACGCTCCCCAACGTGAAATGGGGTCTTCTCTATGGCGTGATTCTCTGCAACGCGCGCGCGATGGGCGAATTCGGCGCCGTCTCGGTCGTCTCCGGGCACATTCGCGGCCTCACGAACACGCTGCCGCTGCACGTCGAAATTTTATACAACGAATACCAGTACGTCGCGGCTTTCGCGGTGGCCTCTCTACTCGCGCTCCTGGCGCTCGTAACACTCGCCGTAAAAAGTTTGATCGAATGGCGAGCCGCACGGGAGGCGGTTACCAGGCAAACCGGCCGGGGAAGCCACGTATGAGCATCGAAGCCCGGAACGTCACGAAGACCTTTGGCGACTTCAAGGCGCTCGATGACGTGAGCCTCGAGGTTCCGACCGGCGAGCTCGTCGCATTGCTCGGCCCGTCCGGCTCCGGCAAAACGACGCTGCTGCGCGTCATTGCCGGATTGGAGTTTCCGGAGCGCGGCGAGATATTCTTCCATGGCGAGAACGCGACCAACCGGAGCGCGCGCGAGCGAAGTATCGGCTTTGTGTTCCAGCACTACGCGCTGTTCCGCCATATGACCGTGTTCGAGAACGTGGCTTTCGGGCTCCGCGTCCGGCCGCGTCAGCTTCGTCCCGACGAAAGGACGATACGAAAGAAAGTCGGCAATCTATTAAAGCTCGTTCAAGTCGATTTTCTCGCCGATCATCTGCCATCGCAGCTCTCGGGCGGGCAGCGCCAGCGCATCGCGCTCGCAAGGGCGCTTGCGGTCGAGCCGCAGATTCTGCTCCTCGACGAGCCGTTCGGCGCCCTCGACGCGCGCGTGAGACAGGAGCTCAGGCGCTGGCTCCGGCGGCTGCACGATGAGATCCACGTCACCAGCGTCTTCGTTACGCACGACCAGGAAGAGGCCCTGGAAGTCGCCGACCGCGTGGTCGTCATGAACGAGGGCCGGATCGAGCAGTTCGGCACGCCGGACGAGGTCTACAATCATCCGGCGACGCCGTTCGTGTATCATTTTCTCGGCAACGTGAATCTCTTTCACAGCCGCGTTCATGCCGGGCGCGTGCACATCGGCGAGATCGAGATAGAGGCGCCGGAGCATCTCGGCACGCACGACGCGCCCGCGCTCGCCTACGTGAGGCCGCACGACATCGAGCTCGACCGGGTGCGCGACGGCGCCATGATCGAAGCCGTGGTGCGGGATGTCCGCGCCGTCGGATCGCTCGTACGCCTCGAGCTCGACCGCGTCGACGGCGACGAGATCATCGAGGCGGAGCTGACCCGCGAGCGCTACATCGAGCTCGATCTCCGCGCCGGCGAGCATGTCTTTGTCAAGCCGCGCAATCTTCGCGTCTTCCTCAAGGAGGCTTGAAAAATGCTTCCTGGACTTGCCGCCTGGAATGACCTACCCTAGAGCACGGAGATGGCCTACTATCCGATATTCATGAACCTTTCCGGTCAGCGCTGCCTAGTCGTCGGAGGCGGCGTGGTGGCCGAGCGCAAGGTTGAAGGCCTGCTCGAAGCCGGCGCGAGTGTGACCGTTGTCAGCCCGGCCTTGACGGAAGGGCTGGAGCAAAAGGTAAGGGAGAAAAAAATCCGGCACTACATGAGAGAGTATCGGAAGGGCGATCTGGCTGGATACCGTCTAGCCTTCGTCGCGACCGACAATTCGCAGGTTACGCGCGCGGTGTACGAAGAGGCGCAAGAGTCCGATGTGCCGTTGAACAGCGCGGACGATCCGGCGCGCTGCGATTTCATTCTGCCGTCGATCCTCCGTCGCGGAGAGCTTCAGATCGCCGTCGCGACTGGCGGCGCAAGCCCGGCGCTGTCGCGCATGATCCGCGAGGAGTTGGAAGAGTATTTTTCGAAAGATTACGAGGTTCTTTCCGATGTAGTTGCGGATGTCCGGCGCGAGCTGAAGGAGAAGGGCATCGCTGCCGATGCGGAATCCTGGCGCCGGGCGCTCAACGGCGACGTCCGCAGGCTGGTGCGCGAGGGCGACATCGAGGCAGCGAAGCGCCGCCTGCGCGAAGAGGTGGTGCGCTAGCATGAGCCAGGGCAAGGTATATCTCGTCGGCGCGGGTCCCGGCGATCCCGGACTTCTCACCGTTCGCGGAATCGAATTGCTGCGCGCGGCCGAAGTGGTCGTCTACGACCGGCTCGTCAATCCGGCGTTACTTGAAGAAGCTCCGGCAAACGCGCAGCGGATATTTGCCGGTAAAGCGGCTGGGTATCACAGCCTTCCGCAAGAGGAGATCAACGCTATTTTGATCGAGCACGCGCGCGCCGGCCGGAGCGTGGTGCGCCTTAAGGGCGGCGACCCGTTTGTCTTCGGCCGCGGCGGCGAAGAAGCCGAGGCGCTGGCCGCAGCGGGAGTCGCTTTCGAGATCGTGCCGGGCGTGAGCTCCGCGATTGCGGTTCCGGCTTACGCCGGCATCCCTCTGACGCATCGCAGACTGTCATCTTCTTTCGCCGTCATCACCGGACACGAAGCATGCAAGGCGGGCGCGAAGATCGACTGGTCGCGCCTGGCGTCGGGCATCGATACTCTCGTCGTTCTCATGGGTCTCAAGAATTTGCCGCGCATCGCCGCCGAGCTGATCGCGCACGGGCGCGATCGACAAACGCCCGCAGCGGTCATCAGTTCGGGCACCACGGTGAAGCAGCGCATCGTCACCGGCACTCTCGGCGACATCGCTGAAAAATCCGCGGCGGTCGAGCCGCCCGCCGTCATCGTCATCGGCGAGGTCGTCGCCCTCGGAGCCGAACTCGGATGGCTTTCTGGCATCGACGACTCAGACACAGCCAAACCGCGCGCACGGAATGGAAAACAGCCCGCAACCCGGCCTTAAAGGCCTGAGAGTCGTTTCCTTCGAGAGCCGGCGCGAGCGCGAGATGGCCGAGCTCATCCAGCGCTACGGCGGCGAAGCTATCGTGGCGCCGTCGATGCGCGAGCTGCCCCTGGAACAGAACACCGCGGCGCTCGATTTCATGCGCGAGCTCAAGGCGGGAAAAATCGCCATCGTCATTTTTCTCACCGGCGTCGGCGCGCGCACATTGATCGACGCAATCGCGACCGCCTATCCGCGCGAGGAGTTCGCGCAAACCCTCAAGTCGGTCAAGCTCGTGGCTCGCGGTCCCAAGCCGGTTGCCGCGCTGAAGGAAATCGGTGTCGCCGTGGACGTCGCGATTCCCGAGCCCAACACATGGAGGGAAATTCTCACCGAGCTGAAAAAAACCGGCGATCTCGGCGGCCGGAGAGTCGCGGTGCAGGAATATGGAATTACGCGGCGGGAGCTGATCGATGGGCTACGGTCGCTCGGCGCCGAGGTCCTGTCGGTGCCGGTCTATCGGTGGGTCCTGCCGACGGACACCGGACCGCTGAAATCCGCCGCGCGGACGATCGCCGAAGGGCGCGCGGACGTCGCGCTTTTTACCAATGCGAAGCAGGTTGACCATGTATTCGAGGTCGCCGAGACGGACGGGCTCGGCGATAAACTGCGCGCCGCGCTTCAATCCGTCGTCGTCGCCTCGATCGGTCCCGTATGCACCGAGGCGCTCGAGCGGCATGGGCTTCACGCCGATATCGAGCCCGAGCATCCTAAAATGGGCCATTTAATCGCCGCTGCCGCGAGCCGCGCGCGCGGGTTGTTGGAGACGAAGCGCAAAAAATAATTATTGGATTGAATCTTGTCGGAAGAAGATCCACAAACTAAGCCGCCGCACGACCTATACCATCACGGCGTCATCTCCAAGCTGTTTCCCAGCAACAACATGGGCGTCGTCCGCACCGAGAGCGGCCGCGAGGTCCAGTTCGCCTACGACCTCGTCATTGTGACCGGCGCGATCAGTCAGCCCGCCGACCTCAAGGAGGGGATGACCGTGGGGTACGATCTTGGCTGGACTTCCAAAGGGCTGCGGATCACAAAGATTAAAGTCTGACGGCTTGTTAAAACGGCAGGGACGTCAAAGCCAGAATCTGCCGACCCAGAATCTCACCCACGAAAACTCCCAGCATCGCGATATAGAATAGGCCCGTAGCGGCCATCGTGTGCGGTATCTTCAATGTCCGCCAGATCATGAACGAGAGCACCAGCGAGCCTACCTGCGTCGTCAATACGCGCGCAGCCAGTAAGGTGTAGTGGCTCTGCCACACGTCCGACAATCGACCGACGGTTTCGGAGGTACCGAAAAAGTACAGCAGCAGGGGCAGCACCACGAAAAAAAACGTCTGCGCCATGAGGGCGAAGAAGAAAAATTTGAAAATCCTGACGAACGGCTCGATGGTTTGGCCGGTATCGATGAGGTACCAGTGCCCGATCAACATGCCGACCGTGACGCCGCCGAGGAGCAGCGCCGAAAAGACAAAACTCGCGGGATAAA
>DASWZY010000391.1:0-13624 GCA_036407055.1 Binatia bacterium
TTCTCTCCATCGATCACGGATTTTGCCCAATCTTCTCCCTGATCCGGATTAGGCGTGGCATTCCTTTCCGCGATGACCCTGAATAAGCCGAGATATTCCTTCTGCTCGGCGGAAGTTCTCTGCTCCCAATGTTTTCCCAGCGCTAGTCGCGCCGTTTCGTCGACGTCCCAGACCGACAATTCAAGTTCGCGCAGGCGCATAGCGCGTTCTTTCACTTTGTCGGGTCTGCGAAGCTCCGGATCCGTGACTGATGCGTAGGCGCGATCCAGAAGCGATTTTACGACATCCGAGGGCTCGCCTGCATAAGCCGGCAAAGCCATCAGATACAGCGCGATTATCGTGCTGGACCAGCGAATAATCTTCATAGCCGAAGGCTATTACCACAGGGAGGAGCAAATCGGCAAACGCTGAAAGAGAGCGGGGTTCTTTGCTTACGCTTTGACCTCGATCAGCACCGCCTCCGGGTCGGCGCCGTAGCGCCACGGGAGGCCGACGCTGCCGAGACCGCGGGAGACGAGGAGCAGCGACGAGTCGAAGGCGTAAAGGCCTTCATCGAGGCAAAAGTGGCTCTGACGGACCATCGGCGGGCCGTAGTTGAAGCGGATCTGCCCGCCGTGCGTGTGCCCAGAGAGGATCAGCGGAATTTTGCGCGCGGCGGCCTGGTAGAACAGATCGGGATGATGCGCAAGCAGCAGATGCGGCGTTCCGTGCGCGGCGCTCATCATATCCCAGTCCGGCCTCCCCATGACGTAATCGTCGATGCCGCCGAGGACGAATTTGCCGTGGCCGTGGCGCAGCTCGATCGCGGCATTTTTGAGCGTCCGAATGCCGATATTCGCGAGCCGCGCGCGTATCTTGTCGGCGTCGCCGCCGAAATAATCGTGATTGCCGTGGCAATACCACGCGCCGAGCGGAGCGCGGGAAAGCGGCGCGAGCGCCGGGATGAAGCCGTCCAAGTCGCTCGCCTGCGCCGTTACGATGTCGCCGGCGATCGCGACGAGATCAGGCTCGAACTCCATTAGGCCGTCGACGATGTCGGCGACGATCTCCGCCTTCAAAAAAGTCCCGGTATGGATGTCGGAAAGGAGCAGCACGCGGAGCCGCGGCATGTCTTTCGGCCAGCCGAGCGGCTTGAGCGACGCCTCCGCGAGGCAGAAGCGGCGCGGCAACAGCCAGGTGTAGGGATGCCACAGGCCCAGTAAATGCGGGAAAACGTAGCGCGAGATGTAGCGATCGATGGCGCGCTCGAAAATCTTGAAGAGACCTTTGTTCGGATCGAGCCAGCGCCGCTCTCTCCCGGTCATCAATCGCGGCGGCTTCAGCGTGCGGCGGCGGGTGATATAAACGCTGCGCTCCTCTTGTTCCGGGAATTTTACTGCGAGCTGCTCGTCGGCTCTCATCGCAGCACAATTGTGCCGCAAACAATCCTGGTAGGCAATGGTGTTGGAAGAAAAAAACCGCGAGCGGCCGATTTTGTTCTACGCCCCGCGAGCGCTGTGCTGAACGGGCGCTCCCTGAAGTGCTCGATTAGTGCTTTTTATGCCCGAAAGTCTTCTCGTAATCCCTTTGTAAGGATTCCGGAATAAATTCGCTTTCCAGCTTTCTGATCTTGCCGATGCCGATGAGAGGCTCCTGCGCGCGCGGCACGACGCCCCACTTATTTTTCTGCGCGCGCGCGTTCCATTCTTCCACCGCGGCGGGACCTTTTTCTTTGAAATCGTGCATCAGCTCCCATGTCGCCTGAAGACCGTTCGCCGTCGTGAGGCTTGGAAACAGCACCGCGGCGGCGCCGAGCTCGCGGAATTCCTCGAGCGTCGGCGACGGCGGCGGCCCGTAGTACGGCGCGATCACCGGCGCGGGGATGCGCTTGCACGCTTCTTTGATCTCTTCGCGCGTGCGCAGCGTGTTGACCCACACGGCGTCGACGCCGGCTTTTTCCACGTATGCGATCGAGCGCGCCATCGCGTCTTCGAAATCGCCCTGCTCCGAGCCGATCGAATCGCAGCGCGCGACGACGACGAAGTCGGGATCGAGCTCATTGCGCGCCGCGACCGCGGCGCGGTATTTGCCGATCGCCTCCTCGACCGAGATGAGCCGCCGGCCGGCGAGCGTTCCGGATTTCTTCGGCGCCTCCTGGTCCTCGATATGGAGCGCGGCGGCGCCGGCCCGGATGTATTCCTGCACGGCGTGGTACGCGCTCACCGCGTTGCCGTAGCCGGTGTCGGCGTCGGCAAAGATCGCGATGTTGGTTCCGGCGGCGAGCCGGCGCGCGGCCTCGACCATCTCGCCGAGGCCGATCAGCCCGACATCCGGATAGCCGTAAAGATAGGCCGCGATCTGCGAGCCGGCCATGAAGAACGCCTCGTATCCCAGCGCTTCCGCCATGCGCGCGTGCAGCGGGCTGAAGCCGCCGGGCATCACCAGCAGCTCGGGAGATTTCAACAATGCGCGAAAGCGCGCGGCCGTCTTGGTTGCCATTATCACACTCCCACCTTGAACCCCATCTGCTCCAGCGCGGCGCGGCCGCAGAGGCCGAACGGGTTCGCCATCGTCTCCTGCATCTCGAAGTGGTTGTAGCCTTCCCCGACGATGAACTCGATCGGCTTCCCGGCGGCCTTGACCGCCGCGGCGAACTCGCGCGTCTGGCGCTGGAACTCCGGCGTCTCGAGCGTGCCGTGCCCGACGATGAGCGGCGTGTGCAGCTTGTCGAGGTGGCGCTGCGTGCTCAATTTCTCTTCGCTCTCATCGGTGAATTTGACGTACTGGCCGCGCTTGGACAGCCGCACCGCCTTCAAGTCGAACATGCCGCTGAATAGGATCGCGCCTTTGAGCACGTTGCGCGGCAAGTCGAAATCCCTTTCCCAGTCGGTGACGGTGACGACTCCGCCGAGGTGCGCGCCGGAGGAATGGCCGGCGAGATAGATGCGGTTGGGATCGCCGCCGAAGCTCGCCGCATTCTTGCATACCCACGCGACAGCGCGTCGCACCTGGTCCGCCATCGTCATGAGATTTCCACCGACGTCGGTGACGGCGGCGAAGTCGGGCACGACGAAATGCGCGCCGGCGGCAAGATACATCTCCGCCATGTAGGACGATTCGCTCGCGCGGCCGTTCTTCCACGCACCGCCGTGAATAAAAATGCGCACGGGCGCGTTGGCGCGGTTGGTCTTATAAATGTCGAGCTTCTCGATCTCCGTCGGCCCATATGCGATGCGCTCGGGCGGGCCGAGCCGCTTCACTGCCCGCTCGCATGCCGCGATGCGGCGCTTTTTGATCTCGTCGCGGTTCGCCGCGTAAACGGCCTGGTCGTAGGCGTCGTCGAGCTCTTTCTGGTCCATGTCGAGCCATACGAGCGATCCTTTGGCCATTTCCGTCTCCTTTGTCTCGTCCTGCCGAAAGCGCTATTTTTCGTAAAGCTTTTTTATGAACCCTTCGGCCTCGAGCTCGGCAACAATGCTGCCGTCGATAAAATTCTCCGGCTTGAATTTGTCGGCCTGC
Source organism: Binatia bacterium (assembly GCA_036407055.1). Classification (GTDB taxonomy): domain Bacteria; phylum Desulfobacterota; class Binatia; order UBA9968; family UBA9968; genus JAJPJQ01. The sequence continues at coordinate 3,499 of DASWZY010000391.1, forward strand.
GGGAGAGTCACGGCTAGTTGCTTGAGAGCAAAGCCTATCGTCTTGGGATCGGGCGTGGGGTTTCGCTCCAGGGTGTCTTTGTAGAGATCGAAGGTCTTATTCAAGATTTCTTCGTCTGAAGTTTTCAAATAGGTTCGAAACACCTTCGTCGTAAAGCTCCGATCCGTCTTCGCCGTCTTTATTCCCTCGATCCAGCCTTTCATGAATCGCTTGACGACGTCTCTTTTGCTTTGAAGGTACGCTTTGGTGACGATGATGGCGCCGTTGGGAGAACGGATCGGCAGCTGACTGAGCTTGATGACGCTATGGAAGCCCAATTTTTCCGCCTGAAAGGCGGTGTCTCCCGTCAAGATAGCGCCATCAACCAAGCCGCTCGTCATCGCGCCGAGCCGTTCGGGAAGACCCCCCGATTGAATGATGGTCACGTCCCGGTCCGGCATCAGGTTGAGATAACGCAGCGCTTCGCGCAGCGCTTGATCCGACAGCGATCCGATACGGTCGCTGCCGATTTTTTTCCCTTTCAGCTCTTCCGGCTTGGTAATGTTCGGACCCGTCATGATTCCATGCAGCAGGCGATTCGTGACCACTCCGATCGCCACGATCTCCGCACCTCGGGTCCAGGCGGTCAGCGCCGGGGTGGCGCTCATGTTGGCTATCTCGACCTGCCCGGAAAGCAGCGCGGGGAGGACGACGGAGCCCGAGGTAATGTAAATCGGCTGGACGTCCAGCTGATATTTTTTGAAATACCCGCCCTGCGCGGCGATCCAGAGCGGGCTGTAGTTCGGAGACAGAGCGGCGTACGGCACCTTGAGAGTCTGCGCTTGCCCCGTGGCCGCGGAGAGCGCGCAGAGAAAAAAGAGCGTGACGAGAAGTGTGGGCTTGACGCTTGTCGGCATTTGCCTTCTCCCTCGTGTTCGGAGAAAAAGAACGCCCGTCGGTCGGCTATCCGTGGAGGCCCTCGGCGGCTCTTCTTTTTTGCGCCAGGACAATCTCATCGGAATGGGCGACGGTCACGTTGAAATTATAGGCCGTCGAATTGAATTGCCTGAGAGCCATGGCGTGGCCTTCGGCGCGCTTGGCGTGGATGCAATCCTCCGGCACCACGACGAAATAGTTCCTGACATGAAATCCGATCACCGCGTGATACACGCAGTTGTTCGAGCCGATTCCGGTGACCACGATCGTGTCCCGGCACGGTCGCAGGTCGAAATTTTCCAGAACGGAGTCCATCGAGGTCTTAAAAAAGCAGTCGTGGGAAGTCTTCTGAACCACGGGCTCCCCCGGTAAAGGCTTCAGCTCGGGGACGAAGTCCACCGCGGGAGTGTTTTCGAGCAAGGCATACTTACGGCCGAAGACCGTAAACTCGGGATGGTCTTTGGACCGGACCGATTGCACGTGAATGACTTTGCCGTTCGCGCTGCGGAAACGGTCGAGCAGATGGCGGATCGACTCGATCGTGGGCTGGACGGTCGGGCCATGCCCTTCGCATCCTTCGGCCTGCATGTCGACAATGACCAAAGCGCTCGATTCCGGAGCCAGCTCAATTCTCTTGTCCTTCATGGCGCGTCTCCTTTGTCGGAATAACCCTCACCCTTGCCCTCTCCCGAAGCGGGAGCGGGAATAATTCGTTCACGCGTAGGCGGTCGCGAACCGCCCTTCCGGCATCCTCGCCCTCCATTGGAGGAGAGGAATGAGGTGAGGGTGGCCGTTATCGCGAAGCCCACGGTACACATCACCTGTCCGTAACGTCGATCAAAACGCCGTCCGGGTCGGCCATGTGAAATTGGCCGAGCGGGCATTTGGCGAAGAGCTTCAGCCTCGCCTCGCCCTCGGGTCCCGCGTCGGCGCCCGTCGGATTCGGCGTCATAACGGCCCGCTCGCGTTTCACTTTTTCGAGCTCGCTTTTTAACGCCGCCACGCTTTCGACCTTGAAGCCGATATGGTCCAAGGCCGGTCTCTCGATGCCCGTGCCGGCAAAATCCATGATGTCCCAGGGCATGATGACGAAGACGACTTTGCCGTCCGACAAATAGAAATTTGGATCGTCGGCCGGCTTCTCCATTTCGGCGAGCTCGAAGACGGTTCTGTAGAACTTGGCCAGCCCGGCCGGATCGACCGCCCTCAGCGCGAGGTGCTTAACGTGACGTTTTTGCTCCCGGTCCGCCTCGACGTACGCGTCGGCCCGGTTTTCCATATTACCTTGAGAAAGGTCGAAGACGTTGCCCGCCGGATCGTGCGTGCTGACGCCGGCGAAGGGCCGGGTGCTCGGCCGTTTCAGAACTTTGATCGACGGATAGTCCTTTTTTAGCCGATCGTAGACCGTGTCCATGTCTTCGACTTCGAATCCGAAATGATCGAGCCCGGCCTGCCGGCCGGCCTTCCCTTTTCGCGGGTTGATATTCATGCCGACATAACCGTCCCGAACGACGACGGCCCCGAACGGTCTCGCGTTTTGGGACGGCTTCATGCCGAACATGCCTTCATAAAATCTTCCGAGCAGCGTGTACTGATCGCTGACAATGGCCACGTGCTTTAGCTTTGCGAACATTTTGATTCCTCCTTCTTTGACAGTCTCCCTCTACCTTTCGGGAAATATGCGAATGGAAAATCTTTGTCAAATATCGTTTCGAGTAAGTTTCGTATAGGTCCCTCTATTCGCTACAAAAACCCCCTTGCCGCCCCCCGGGAAGCCTGCTAATCCATTTTTAGGAATTCGGTCGAGACCAATTAACCGAGAGGAGGAGGATATATGATGAAGTTGCCAGGCGTGTTGATGGTTTCTCTGTTCCTGGCGTCGGCGGCCGCTGCGGCGGGGCCGAAGGACTACCAAGTCACCGGACCCGTTCTCGACGTGAACGACGACGTGATCACGGTGCAAAAAGGCACCGAGAAATGGGAGATCGGCCGCGACAAGTCGACCAAGATCGACGGCGACTTGAAGAAAGGCGCCAGGGTCACGGTTTATTACAAGATGAACGCGACCAAGGTCGACGTCAAAGACGCCGGCAAGGCGAAGACCGAGACCAAGAGCAAAACCAAGTAATCATTTATCATCGAATTTAAAAAAGCCGCCTTCGGTGATCCGGAGGCGGCTTTTTTATTTCGGGTTCGTCGGGATCCGTCGATACGGACCTTTCTAGCGGGTGATTGTTACCTCTTGTAGAGATTATCGATAAATCCGCTTTGGTCGAGCTCCTTGATAAACTGTAAATCGACGAAGTCTTCGGGCTTGGCCGCTCTCGCCCTAACATTTCTTTCTGCCAGAGAAGCTAGAATAAATTTCAGGCCGTCAAGACTTGGATACTGCTTTTTAGTAAGCAGGCTCCCGACGAGCAGCTCCCAGCTTTTCTCGAGAATGTCGCGCTCTACTCTGCCGCCGAAATATTTCGTCATGACTTTTAAAGAGGTCTCTTTATCCGTGTGGATAAGATGCACCGCCTCCAGCTGAGACCGCGCGTATCGCCTGACCGCATCGGGCTGCTCTTTGATAAAGCGGCGGCTCGTGGCGACGCCCGTATACTGAAACGCAAGACCGAGCTTCGAGACGTCGGCGAGGACGTTCAAGCCTTTCTTCTGCGCGATGAACATCTGCGGAGAAACGAGCACGGCGGCTTCGATTCTCCCCGCCAGAACCGCTCCCAGGCGATCGGGCACGCCTCCAACCTGGACAAGCGCGACATCCTTCCCGGGAGTCAAGCCGATTTTTTCAAGCGCGTAGCGCGCCACGAAGTCGGAGGCGGTCCCGAAGGCGCTGATCGCGACCGAGCCTCCTCTAAGCTGCTCCGCCCGTTTGATCTCGGGCCGGCTCATAAGCCAATAGTCCAGCGACGTCGCGCCGCCGGCAAAGATGGCGATATTGGCCCCGGCCAGCACGCTGTTTACGACCGCCGGGCCTGCGACCTGACTGACGGGGACTTCGCCGGAGATGAGGGCTTGCATAGCCGTCGTTCCGCCGGTGAAGTAAATCAACTGGATGTCCAAGCCGTTCTTTTTGAAAATACCGGTTTCCTTCGCGATCCAGGCCGGCGCCTGATCGGCGCTGATGGCGCTGTAGCCCACATTCAATTTTACCGACTGAGCCGAAGCGGCGGAACTCAGCAGAAACAGGCAAACGATCGCCCCTACAGGGAATTTCAGCCTCATACCGGTGTCCCCATTCTCAGCATGAACATGGATGCTCCATGGTTTTGCCCGTTTGGTTTTTGTACCGATAGTCTTTGAACGCGGGCGGTTCTCCCGTCGGCGACCGAGTCAGGCGAACGGCTCGTCTCCTTGTATCGATGTGCGATGAAGCAGGCGAATGTCGTCCATCGCATAATCGCCGCAGGCCTGGTGATTGACGCTGCGATTATCCCACATCACGAAATCACCCAGAGTCCATTTATGACGGTACACGTTTCCAGGAGCCGTCTGGTGGGCAAATAACGTGTCGAGCAACGGCTGCGCCTCAGCGTCGTCCATGTCATGTATGCCGACGGTAAAACGCGGGGAGACATAAAGACTCTTGCGGCCCGATACCGGATGGGTGCGGACAATAGGATGGATCACATTCTCGGCCGCCCGCCTTTTGTAATATTCCTCGCCACCCTCTCGGGTCACCGCGACGCGTGGATTGCCCAGCTTGCTGCGCTGGTGGATACCCATGCGTCCCTCAATGCGTTTTTTGATATCATCGGGCAGACTTTCATAGGCGCCGTGCATGTCGGCGAATTCTGTATCGCCGCCGTGCTTAGGCAGCTTACGGGCATAGAGCAGAGTCGCGAGCGAAGTCTCGCGTTCGTAGGACTGGTCCGAATGCCAGAAATCGCCGGCCGCGACCACGCCAATGAATTTACCGTCGACCTTCTCATTAGAGAGGATGGCAACTTCCGGAAAACCCGGCACCCGCTGATCCTCGTCAAACAACAGTTCGAGGGGGCCGAACCGCCGGCTGAAGGCAACTTGATGTTGAGGCTCGATATGTTGATCGCGGAAAACCAGAACCTGTTTCTTCACGAAGATATCGACAATCTCATTGAAGAGGCTCTGGTCCAGCTCTTTGGACAAGTCTACGCCCGCGATGGCTGCGCCAAAATGGTCCGACAAAGCTTGCATCTTCAACGGCATCGATCGGTTCTCCCCGGTATTATCTCCGACGCCTGATTCGGATTTTCTCACCGCCTGTAGAGGCTATCGATATAGCCGGTTTGGTCGAGCTCCTTGATGAAACTTAAATCGACAAAGTCCTCGTGCTTGGCGGCTTTCGCCCTGGCGTCCTTTTCTGCCACGGGAGCTAAAATGAATTTGAGACCGTCGATAGTCGGATACTGCTTTTTGGGAAACATGCCGCGTTCAATCAGCAGCTCCCAAGTCTTCTCAAGAAGATCCGGCTCGACATTGCCGCGGAAGTACTTTTTCAGAACTTGCACCGATGTTTGTTTGTCCGTGTAAATTCGGTGCACCGCTTCCACCTGCGATCTAACGTATCGCCTGACAATGTCGGGCTGCTCTCTAGCAAACTTCCGGCTGGTGGCGACTCCGGTATACTGAAAAGCAAGACCCAGCTTGGTGACATCGGCAAGAACGTTCAAACCTTTCCTTTGTCCGATAAAATTAACCGGAGGACTCAGCACGGTCGCTTGAATCCTTCCCACGAGCACGGCCCCCAGTCGATCCGATATGTTCCCAACTTGTACAATTGCGACGTCTTTCCCGGGGCTCAAACCGATTTTTTCGAGTGCATAGCGCGTAACAAAATCTGCGGCTGCGCCAAAGTTACTAATGCCTACGGAACCTCCCTTGAGCTGCTCGGCGGTTTTGATCTCCGGCCTGCTCATGAGCCAATAATCGATGGAAGTCGCGCCTCCAGCAACCAGGAGGATATCGGCGCCCCGTAGAGCGCTGTTCAAGACCGCAGGGCCTGCTACCTGACAGATCGGAACCTCGCCCGAGACCAGAGCCAGAACGGCCGTTGTCCCGCCGGTAAAGTAAATCAACTGAATATCCAAACCATTTTTTTCAAAGATTCCCGTCTCTTTGGCCACCCACGCCGGCAAATCCACTTCGCTGATAGCGCTGTAGCCGACCTTCAATTTGGCCGGCTGGGCTTGAGCGAGCGTATTCCAAGAGACGAGCAGGAATAGGCAGACAATCACCTGCAAAAATTGGCTTGCGCTCATTAACTTATGCAACGCGCGCGGCTTCTTTCTCTTATACGTCATACAAAGCGCAAGGATTATCCGCGAGAATCTTTTTCTTAACCGCATCGCTTATTTCGCGGTTGCCTCGAAAAATCTCGATGGCGTCGACCTCGCTGGAGGCATCGGTATGACCGTAGTCCGTGCCGATGACGATGTTATCCTCGCCGGCGTACTTCAGGACGTACGGAAAATCGTCATCGGTTTGCGCGGTGATGTAGATTCTAAATTCCTCGCACGGGTTTCTCGGGTAATCCTTGGTTCCGGACCGGCGAATGGCTTCTTTGACCACCCAGGGAATCCATTGCGCGGACGCTTCGACAAATGCCCAGCGCAATTTTGGGAACCTCGCGGGGACGTCGCTCATCATGACGGACAAACAAGTGATGACCGTAGGAATCCGAAACTGCGCGAAGCCGCCCATCCGATCGTAACGCGGCTTGAACTGCTCCATAAGCTGCGGGCTGGCGTTGGCGATGTGAACGGCAATAGCCAGGTTTAAGCGGCTGGCTTCTTCGTATATTGGATAAAAATAGGGATCCGCCAAGTGCCTTTCGTTCTCGAAGGGACGCAAGCTGACCGCAACCGCACCGTTCTTGTGCGCGAATCGAATTTGCTGCAGCGCTTCATTGATCGTCATGGCCGGAACTACGCACGACCAACGCAATCGGCTCTTTCCCTTCTTCCAGGTCTCCGCCATCCAGCGATTCCAAGACGCGCACAAGGCAATCTCGGCGTCCGGCTTATCGGCCACGCGCGCAATCCACATGGTGTTAAAAAGAATCTGTACGTCGATGCCGAGCTTGTCCATGTGCTGCAAACGCAATTCCACATCGCGCAACTCGCGCGAGCCCGCCGCCGTCTCAAGCGCGCGCCCGGTCTCTTTTTGCAGCGCCTTAAGCTCCATTTCCGTCAGCGTCGGATTACGAAAGCCGATCGGTTTGCCGTCTAGGATCCAGAGCTTGGTTTTCGAATTTTCGTCTGATTGAAAGAGCTGCGGTTTAAATCTCTTGTCTGAGCCTTCAAGGTAGCTCCACGAGTCCTCCGTCTCGACCACGTGTGCGTCCGCGTCGACGACTTTGTATCCTTGTTTACCGCTCACGGCTTCCCTTTCTGCCCGATGCGGCACCTGCTCAGATTTTGTAGAATCGCTTGGCATTTTCTCCCAAGATCAGTTTCTTGTGCTCCGCGCTGATATCTCGCCGTTCCTCGATTTCATCGATCTCATGGCGGGCGTCCTCCATCGGAATTTCATGGGGAAAGTCGGACGCGAACATGCACCTTTCAGGACCGATCAGATTCACGACATAGGACAGCGCCGTCTCGTTTCCCTCACAGCCCACATAGAAATTATCGCTGGTAAAGTAGTCGCGAACCGGCCGTTGGCAACGAAGCTCGCCGTACTCGTGTTCTCTTTCGAGCCGGTCAAGGATCATGGCAATCCACCCGGTTCCTCCTTCCATGAATCCCACCCTCAGTTTAGGAAACGCATCCCACACTCCGTCCTGAATCATTCCTGTCATGGCAATCGCCAGGGGGAACGGCATGCCTAGCGCTCGCGTGCCCGGAAACTTGGTGAAACTGTTAAACCCGAGATCGCTGTAACTGCCGCCGTGGATGCCGACAGCGCAGTCCAACTTTTGCGCCTCCTCGTAAACCGGCCAGAATTCTTTTGCGCTGAGGTGTTTTTTTAGGCCGTTGGAAGGAATGTAAGCGCCAGCCATTCCAAGTTCCTTGACCGCCCGCCGGAGTTCAACGACGGCGCTCGGCGGGTCCTGCATCGGAATCAAAGCCATCGCTTTGAATCGCGGACTTCTTCTCAAATACGTTTCATGAACGTAGTTGTTCCACGCCCGGGCGTAGGCGACCGCCCATTCCGGATTCACCACGTGGCCGTAAGCAAGCGCCGCGGTCGTATAAAGAACGGTGGACTCCAATCCCGTCTTATCCAAATACTGAAGCCATTGCTCGGGGCCAACCTTCGCGTCGAACGTGCCTTTTTTTCTGATCCTCGGGGTATGAAACTCATCCAGCGTGGGCAATAATCGCCGCTCGGTGACTGTATCGGCGCTTCTCCAGGGTTCTTCCAGATATCCGATAAAGTCCGTCGTGTTCTCCATAATGTGGCCGTCCGCATCAACGTATCGGGACATTGTCTAACTCCTTCCGCGTTCGATCGGTTTCTTATTTACGCGTTAACTTCAGCTCTTTTTGCACCTCGGACAGCACCGAAAAGTCCGCGACCTCGCCGAGAGGAATTTCGCGCTCGGTCTTCAGCGCGGCCCTGGATTCGTCGATCCAGAGCCGGAGTCCCTTTTCGGGTATGGTCCCGTCGCTGCTCGAGATGAGCCGAATGGTATTATAGTCGGCCGTGGCCGTCTCCCGGTCGACTTTTGCCCAATCCATCAGGACCTGGATCGTTCCTTCGCCGTTTTCGCGAATGTATTGATTTGCCCGGATGAGAGCCTTTAGGGCGCGCTTGGTTACGTCCCGCTGCTCGCGGATTTTCTTATCGGTCGCTCCGAATCCATAATTCGGAAACGAAAATAGCTCATAAGCTCTTGCGATCACCCGAAAGCCGAGCTTTTCCGCCCTGACGATCGCAAACGGATTGAGAATGGCTGCGTCGGCCAGACCTTGTTCCAGCATTGCGAGTCGCGCGCGGTCAGGCCCTCCGGCGACGAAACTGACTTCGCCCGGCGTTATTCCGAAGTGGTGCAAAATCAAAACCGTGGTGACATGGGCGGATGCGCCGAACGAGCTGACGACCACTTTTTTTCCCTTCAGCTCGGCGACGCTCTTGATATTTTCTCTCGCGACCAGGGACTGGGTCGGAGCGTCCATGAAGCTTGCCAAAACTTTTACCGGCATGCCTCTGACCGCTGCGCGCACCGTAGACCCGAACAGCAGAGTGTAATCGATGTCTCCGCTAAGCAGGGCCGTCAAAGCGACGGCGACATTCACTTGAACCAGCTCGACGTCCAAGCCTTCCCGCTGAAAAAAACCTTTTTTCGCGGCGACGCCTCCAGCCAAAAAAGAGCCCCCGACGGTGGTGAGCGCGATCTTGATCTTGTCGCCGGCGAAACTTCGGGCCTGGTTTGAAAGTACAGAGGCGAACAGAAGCGCCAGCGACAGCGCGACTATCGATCTTACGCTTGTCATCCGCCGCGACCGTAGAGCTTGTCGATGAATCCCGATTTCTTGAGCTCTTCCAGAATGCTCGCATCGATCAACTGCGCCGGCTTTGCCGTTTTTGCGTTGGCGCTCGGCAGGGAGTCGAGCACGCTTTGAACGCCGTTGACCTCCGGCACGGGGTATGCGCGCACCTGCGTCAGCCAGCGCTCGTAGATGTCTTTTTGAACAGCCGGATCTTTCACGCCGGTTTCTTCGAAGTAAGCAACAATCGCCTTGGGGCGCGTGCGAAAAATCGCGATGCCTTCCAGGTACGCCATCATCAGGCGCCGCAGGGTTTCGCGATTGGACTTGATCCACGCGGTCGGAAACACATAGCCGTAACGGGCATAGTCCGGCAGCTCGGCAAGATCGGCCAGCACGCGGCAACAGCCCGTCGCTAATATAGTATGCACGCTCTCCGGGCTGACCAGCGCGCCGTCGACGTAGCCGGCGGTCAGCGCCGTCATGCGCGTCGGCGTGTTGCCGGACTGGAGCAAGACCACTTCTTTGTCGGGGTCGATTTTCCACGCCTTTAAAACCTGGCGGGTCACCATATCCGAGGCCGAGCCGAAGCGGCTCACCGCGAGCTTTTTCCCTTTGAGCTGCTCGATGCGCGAAATGTTGTTGCGCACGATGAACGCGTGGTCGATCTTGTTGATCGTCACCGTGACGAGCTTCGCGTCCAAAAGTCCGGCGATCGAGAGATTCAGCATCGCCGGGATTTCGGAGTCGGAGCCGACGATGTTGCCGCCGACGAACGCCTGCGTTAAGACGCC
>DASWZY010000392.1:0-6006 GCA_036407055.1 Binatia bacterium
GGGCGAGCCCGATGAGTCCGAGCTGAAGCGGTGAATTGGTGAGCTCATAGACTTGCCAGGCAATCGCGACGGTAGTGAATTGGCTGCCGACGCTGGATAGCAGCAGCGCGGTCCAGAAAACACGAAAGTCGCGATGCCGGAGCGGAGAGAATCCAAGGCGGTCGGCAGATCGGGAATCAGCGCGCGGCGCCATTTGCTGAACCACGCCGGTGTTTATATGTCATTTGAGGTCCATTCGTCATTTCGATTTTTCTCTGTCATTTCGAGGTGAAGCCGAGAAATCCTTTCGTTCCATGTAGCCACAGATGCAAGATCTCTCCCTTGGGTCGAGATGACAAGTCAGAGCGAAAGTGAGTTTTGACACAGTCTGCCGGAGGGCGAAATATGTCCCGGATCCGTCACATCAGAGATTGCCGCCGCGCCCGGTGATGATCCGGTAGAGTTGGTACCGTGAGACCGCCGGGTGCGACGGCGTCAAGCGCGTGGGCTTTGGCCTGAAGAGCAGCGGAGCGAAATCGACTCTTTCGAGGACGGCTTTTTTTGCTGCCGTGATGCACGGCGCTTCCGCTCCGATGTTGCCGTGGAATTCAATGCTCAACGTCCATGAGCCGCTGAGCGCAGTCGGCGGAATCAACAACCCGCGCGTGCCGTCGCGATTTCTCAGGGAAGCAACGGAATATTGTTTCTGCGTTACGAGGGCAGCGATGCCCGGGGCAACGAATTCCTGCAGAATCGGCGAAATATTAAGAGCGAGTTTGCCGGCAGCGGCTGCGGCGGTTTTAATCGGCGATTTCACACCGGATGGTTGGGCCGGATCGGGATCAGCCGATCGCAAACTAATCCAGCGCCATATGCGCCGCCACGGGAGCGGCTCCGGACTTTCGACCAGGAGTGCGAGGATGTAATCGTTTGCATCTACCAGCGCGGTCAGTTCCGTGTCGGGCGGCAGCGGCGCGATTCGATTGCTGGCGAGGTAATCGCAGCCGATCGCGCCGATGAGTTTGTCGTAGAGAGCAATCGTCTCGGCCGTGAAATCCTGCCATGCCGCTTCCGTTTGAACCCGCCTCGCCGCAAGCCCGCTCTGGCCGCGTGCCGGATTGATCGGCGGGATATTGTCTCCCATCGGATCGAAAGTCGAAACAAATGTTCCAAGGGCTGTCGCAGCATTCAGGTAATCCTGCGCCAGCTGGCGTTGCGTGACTCCATTCGCCGTGTACCAGGCGATCGGATCGACCGCCGCCCGGCGGCGACGCAACGGCGGCGCGCCGGATGTTCCTTTCGTTTGCGCGACCGCGCCTGCCAATTGATCGCCGAAGGCGCGATAACGCGACGTCGTGAACTGTACGCGCTCCAGCGCCGTCAGCTTGTCTTCGACTTGGTAAAAAGCTTTCAACGCCTGAAGAGTGCCGATGGCATCGTGCTGCGAAAAAATAGCAGCGAGGGATCCCGGCTGCGGAAGACGTTTCGCTCCGGTTAATGCACCCGCCACGACGTCGAGGGTGTAACGGGTACGCGGTTTGAGGGGCTGAAACCAGAGGGCGCCCGCTTCATTAGCGGCGGCTGCTTCGGCCGCTTGAATCAGCTTCGCCGCGATGACCGGATCGAGCTTCGAAACGTCGCTGAACGCTTCCCTGCTGACGCTCAATTTCGTTGCCACCGCTAGTTCCGATGCCGTCTCGATGAACGCGTCGTCCGCGATTTGCTCCTGAGCTTTCGACAGCTCGTCCGCCTCCTGCGCAAAAACGTCGAGAAGCAATCGCAACGGATCTTTGTCCGCGTCTTCTTTGACCGCCTGCGGCATAAGCTTTGACCGAACAGCGGCCAGGAGCTCGACCCGATCGAGCTTATCCACTATGCCGTGGAAGACCGGCAGCTTCGGCCGGATCGTTTCCGGCAACTCCGGGACGATGCTCGCGGCAGCTAGTGCGCTCTGCGCGTAGATCGACGGCACGTGAATCGCGTTGGGAGCGAACAGAACATGAGCGCCGTTGCGATCGACGCAGCGAAAATGGAGCGAGTTGTGCGGCGATCCTGTTCCCGGCACTCCGGTGTAGAGCGCGTTGATGTAACTTTCATTGAATTCCACGTTCACATCGTAGCCGTAATAAGCCGCGACATTGCCGTCCTCCGGCCACGACCACTGCGTGTATGAATCCAGGTTCGAGATTTTGCCGCCGCGCGGGAAAGTGCTGTCCGGATTCAGACCTGCCGCTGCGGCCTTATCCGCGAGACTTGCACTCGGCGGCGGCACTGCCGGGAACGGCGGATTGTTCGGTGGGGGCGTTTTCATGACCCCGATTGCCGGGCCCGACGCGGTTTGAAAGTACGTGAACTCGATGATCGGGTCGCCAACCTTGGCAAATGCCGTATTGTCGCTCACACGTCCGCTCTGGATCGTCGTTACCGTCTTCAATGCGTACGTCGCCGGCGCGTCCGGCAAAATCGCCATTGGAATATCCGGCAGTTTGTAGAGGATACTGAAAATCGCGGCGAATCGGTGATCCGGCACACCTAGCGTCGAAGAAAGCTTCGTGATCGGCGGCGTATTTGCCGGCGCGTATTGAATGAATCCCGGCGAAGCCCCCGGCGCGCTCATTCCGAGCGACTTCCCATTCCCGCGCCACTGCATCGGCCCTTCAGTGGGGAATTCGTTATCGCCGCCCACCTGAATGCTTTCGATGCTCACGATCTGAACCGGCTGCGCAAAGGTGATTTCCAATTTTCCCTTGCCCGAAAAAATCAGTCCCTTCCGTCCTCTCCACGCTCCTGCGTGAACGGGAAATACCGAGGGGTCGAGATGAAAGCTCAGTTCCTGATCGACAAAATCGTCGTCATACTCTGCGTCGCTGTTATCCCATGACGCGGTGAACTGATCTCCCGTTAGTAGTTCGTACGGAATAACTTTTAGAAGCGTGTTCGGATGATCCTGCCCGCTCGAATCCCGCGCGGGAAGCCAGCCGCCGCGCAGATCGCGGGGAAAATCGCCCTTTGGAAGCGCGGCGATTTTCTGCCACGCGCCGCCGGAAAATTCATAGAGCGCCACTTGTTTCAATGCGTGTTGGAACGCCCACTGCGGCCGCGGCGGATCGAGGGTCAGATTCGACATATCGTCGTTCCCGAGCACCGCCGGCGTTTTCACCTGGGCGATTTCCGGTTGCACCTCCCAGTTCTGATTCGCGGTAAATCCGGCATCGTCATAGACGGGATGCGCAAACGTCAAGGTGAAGTGCGAATCCTGCGGGACCACGGCGGCGTACGGCAGCCGGTTCAGATCGGTAATATTCGGCAGGACCGCGAGGGGGTCCGGCCCGCCGGCGAGAGTCTTCCACGCTGCCGCATTCGTCACGTTCAGAATGCCCGGCGCATTGTCCGTATGATCATATTGCAGGTTGTCATCGTAGGATGACCGCCTGCCGGCACGGTGCTCGAGCAGCGTGTAGTGATCGCTCGTGGCTGCATGATCGATCAGCGTTCCGTCGACATGATTGAGCGCCAGCGGCGCGGGCGGAACCGAGCCGTCGTCGCCGCCCCAGGTGAGGCTCACGGTCGCGCCGACGTCCGGCAGCGGCCACGGAAGCTCGAGCTCGACGTGAAAGTCGCCGTGCACCCAGAAGGGATTGGGCGCTGAGCCTTCGAGCAGCGCGTCCACGCCGATACCCAGTCCGACGCCAAATGCGCTCAGATGCGCTTCGCCATGGAATTCGATGCCGCCGCCGATTTGCAGCGGCGACCACTGCATCGCCTGGATCGTCGCCATGAACGCATTGACGCTCACGCTGAGAGGCCCGAAGCTCCATGAATTCCGGTAGCCGATCCACGTGCCGGTCAGAAGTCCGTCATTGCTGACGACGAAATAGCCGTTGGTCTCGAACAGATCGAAAATTCGCGCCCGCACGCGCTGATCGTGCGGCGGCTTGCCCAGGGCGAAATACCAGCCGTCGGGTCCGGCATGGAGCACTCCCGCGCCGTCGATCTCGAGAACGATCGGAATTTCGTAATGCGCCTGAACCGCGAGATCGAAGGTGTCCGCGTTGCCGTCGAACGTGGCGAGGGCTTCGAAGTTCGTGCGCTGATCGTTGGCCGCGCTCACCCGCTTGCTCAAAATGTTCGCGCGCCCGATCAGTGTCACGATGGGTCCGGGCATCATCAAAACGAGCGTAACCGCCGCTGATACCGTGAAGCCGTCATCGTGGCTCGTACCGATCACGGCACCAGCGCCGAGCGCCAGCGCGCCTGCGTGGGGATTCAGCCACTTATGAACGTCGGTTGCAGAAAAATCGTCGGGCCCGCCGGGAAACGCAATCCCGCCGGTGTTCGGACTTTTGAACCAGTCCCACCAGGTGTGGCCGTGCGCGACGGGGTCGGGCTGAAGATTCGACGCGAACAATCCTCCGACGCCGTAGAGAGACACATCCAGGAAGATCGGAATCCCGACGGGCAAATCGGCGCCGAGGGCAAGAAAGAAAACCGAATTCCCCTGGATGTTGCCGACGATCAGTTTGGCGTCGATGTCGAGGGGCTTCGGCAGCGCGGAAACCGTTAGATGCACGTCGCCGAGAAAAACATTGATCGGCAGAAGCTCGGGCGGCATGACGAAGGAATCCGGCAGCCCGGCGTTCCTGAAGTCGTTCATGCTCTTTGCCTGAACGTGCTCGATGTCGCCGTGGAACTGGAGAACATCCGGAATCTCAAAATCGACCGTTACGCCGGTCAACGAAAGAGACCCGTCGTTCAGGTTGAGCCGCAATCCGCGCACCGAACCACCGAGAGGGATTCCTTCGACCAGATGGAGATCGCCGTTGAAGCCGATCCAGCGCGTGCCCTGGTCCGATCCGAAGCCGATCTTCTGAAGCGAAAGCTTGAAAGCAAAATAATCGACGGCGGTCTGGCTCGGGAGATTGATCCAGCCGTCTTCCAGGGCGGCGTTGCCGCGGCTGTCGATGCGCAAACCGTGAAAGTCGAGCGCGGGCCAGTTCAGTCCCGCGATGCTCAGAAGGACCTTGCCGTCGAGCTCTATGGCATAGTTTCCATCCGGTCCTTTGTTGAGCTGCATCGTCGCAAGCTGCAGATCGAGGCTGCTCGCCGGAAGGACGTAATGAAGCAGCGCCAGGCCTTCGTTCGTGAGCGCGTCCTGTGTTTCGGAAAGGACGGGAACCAACGCCGCGTTCGGATCGGAGAACGGGCCGTTCGAATTCGGCGCGAGATCGATATTGAGCGCGAGCTGCGCCCCGGTGTTGTCGGCGAAGAATGGGATCGTGAGCCGGCCGTGAATTCCGGCGTCGGTGAAACGTCCGTTCGCAACGGTTAGTTCGAAGCCGGTAAACGCAAGCGTAAATCCGCCGAACGCAGCAACCGCGAGAGGCTGGGCCGCACTCACGCCCTCCAGTGAAAGCTTGCCCGCGATTCCGCCGGCGTCTTTGCCGAGGCCGTCCACCTTGACCGCGGGTTTTCCCGGCGGCGCAACGACGAGACTGATGTGCGTGCCGTCATCCGTGATGGAAAAAACATCCCCGCCGAGCTGGCGGTTGAGCGCGGTTTGCAGTGCCATCAGGAGCGGCTTGTCGCCGCTGGGAAGCGTGTCGGCCATGGGCGTTCTTGAATGCTCGATCAGCCGCGTCTTCCGGAGAAAACCGGCGAAGACGCGGAGCGGTTTCCAAAAATGTCCACCGCAACGACGATGTAATAGTAAGTTTTTCCCGGCGCGGGCTCGGTCGTGCCGGCGATTGCCTGCGGGCTCGCGGCTTCATCCGTGAACGAGAGCCGACGCGAACCAATCGCGCCGATACTCGTCACGTTTCCATTGACCTCCGCCACCAAGACCACCGGAACACCGCGCCCGAGTCCGACGCGCAATCCTTTCGCGCGCTGCGGCGCCGTTCCAATCGTCGATCCCTTCGGCACCGGCCGCCAGTAGTTGAATGCGCCCGGCTGATTGAGCGGATCGGCGCCGCGGTCGAACTCGCTCAAGCGATACACGCCGAAAATTTGACTGCTGCCGACAGGCAG
>DASWZY010000393.1:0-21844 GCA_036407055.1 Binatia bacterium
AGCCGCTGAGCCTCACGGGCCTGGCGGGCGGCCAGCCACGGCGCGGGCGCCAGCACCTCGTGGCAGATCCCGTCGCGCTGCACCGTCTGCACGACCGGGTAGACGGCGGCCTGACCGACCACATCCGCGACGTCTCGCGCCGCCTCGCCAAGGAAGGTTTCGTCGCTCTCGCGCCGGACTTTCTCTCGCGCAAAGGCGGCACCGAAAAACTAAACCCAAAAGGTGGGGGACTCTCTAACATCCGCGAGCTCGCGCCCGAAGCTAATGTCGCGGAAGACGTGCAGGCGGCGGTGACTTATCTAAAGACGCTGCCCGAAGTCGGCAACATCGGCCTCACCGGCTTTTGCTGGGGCGGCCAGCAGGCGTTTAACGCGGCCACTCAGGTGAAGGGACTGAAGGCGGTTGTGGTTTATTACGGCCGAACGCCGAATCCGCCCGAGCTCATCGAGAAGATCGAGGCGCCGGTTATGGCGCACTACGGCGGCGAGGACAAGCCGATCAGCGACAACGCGCCGGCGACCGCCGAGGAGATGAAAAAATATCACAAGCAGTTTACCTACAAAATCTACCCGGGCGCGAAGCACGCGTTCAACAACGACACCAATCCCGACCGCTACAACGCGGACGCGGCGAAAGAAGCCTGGGCGAAGACCGTCGACTTTTTCAAGACGAACCTGAAGGGGTAAGAGGAGTAGTCATGAAGAAATTTGTCATCGCGATCGCGGCGGCCGCATTCCTGGCGGGCTCCTACGGCGCAGTTTTCGCGCGCTGCGCGCCGCTCATCAAGGAAGGCCGCGAGCTGCTGAGCACGACAAAGGTCGCGAAAGCGGATCAGGACAAGGCCCGCGGCCTGCTCGACGAGGCGCAGAAAAACCTCGACGCGGGCGACCACGTGAACGGCGTGAAGAACGCCAACGCGGCGCTCGACATTCTGAAGAAGAAATAGCGGCTATTTTTTGAGCTCCGAGCGCCAGCTCGACGAGCTCAGCATCCGGCCGCTCACGTGTCTGCCCTCGTCGCTCCCGAGGAAGACGAACACCTCGGTCACCGACTCGGGCGAGCTGCCGTGAAAGCCGGTGAGCTTGGTGGCGACGTAGCCGGGCTCGACCGAGTTGACGCGCACCTTGCGGCTGCCGACCTCGGCCGCGAGGATCTGGGTGAAGCCTTCCAGGCCCCATTTCGACGCGCCGTACGCCGCGAAGTTGGCGTAGGCGCCGCGGCCGATCGACGACGAGACGTTGATAATCGAGCCGCCGCCGCTCTTGAACATGACCGGCAGCACCGCCTTCGCCATCAGAAACGGCCCGCGCAGATTGACCGCCATCGTATAGTCCCATTTGCCCGCGTCGTATTCCGTGACCGGCGTGGGGCGCGTCATCACGCCGGCGTTGTTGATCAGCACATCGATCCGGCCGAATTTTTTCGCGGCTTCGTCCACGAGCTTTTTGACTTCTTCTTCCTGCGCCACGTCGCAGGGAAGCGCGAGGCAGTCCGCGTCGAGCGCGCGGATCTCTTCGGCCGCCGCTTCGATCTCGCCGGCCGTCCGCGCGCAGATCGCGAGCTTCGCGCCCGCGCGCGCGTAGGCCAGCGCCACGGCCTTGCCGATACCGCGCCCGCCGCCCGTAATCAGCGCGATTTTGCCGTCGAGCTTCATGCTTAAGCCATACAATGTTCGCGCCACGCTGCCAACTTCCGGCGCTGTATAACGCAGGCCGCGGATGCTATAAATAACGATGAATCCTTTAGGATAGGAGACCGGACGCTTGCGGAAAACTCGGCGACTTGCCGCCTTTATCTTCGTGTATTTGGCCGCGTCTCTCCATGCGGCAGCCGCCGCTCCCGAAGCGGGCAAGCGGCCGATCTGGAGAATTCAGTCGCAGACGAACGTCGTCTACCTGCTGGGCTCGATTCATTATCTCAAGAAGCAGAACTATCCGCTCGATCCGGCGATCGAGTCCGCGTTCAAAGACGCGAAAACGGTCGTCTTCGAGATGGACCTCGACGCCACCAAGAGCGACGAGGCGCAGCATCTGCTCGTCGCCAAAGCCGCGTATCCCGACAAGACGACGCTCCAGCAGCACGTCTCGGAAAATACCTATCAATTGACCGCCGACAAGCTGAATCAGCTCGGTCTCGACATCGGGCTCTTCAAGGCGTTCAAGCCGTGGTTCGTCTCCAACATGATCATCGCCCGCTCGATGCAGTCGATGGGCTTCGATCCCGCCTACGGCGTCGATCAGTACTTCTTCCGCAAAGCGAAAGAAGCGAACAAGAAAACCGCCGCGCTCGAAACCTTCGAGACTCAGCTCGACGTGCTGAACAAGATGCCCGACTTCGTCCAGGATCTCATGCTGCTCCAGACCGTGCGCACCTCCGATACGATGCGCGCGGGCGTGAACACGATCGTCAAGGCCTGGTCCGCGGGAGATCTGAAGGCGCTCGACTCCACGCTGCTCCAGAGCATGCGCGAGTATCCCGAGGTCTACCAGCGCGTCATCGTCGAGCGAAACCGCGCCTGGCTGCCGAAGATCGCCGGTTTTCTCAAAGGCAATGAAAGCTACCTTGTGATCGTCGGCGCCGGCCACCTGGCCGGCCGGGAAGGGCTGGTCGAGAGTCTCAAGGCGCAGGGATATACCGTCGACCAGCTCTAGAGAACCGTCATGGCCAAGACCAGCCGCCCGCATAAACCGCCGCGGCCCCGGCTTTTACCCACGATCGGCGCGGCGCTCAAGCTCCGCTGCCCGCGCTGCGGCGTCGGCGAGATGTTCGACGGGTTTTTTCACATGAATACGGAGTGTGCGTTCTGCCGGCTCCGCTTCGAGCGCGAGCAGGGCTTTTTCGTCGGCGCGATCTACGTCAATTACGCCGTGACGGTGCTGATCGCGATGCCGGGCTATTTTCTTCTCGACGGCTACGGCGCGACGCTCACGCAGCAATTTATTTTTTGGGGCGTATTCGTGGTCGCTTTCCCGCTGCTTTTCTTCCGCCACTCGCGGAGCCTCTGGCTCGCCGTGTCGCACGTGCTCGATCCCGGCGACGACCGCTGGCTCAAATCGATTCCCAAGCAGGGGGCGCGCTAGCGTGGGCAATCTCGGGCCGAGGGAAGGGCGCAAGCGCATGGTCTTCGGTTTGGAGATGCTCGCGATCGGTATCGCGTTCATGGCGATGTATTTCTACTACGATATACGCGGTCCCATAGTGCTCACCTTTTTCTTCGCGTTCTGGTTGGGAGTGATGGGACTACTGCAAGGCCGCGAGAGCACCTGAGTCGTTCTCGCGGCGCGCGGCGCGCGCAATTTAGACCGCGGTGTAGAGAAGATCGAGGATGAAGAAACGGCGTCGGCGCTGCGAAGCAACGCCACCCGAATTGTCTTGTGGTCGATAACCGCAGCCGCCATCATTGTAGCTGTGGCTTATTTGATTTCGGATTTTGTTATCCAACATTAATCGTCGGAGGTAACATGAGCGAATTGGCCGCAAAGGAATGCGTACCGTGCCGCGGCGGCGTGCCGCCGCTCAAGGGCAAGGAGCTTACCGATTTACAATCGAAGCTGGGCGGCGATTGGAAAGTCGTCCGCGAGCATCACCTCGAGAAGGATTACGCGTTCAAGAATTTCCGCGAGGCGCTCGACTTCACCAACCGCGTCGGCGAGATGGCGGAAAAGCAGGGGCACCACCCCGATGTCTACCTCGCCTGGGGCAAGGTGAAGCTCACCGTCTGGACGCACAAGATCGACGGCCTGACGGAGAGCGACTTCGTCTTCGCCGCGAAGGCCGACGCGGCGCTCTAGCCCGGCTTTTTCTCCTCCAGCGCGCCCATCGCGATCGCGGCGTGCGCGAACGGCGCGCCGGCGGCGAGCGCCATCGCGACGAAGGCCGCCTCGGCGATCTCCGCCTCCGACGCGCCCGCCTTCTGCGCGCGCTTGGTGTGCGCGTCGATGCAGTAGGGGCAGCGCGTCACGTGCGCCGCGGCGACGGCGATAATCTCCTTGGTCTTTAAGTCGAGTGCTCCGGGCTCGAAGACTTTCCGGTCGAAGTCGATGAACGAGGCGAACAGCTCAGGCTTGAGCTGGCGCAGCTTGCGCAGGTTCTTGGGATCATCGTGATAATGCTCGGCCATGAATGCTCCTTTGGATAAATGTCCGGGGATCATACCCGCTCGGCCGCTCGCCGACAACCGCCGTTTGACAACGCGGCGCGCCGGGTGTCAGGAATAGAATCGAAGGAGATCGCCTATGCCGTCTTTCGACATCGTGAGCCGGGTGGACTTGCAGGAGGTCGACAACGCGGTCAACGTCGCGCGCAAGACGATCCTCACGCGCTACGACTTTCGCGAGTCCAAGACCGAGATCAACCTGGACAAGAAGGAAAAGAAGATCCGCGTCGTCACCGAGGACGAGATGAAGATGCGCGCGGTCCAGGAATCGCTGATCGAGAACGCGGTCAGGCGGCACATCGACCCCAAGGCGCTCGACGCCAAGGCGATCGAGCCGACCGCGCGCGGCATGATCCAGCGCGAGATCGCGATCAAGGAAGGCGTCGACTCCGACACCGCGCGCGCGATCGTCAAGCTCGTGAAGGGGCTCAATCTGAAAGTCCAGGCGGCGATCCAGGAGCAGCAGGTGCGCGTGAGCGGCAAGAAGATCGACGATCTCCAGAGCGTGATCAAGGCCGTGCGCGCGGCGAACCTGGGCATCCCGCTGCAATTCGTAAATATGGCGAGCTAGGAGGCACAATGAGCGAGAAGATTCAAAAACCCGAAGCCGAGTGGAAAAAAGAGCTGACGCCGGAGCAGTACCACGTCTGCCGCGAGAAGGGGACCGAGCGCGCGTTCACCGGCGCGTACTGGAACACGCACGACAAGGGGACCTACCTCTGCGCGTGCTGCGGCAACGAGCTCTTCAGCTCGGACACGAAATTCGATTCCGGCACCGGCTGGCCGAGCTTCTGGCAGCCGATCGATCCCGAGAAGGTCGACACCGAGAGCGACACGAGCTACGGCATGCGCCGCACCGAGGCGATGTGCAGCCGCTGCGGCGCGCACCTGGGTCACGTCTTCGACGACGGGCCGAAGCCGACCGGCGAGCGCTACTGCATCAACTCGGCGTCGCTGAAGCTCAAGAAAAGCTGAACGCGCGGCGCGTGGAGCAGTCGTTCCAGGACCAGGGCGCCGTGCTCCACTGCTACGGCTGCGGCGCCGACAACGCGCGGGGCTTTCGGATCAAATCGTTTTGGGACGGCGACGAGGCGGTGTGCCGCTGGCGCGCCGAGGCGCACCTCTGCGGCGGGCGCAGGGAGATCGTCAACGGCGGCGTGATCGCGACGCTGATCGACTGCCACAGTCTCAACCTCGCCGTCGCGCGCGCGTACAAAAACGAAGGCCGCGCGATCGGCAGCGTGCCCGTCATCGGCTACGTCACCGGCAATCTCAGCGTGTCGTACCTCAAGCCGGCGCCGATCGACGGCGAGCTGGAATTGCGCGCGCGCATCACGAAGCTCGAAGGCCGCAAGGCCTGGGTCGAGTGCACACTGTCGGCCGGCGGAGAGGTTTGCGCGAAAGGCGAAGTGCTGGGGATCAGGGTGGAGAGGGATTAATAATTCGGAGGGCACGGCACGCCGTGCCCCTACGCGGGGGGACCGCCGCAGGTCTTTTGACTGCCGCTCAAAATCCGTGATCGTTGTTGTTCTTTTGTA
Source organism: Binatia bacterium (assembly GCA_036407055.1). GTDB lineage: Bacteria > Desulfobacterota > Binatia > UBA9968 > UBA9968 > JAJPJQ01. Next base: position 5,695 of record DASWZY010000393.1, read on the forward strand.
GGGGCACGGCGTGCCGTGCCCTCTTATTGCTAAATTTATGAACTACATCACACTCGGTCGCACCGGCCTCAAGGTCTCCGTCGCCGGGCTCGGCTGCGGCGGGCCGAGCCGCCTCGGCATGCGCGACGGCGCCTCCGAAGAGCAGTGCGCCGGCATCATCCGCAGCGCCTTCGACCTCGGCGTCAACTTCCTCGACACCGCCGAGGTCTACGGCACCGAAGGCGTCGTCGGCCGCGCGCTCAAGGACATCCCGCGCGACAAAGTCGTCGTCTCGACCAAGAAAAAATTCCCGCTCGACGACCCGAAGGACTCCGCCGGCGAGACGCGCCGCAGCATCGAGCAGAGCCTGAGGCTCATGGGGACCGACTACATCGACGTCTACCACGTCCACGGCGTCGAGCCGCAGGAGTACGACTTCGCCGTCAAGAACGTCCTGCCGGTGCTCGTCAAGCTGCGCGAGGAGGGGAAAATCCGCTTCATCGCGGTCAGCGAGGCGTTCGGCGAAGACATGACGCACAAGATGCTCGCGCGCGGCGTGCCGGAAAATTATTGGGACGTGATCATGGTCGGCTTCAATATTTTAAATCAGTCAGCCGGCCGCGCGGTCTTCCCTCAGACGATCGCGGCCGACGTCGGCACGCTCGTCATGTTCGCCGTGCGCAAAGCCTTCAGCAACCCCAAGCGCCTGCGCGAAGTCTGCGCCGAGCTCAAGCAAAAGAAATTGATCGACTACGACGGCGACGACCCGCTCGCCTTCGCCGTCGGCCCGGGCAAAGCGTCGAGCTTCGTCGACGCCGCCTACCGCTTCTGCCGCCACCAGCCCGGCGCGCACGTCATCTTGACCGGCACCGGCAGCCCCGAGCATCTCAAGCAGAACATCGAGTCCATCAACAAGCCCCCGCTCTCGGAGGATGTGGTGGGGAGATTGAGAGAGATGTTTAAGCGGGTGGATAGCGTGACGGGGAATTGAGGATGTTGTGAGATTGAACGCGCCGTGAGTTAAGCCTCCTTTTTATCGTAAGATCCGTCACCGGTAATTCCAATAAACAAGCTGCACCTGGTTTTCAATATCGCGAAAGTTTTGCCTTGACACTAATTCTGGTGTGGAATAGCGTCAGGGCTATTACCCCGATAGTTAAACAAGGCGCTAAATGTCTTACCCGTTTGAGAATCTAACCCCCGAAAAGTTCCAGCTCTTTTGTCAGGCTCTACTGGTTCGAGAATTTCCAAACGTTCAATGCCTTCCCGTCGCTCAGCCCGACGGCGGGAGAGATGCTATGCAGTGGACGTTCGAGATGACAAAGGAAGCATTCATAATGTTCCAAGTTAAGTTTGTGCGTAAACCATCAGAGATAGAGGAGCCGCACAAATGGTTGCTCTCGATTATTGAGCAAGAGGCACCCAAGGTAAAAAACCAAATAAAAGAAGGGGCTAAGCAATATATTCTGCTAACAAATCTTAGTGGTACTGCACACCCAGGGACGGGGGCAATTGATGCTGCCAACAAAATGCTAACGAAGGCGCTTGGAATCCCGGCGGTTTGTTGGTGGCGTGATGACTTAAATCGTCGACTCGATAATGCGTGGGATTTAAAATGGAGCTATCCGGAGTTAATGACAGGGCCTGATTTGATACGTTTTATTATCGAGCATGGCCTCTCCGATGCTAAAGAGAGGCGCGTTGCCGCGCTTCGTGCGTTTTTAACATATCAGTATTCGCTAGATAAAAAAGTTAAATTTAAACAGGTGGAGTTGCAGAATAACTTATTGGATTTGTTCGTTGATGTTCCTATCCGGGTCGGCAAGGGAAGCTATAGATATAGTAATGTGGCTGCACATAGGACCCATTCTCAACAAACACTTTTTGAAGAGTCTATCTCATCGAGCTGGGAAGAATATCTTACCATAAACACTTTTGCCTATAGCGACGTCAGCAGATCAACCGTTCAGGTTGGATCGGGAGGCCGTTACAACCTGTACTCTTCGACGTATGCTGATATACGAGCGCCTGGTGCGGTGCAGTATCTACTTCGTTCAGAAGGTCGGGTATTCCCCCGTATCGTCCTAGAAGGAGCGCCAGGCCACGGAAAATCCACCATCGCGCAATATTTATGTCAGGTTCATAGGATGCGTCTTTTAGATAATCAGTGGGACATTAGCCAACTCCCAGATATATACAAGGATACACCTCTCCGCTTTCCTATTAAGGTTGATCTACGAGATCTGGCAAGCTGGCTTCTAAAAAGAAATCCGTTTACACCAGACGACAGTGAGATTCCAACTGGTCGTTGGACAAAATCGCTAGAGTCATTTTTAGCTGGATTAATTTCTTATCAATCGGGTGGGTCTCCTTTTGATGTGGGAGATTTGCAAGCCATTGCAAAGGTTACTTCAATTCTGCTGGTTCTCGATGGCCTAGATGAAGTGGCAGATATAGATCTTAGACGAGAGGTTGTTGAGGAGGTTGTGAAAGGCGTCGCAAGATTGGAGGCCAATGCAGCGTCGTTGCAAGTTGTTGTTACAAGTAGGCCTGCCGCTTTCGCCAATTCTCCCGGGCTTCCTGAGGATAGCTTTCAGTATTTTGAACTTGGCGATCTCAGCCGCGAATTGATCGATCAATATGCTGAACGATGGCTAACCGCGCGCAGTTTGCATGAGCGCGAAAGTAAAGAGGTGAAGAGCATCCTAAGAGAAAAGCTGGATCAACCGCATCTTCGTGATTTGGCTCGTAACCCAATGCAGCTGGCGATTTTACTTAGTCTCATACACACGCGAGGAACTTCTTTGCCGGACAAAAGAACCGCGCTTTATGACAGTTATGTTGAATTGTTCTTCAATCGTGAGGCTGAGAAAAGCGTAATCATAAGAGACCATAGGGAGCTTTTGATAAATATTCATCGATATTTAGCGTGGCTACTACACTCCGAAGTAGAATTGAGAAATGAACAGCAAAGTAGAAGGAATGGCGCGATTACCCATGACCGCCTGATGTTCGTGCTGAAGGAATACCTGCAAAACGAAGGACATGACCCAGCATTAGCCGACATACTATTTAAAGGAATGATGGAGCGAGTCGTTGCATTGGTTTCGCGAGTCGAAGGTACCTATGAATTTGAGGTCCAGCCTTTACGGGAATACTTCGCTGCTCGATTTCTCTACGAAACTGCACCGTACTCGCCCACTGGCGCAGAACGGCGAGGCACAAAACCAGATCGCTTTGACGCCCTTGCGAAAGATTTTTATTGGCTAAACGTAACGCGATTTTACGCGGGCTGTTATAGTAAAGGAGAGCTCGCATCTTTAACTGATCGGCTTAAGGAACTTATCAATGACGCTGAATACGGTGTCACTAGCCATCCGCGGACTTTAGGCGCCATCTTTCTATCTGACTGGGTTTTTTCTCAATATCCTAAAGCCGTAGCAGAAGTTCTTGATTCAATATTTGAGGGTGTGGGTTTCCGGATGATTCTCGCCTCAAATAGCCGACGAATACTTCACTCGAAGCCTGTTGTATTACCGAAAAGTTGTGGGAAGCAAGAACTTATCCAACGTTGCTTTGCATCTCTAGAGCAACAGCCACCGCTCGACTACGTTCTGGATATAGCCGACCTCTTAGCGGCTAATCTTTCTCCTAGCGAAATTGCGGATATCTGGCTGAACAAGATCCGAGGCATTAGCGATGCCAGACGCGAGAATTGGGTCACCTACGGGTATCGATTGGGATGCCTTCCCGAGCTAATGACCGAGGAACTCAAAGAAGTCATTCCCGAGGGTGCGTTTAATGCCAAAATTGTTGATGCCTTATGTCAGGCAAGACGTTTTGATTTCTTAGAACTAACACAGCGGAACTTCATGCAAGGACTGTTATCTATTCTGAGAGCGCAAACACAAGTGCCTTATTTATTTCGGGCAACAGGTATATTGGAGTCTTTTGCTCAAAACCTTTATGCGGAACGATACGCAATCGCTTTTCGAGCGCCACACAGCATTCCCCTTTCTAATGCATGGGAGCAGGCGCGTGGTCCGAATGCGCGCCATGTAGGAAGTGACATTTACCTGCCGCCTTCGTTTGTGGATTGTGAAAAATATAGACGTTTTGCTGAAATTGTTGAGGCTCAGTCGAATGAGCCCTCGTCTAGATGGGCGAGTGAATTATCGCCGTGGGATGAAATTGTTGAGGCGGGAAGAGCAGGTTGGGGTGACGAATGGGCTTTCTATCACATAGCGAACATTGCTAGCGGAATAAAGTCATCGAGTGAAACATGCACAGATAGTCCGGACCCATTTGATGCAAAGAAATCTCTCTGTAGACGAGCGCGGTATGCACGATTGCGAGCGGGAACAGTTGCATGGTGGCCTAAACAATTTGAGGCAGCAGAAACTGTTCTCGAAAAGATGCAAATCTGTCAGCTCTGGTTGACCTGGGCCAGTGAAAACACAATAACGCAGTCACTGAAATATTTTGAATCTATTATCAACGAGCTTGCTGAGGATGATTGGGGGCGTTGTTTTGATTCGATAGAAGAGGGCGTAGCGCTGACTGTGGCCCAATCTGGAGATAGACAATTCGAATTTGACTTAGACACGTTACCTGTAAGTCTCTCGCCTAGAGCCTGTATATCTCTTGCACTTCGTACCTCGCCGACAATCCAGATCGCTCTTTACAATAAATATCTCGCTGATTACGAAGGCGACGATGTACGTGTTTTGCGATTCTGCGAAACCACTTCTATTCGAATTCTCGCACTAGGCACTAAGGACTGGGAAGCGCCACTTTCGAAGATCTCTCGCGCTTTTAGTCGCGGCGTTATTTCGGGTAGTCACGCCGATCAACTATTGAGCAGCAATAGAGGTCAATCGGATCTGGTTCCGCTTAACCATGCGCTCGCCGTTGTTAGCAATGCGGATCGGTATCCAGCATTCTTAGTCACCGCTGCGGAAGCAAAATGTAGAAGCTCTGTAGCGAAAAAGATAATCGCGGTTGGTCAAGTTGCCAAAGCGGAGCGCTGGTTTGAAAGCTAGGTGTTTTAATGCGAGAAGAGAGCCATCAACGTTTTCTCACCCCGCCTTAAACAATCTTCCGTACTGCTCCCACAAGGCCGGCGAGACTTCGGCGGTCTTTAGATTTTCCTCGACGTGCGCGATCTGCTTCATGCCGACGAGCGCGGTGGTGACGCCGGGGGTGGAGCGGACGAATTGCAGCGCGCGCTGCGCGTCGGTGTTAAGGCCGGTGAAGACCTCGCCGACGAAGTCGGGCAGGTTCTTCGCGAGCTGGCCCTGGTAGATCGACGCGCTGCACATGACGGTGATGCCGAGCGCCTGCGCGGCTTCGAGCGTCGAGAGGTGCTCTTTCTGCACGATCTGGTTCTGCTTGGTGAGCGCCTCGACCATGCCGAGGTTGAGCGGCAGCTGGATGACCTTGAAATGATGGTGGTCGCCGCCGGCGGCGCGCGCGATCTCGATCACCTCGGGGAGCGAGAGATAATCCTTCGCGCCGCCGTCTTCGCGGAAGGCGTTCCAGGTGGCGATGCCGTACATGCGGATCTTGCCCGCGGCGACCGCGCCCTCGAGCGCCTCGAAGGCCTTCAGCAAGCGGCGGTTGAGCTCGACCGGCGCGATCTGCGCGAGCTGCGTCTCGGGGTTGTGCACGTAGTAGATGTCGACGCATTCGAGGTCGAGATTCTTCCGGCTCGCGTCGAGCTGGTTGAGCAGATAAGCCGGCGTCATGCAATGGCAGCCGGCAGCGAGGTCCGAGGGCGTCGCGACGCCGGTCTTGACGAAAGTATCGACGAAGTAGCTCTTGATGTCGCCGGGCGGCACGTTGTCGAAGGGGAGGTAGCCGCCCTTGGTCGCGACCACGATACCGCGGCGGTCGAAGCCCTCGGCGGCGAGGTCGCCGAGCGCCTTGCCGATCGCGCGCTCGCTCCGCTGGAAGCGGTAGTTGATCGCGCTGTCGATCACGTTGCAGCCGAGCTCGACGCTGCGCTCGACCGCGCCGCGGTAGAGCTCGTCCGCTTTCTCGTCGTGATTGCCGAGATAGGTGCCGATGCCGATCGACGAAAACCACAAGCCGTTCGACAGGCGATAGTGGTCGCCGGGGATGCGGTCGAGAAATCGCTCTTTGTAGGCGGCGGTGCCTTCGGTGGTTGCCCAGCCGGGTAATGCCATAGCTTAAATTACGGCCGGCGCTCCGGTCGCTTCGGCGGCGCTCCTCCGCCGCGGCCGAATAACATCGCGTCGAGCCCGAAGACGCGGCCGGGGCTCGCCAGAATGAAAACCAAAAACGAGACCGCGAAGGTGATCTGCTGCGCCTGCGGCGCGCCGCCTTTGGGCCAGCCGATGGCGCAGAAATAATTCGCCATCATGAACAGCCCGACGATCGAGGCGTAGCGCGTGAGGAGCCCCAGGATCACGCAGACGCCGACGGCGAGCTCGCCGTACATGACGAGCTGGCCGAAGAGCTCCTTGTGCGGCGCGACGGTGTTGACGAGAAAATTTTTGTACCAGTCGAAAGTCTCGACCGTGTTGACGTCGCCGATCTGCCGGCCGATCCAGTCGCCTTGGGGAAACTTCGCATTAAATTTCCTAGACCCCTGCTGGAGCATGTAATAGCCGATCCAGAGTCTCAGCGGGACGAGGTAACAGAGCTGGGTCAGTTTGGACATCCCGACCTCCTTGGAAGGCGCTCGCCGGCGGCGCTCGCTAGAACTCGTCTTTCAACTGCCGGACTTTAGCGAACACCGAGACCGGATTCAACTGCAAGTCCGGAAACCGCTTGCGCAGATTGTCCCGCAGCTCCGCGCTGTCCCAGCGGAGAAACGGGTTGGTCTCGATCTCCTCGGCCATGGTCGCCGGCACCGTCGAGCGGCCGGCCTCGCGCGCCGCCCGCACGCGCTCCATGCGCTGGGCGAGCTTGCGGTTATTCGGCTCGAGCGTGAGCGCGAACTTCAAATTATTTTCCGTGTACTCGTGCCCGCAGTAGACGAGCGTGTCGGCGGGCAGCGCCCGCAATTTTTTCAGCGAGTCGAGCATCTGCTCGGCCGTGCCCTCGAAGAGCCGCCCGCAGCCGGCGGTGAAGAGCGTATCGCCGCAGAATAGATTCTTGCCGAAAAGATACGCCACGTGGCCGGTCGTGTGGCCGGGGATGAAAAAGACGCGCCCGCGCTCTTTGCCGATCGAGACCGCGTCGCCCTCGTCGACCGGGCGGGTGATGCCGGGGATGCGCTGGGCGTCGCTCTTGTGGCCGTAGACCTCGAGCTTTTGGCGCTCGAGGATGCCGGCGTTGCCCCCGGTGTGGTCGCGGTGGTGGTGCGTGTTGAGGATCGCCTTCGCGTCGATCTTTTCCTTATCGATGCGCTCCAGCACCGGGTCGGCCTCGGACGGGTCGATCACCGCGGCCGCGCCGGTCTGTTCGCAGACGGCGAGATAGCCGTAGTTGTCGCGCAGCAGCGGAATCTGCACGATGCGCATGCTTTGGATATAGCAAACTCGGGCGAAAACCGAAATCGGGTCGAAGAGGGCACGGCACGCCGTGCCCCTACACGGGAGGGCGCAGGGTGTTTGTCATTCTGAGGGCGCAGCCGAAGAATCTCTCCGGAGAGATCCTTCGCTTCGCTCAGGATGACAGACGAAGGGCAGGATGACACAAGAAATTCTTGGCGTTCTTTCCTGTAGGGGCACGGCGTGCCGTGCCCTGTATTTTCGATCCGCCTGCCTCCGCATTGACACCGCTCCCGTCGATCGCATAGCTTTCCATTGCGAACGGAGGATTTTGCGATGGACGTAACGAAAAAAATCGCCGAGTTCGTGGCCAGCGCGAGATACGAAGCCATGCCGCCGAAAGCGCTGGAGAACGCCAAGGCGGCGGCGCTCGATTGTCTCGGCGTCGCGCTCGCGGGGAGCCGCGACGAATGCGCCGGCATCGCCGCCGGGATCGCGCGCCGCGAGCGCGCGGTCGAGGAGACCAGCGTGTGGGGGCAGGGCTTTCGGTCGTCGGCGCTCGCGGCGGCGTTCGCCAACGGCGTGGCGGCCCACGCGCTCGATTTCGATCACAGCTTCACGATGATGGGCCAGCCTACGGCGCCGATCCTGCCGGCGATTTTCTCGCTGGGCGAATCGCTGGGCGCGAGCGGCCGGCAGATTATCGAAGCCTACGTCGCGGGCTTCGAGACCACCGCCAAGCTCGTCTTCGCGCTCCGCGATACGGCGGAAGACGGCTGGCACGCCCCGGGGATTCTGGGCGCTCTGGGCGCGGCGGCGGCCTCGGCCAAGCTCCTGCGCCTCGACCCGCCGCGCATCGAGATGGCGCTCGGCATCACGGCGTCGATGGCGGGCGGCGTCGTGTGCAACTTCGGCACGATGACGAAGCCGCTGCACGTCGGCGCCGGGGCGCGCAACGGCATCCTGGCGGCGCACCTCGCTGAGGCGGGCTATACCGCCAACGCGCGCGCCATCGAAGCGTCCGTCGGCCTCTGCGAGATGTTCTATCGCATGCCGCCGGACGAGAAACCGCTCGCCGAGCTGGGCGAGAGCTACGCGCTCGCAACCGAAGGCATCCGCATCAAGCCGTATCCCTGCGGCGGCTTGACACATCAGGCAATCGGCGCGCTATTGGATTTGCGCGCGGAGCATGGGATTACGGCCGAGGCGGTCGAGGCGATCGAGGTCGACGTCACGCAGCACACGTTCGAGCGGATCGCCTTTCGCATCCCGCAAAACGGCATCCAGGGAAAATTTTCCATGAACTATGTGCTCGCGCGCGCGCTCATCGACGGCCATGTCTCGCTCGACGCGTTCACCGACGAGGCGGTGCGCGACGGCGCCGTGCTGCGCCTCGCGGAAAGAGTCGACATGAAGCTCGACAATAAATTGAAAAAGAGCAACGCCGGCGGCCGGCCCTGCCGGGTCACGGTGCGCTTGAAGAACGGCGCGATGCATTCGCGCGCCGCCGAGCACGCCAAGGGCGGCCCGGAATTGCCGATGACGGCGGACGAGCGCCGGGCGAAATTCACCGAGTGTGCGCGCCGGGTTCTCGACGAAGGCGCTGTGCGGCGCGCCATGGAAGCGATCGAGGGGCTGGAGACGCTGGAAGATATCCGCCCGCTGTGCGGGATGATGATGGGGTAGGGGTTCGCGCGGAGTCGCGGGCGATGCGCGCTATTTCTCTCCAGTGACAGCCTTGCGATAAATAGTGGTCATGTTAGTTGCGAAGGCTGGCTGAAAAACCTTCGCGTACCACTGCGTGTCAAAGGTCGGAAGTCTTTCTCTGAGCCGTTCCTCCAGCTTCGGAAAGCCTTCCATATCCTCGTTTACTTCGAAAGTGCTGTCCGCCGTATGAAAGGCAAAACAAATTAGATCCACGACGAAACGGTCGCGTTTAAAGGCCACGATCTCAACGGCATCATTCAAGCATACCTGCATGACCACGACGCCGTCCTTGTAAACAGCGAAACCGTCAGCCGTAAGGACGATGGCGCCGTAGCGTCTTTTATCTTTAGATTTGCTTTCTCGAAACGTCCCGAACGCTCTTCTAACTCTGCCTAGGATTGTCGGTGTGGCGGAACCCTGCAAATGACAAACCTCCGAGATCTCAACACCGTTTTCAGTCGAATATTTTTCCGCCGCGGTAATCACGCGCTCGGAAACATCTGCGGCGGTAAAAAGCGCCTGGGTATAGGAATCATGGTAGAGCTCGGGTCCGCCGACCCGCGCCCACGGCTCGGATACCATAACGCCGATAATCGTAGAGTCCTTGAAGAAAAATAGATAATCGAACGGCTCTTTTTCAATCTCGGGGACATTCTCAAAAACCTTTCCCATGGTGTCAGCGTCGTGAAACTCTATTTCTCTATCGCGATTTCGTATTCCAAGGCGCAACATCCGCGTCGTGGCGCGGATGCGATTTGCTCCCAGCACATGAAAAACCGCGCCCACTAATCCGACATAAAGCTGAGAATCGAAGAAAGCATCCGGTCTCGTCGGATCATAGCTTTCCATAACGAATGCGATGCGCTGCTCAAAGCCGCATTTCTCCGCGTGATGGGGCCATCGATCGATTGCAGGTAAATAGCCGGATACGATTTTGAAAGGCTGCATAGTGTAGCCGTCGGCAATATATCTTATTTATCTAAGAGCGGAAAAGCTCACATAACACTAGCTCAACTCCGCCTTGACCGCCTCGCGCATTCTCCACTACAGTGACTCCATGATTCGCGCGGGCGTGGGGCTGTCGAAAAATCCCGCCACCGAGCGGGCGGCGGAAGACGCCGCGGCTCGGGCGATGCAGCAGGCCGGCATCGACCGCGCCGACCTGGCGCTCGTTTTCTTCACCGCCGATCACGCGCCGGCGGCCGATCGGCTCGCCGCCGCGCTCCGGCGCACGACAAAAACGGATTCGGTCGTCGGCTCCAGCGGTGCGGGCGTCCTCACCGGCGAAGGCGAGGTCGAGGGACGCGCCGGCCTGGCGGTTCTCGCGCTGTCCTGCGACAACATCGCATTCCAGCCGTTTCTGCACCGGCCGCTGCGCGCCCACGAAGGGCGCATCGGCATGGAGATCGCGCGCGCAAATCCCCCCGGCAAGGAATCGCTGCTGGTCGCGTTTCCCGACGCGTACAACGTCGAGGCGCGCGCGCTTTTTCGCGGCGCCGAGGAGGCGGGCTTCGTTCCGATGGTCGGCGCCGGCTCGGCGGAGAACGGCACGCTCGGCAAGACCTTCCAGCTCTGCGGCGACACGGTCGCGAGCAACGCCCTCGCCGGCTTCTCGATGAGCGGCGGATTTTCCGCGGCGATCGACATCACGCAGGGCTGCCGCCCGATCACGCCGCCGATGACGATCACCAAGACGGAGGGCAACCTGATTCTCGAGATCGATCACCGCCCGGCGTTCGAGGCGTTCGCGAGCGTGGTCAAGGGGCCGCTGCTCGAAAATCTCGGGCGCGCGCTCGCCTTTATTTTCGTCGGCCTGCCCGCGGACCGCGCGAAGAACGAGCTCGCGCCGGGCGAATACCTCGTGCGCAATATCATCGGCCTCGATCCGGCGCGCGGCATCATCGCGGTCGCGGAGGAGATCTTCGAGGGCGAGCGGCTGTGGTTCACGCTGCGCGACGGCGAGCGGGCGCGCGAGGACCTGGAGCAGATGCTCGAGCGGCGCGCCGCTGCGCTCACGAAGCCGCCGGCGTTCGGGCTTTACTTCAATTGCTGCGCGCGCGGCAAAGCGCTTTACGGTATGGAAGATATCGACAGCGCGTTCATTCATAGAAGCCTCGGCGATTTTCCGCTCATCGGCGTCTTCGGCGGCTTCGAGATCGGGCCGCTCGGGCGGAAAAACCACCTCTTCGCCTACACGGGCGTGCTCGCGCTCATCGACGAAAAGTAAAATGCCGCTCGGGCTGCCGCTGGCCGATCTGCTGCTGCTCGGGGGCGGCGCTTTCCTGGCTTCGACGCTCGCGGCGGTCGCGGGCTTCGGCGGCGCCGCGGTGCTGCTGCCGTTTCTCGTCGTGCTCTTCGGCATTCGCGACGCGATCCCGATTCTCACCGTCGCGCAGCTCATCGGCAACTTGAGCCGGGTCGTCTTCAACCGGCACGAGGTCGACCTGAAGGTCGTCGGCTGGTTCGCGCTCGGCGGCGTTCCCGCGGCGGTCGCCGGCGGATTATTGTTCGCGTCCGCGCCGCTGTCGTTCCTCACGCGCCTGCTCGGCGTCTTCCTGATCGCGGTGGTGCTGTACCGGCATTTCGGCAGCGCCGCGGCGCTGCGCGTGCCGCTCCGCGGCTTCGCGATCCTCGGCGCGGTCTTTAGCTTTCTCTCCGCGCTGCTCGGCAGCGTCGGGCCGATCATGATCCCTTTCTTTCTCGCCTACGGGCTCGTCAAAGGCGCGCTGATCGGCACCGAAGCGCTTGCGACCGTCGTCATGCACGTCACCAAAGTCGCCGTCTATGGCAGCACGTCGGTGTTGAGCGCGCGCGGCCTCGCCGTCGGTCTCGTCCTGGGCTCGGTGATGATCGCGGGATCTTACGCCGGCAAAAAGCTCTTGGATCGCCTGCCGGAGACCGTTTTTTTCCTGCTCGTCGAGGCGGCGCTCCTGATCGCCGGCCTCAATTTCCTCATCCGCGGCTGATAGATTTTTTAATATTCTTTTAATTTTCGAAACCGTTGACTTTGGAAACGAACGGTTTACTCTGAAAACATGCTGGCGAAACAACCGATCGCCGCGCTCGTCGTTGTGCTTTTCTTCGGCGTCGCGCTTGTTTGCGCGCACAGCGGCCGCTCGGTGCTGGGGCGATACGACTCCATCGCTTCCCGCGCCGCCGAAAATGGCCGCGCGCCGGTAAGTCAGCACCGGCCGCTCAAGCGCAGCGTCTGTGTTGAAAGCGCCGCGCCGTCCGACGGCGTGCGCCAGCCCGCGCGCTACTTGTCGCCAAAAAATCCGCGCAACGGCCTCCGAGGCGCCGGCTTTTTTCTCGCCTCATGCGAGGGCTTCGCACCGGTGCAGAAAGTCTCCACGAATCTATTCCTCTCGGTCCTGAACCTCTGATCCGCTCCCGGGTCGCTCGTCACTTTTTCGCGGAAAATTATTAATCGATGGGTCCGTGCGCAACGCGCCCGCCCGTCACGAGATCGCTTTCGGCTGACGCCGCAAGCTTTAGGAGAATTTCAATGACCTATAACAAAAAGACCAACATTCTTTACGCCGTGGGATTCGCCGCCGTCCTCGCCCTTCAGGCCACGCCCGTCGCGGCCCAGAGCGAGTGGAGCCCGGCGGATGAAAATCCGAAGGCCACGGTCGTGCCGGACAACTACTGCAACATCAAAATCCCGGCCCCCGACAACGACAAGCCGTCGGGCAACAACGAGGACCAGATGACGCCGCAGTGGGAGGACTGGATCGATTATTCCGGCCCCTGCGATCAGGCAGACGAGGCGCACGCCGAGCGGGTGATGCGGGAAGAGACCTCCCCGGACGATTAGTCCTCGCTGAGCTGGTCAAAAATAAAAAGGGAGGAGGCTCGCGCCTCCTCCCTTTTTTATTCCATGGCAGCGATTGCTTACTGCCGGCCGATGCGCTTGCGCTTGTTGGCGATGTAGTCGACGACGATGTAGTTGCCGATCTGGTCGGGCGAGGTATAGAAAACGCGCCCGGTATTCAGGCGCGAGAGCTGATCGATGAAGCCGCGGCGGTAGAAATCCGTGCCGAGCATGAACGTGTTGATCTTGATGCCGCTCTGCGTACAGCGGCGGACTTCCTTGAGCGTCTCCTGCACGATTCTCTCGTGCAGCAGCGCCGAGCCCCAGCCGCTGTGAAGCCGGCCGCCGCGGTCGAGCGTCACCGCCGTCGGCTCGCCGTCGGTGATGAGAATGATCTGGCGGTTGCTCGCTTTCTGCGCGCCGAGGATTTGCCGCGAGAAGCGCAGCGCCTCTTTGATGTCGGTGCCGTGCTCCATGAAGTAGGTGATGGCGACGATCGACGGCAGATCCTGCGCGCGGATGACCTTGGCATTCGAGCGGAACGCGACCAGATGGAGCACGTCCTGGGGATATTTCGTCTCGATCAGCCGGTGCAGCGCGAGCGCGACCTTTTTTCCCGCGTGCAGCGCGTCGTTCATGAGCATCGAATAGCTCACGTCGATCAGCAGAACCGTCTCGCAGTCGGTGGAGAATTCCTGGCGATGGACGGCGAAGTCGTGGGGGCCGACTTTCAGCGGCACGCTGCGCCCACCGCTTTCGAGCGCGTTCATGAGCGTCTCGCCGATGTTGACGTTCATCGGGTCGCCGTACTCGTATTTTTTCGTCTCCTCGAGCGTCTCGCCGTGCAGCCCCTTGACGACCGTGTTGTGGTCTCCCCAGCGGTTGCGGTTGAGCATCTGGAAGATTTCGCGGAGCGCCTTGTCGCCGATTTTTCGCATCCCCTTGGGGCTCAAGCGCAGCCCCTGGCCGGTGCGGACGAGATAGCCGTCTTCTTCGAGCATGCGCTCGATACCCTTTAGGTACTTGAGCTGCTCGTAGGCCTCGTCGCCCAAGAGCTCGCGGATCTCGTCGAGGTTGACGTCCGCGATGTCCGCCATGCCGCGCTGCCCCCAGCGGATAAATTGCTCGAGCCTGCGGAGCTGTCCGAGCACCTGGCCGGCTTCGCCCATGCCCATGCGCTGCGAGCCCTGGAACGGATACTGGTTCAGCAGCTCCTGGAGCTGCTCCATCTGGCTCAGCGCCTCGCTCAGCTGGCCGAGCTGCTCCTCGGACATCGAGCTCAAATTCTCCAGCAGATTGTCGATGTCCTCGACCGCCGCGTCGAGCATGTTCGGAAGGTTTTTGAGAAAGTTCTCGTCCTCGAGCAGCTTGTTCATCCGCTCGAGCATCTCCATGAGGTTTTGATGCCCCTGGCCGGTCATGTCCTGCGGGCGCTTCATCTTGCGCTGCGCGATCTGGTCCTTCAGCCGGTCGCGCAGCTCCTGGTAGCGCTGGAAGCCCTCCTGCATCTTGCGCGAGAGCTCGTCCATGTTCTGCGCGTAGCGGCCGGAAAGCCGCTCCATGAAGTTGCGCATTTTCTCTTGGTACGCTTCGAGCTTCTCCGCCAGGCTGTTGAGCTTTTCGCTGAGCGCTTTAGCTTCTTCGGGCGTAAGCTTGAAAGATTCCGGCGAATACTTTTCCAGAAGCTCCTTTTTTTTGTCCTCGGCGTCGCGCAGGAAATCGCGCAGTCCTTTGACGGAGCGCAGCCCGTCTTCGGACGAGACGCCGCGGCGCATCAAGTCGCGCAGCGCGCGGCGGACGCCTTCTTCTTCGAGGAAATTGTCGGAGAGATGTTTGAGAAGGTCCTCCGAGGTGGGAAAGCGAATCTGCTGCGTGCCGTCCCACTCTGTGTAGCGGTGGACTCTCATCAGTGACACTATAGCGCAGTTGTTGCTGGATGCAAATAGCGTTAAAGCGAACAAGGTCCGCAACTTACGCGCCGGCCGCCGGACTGGCTGAAAGCGTCTTAATAGGATAGAAAAAAGGGGAGGAGGAGGGAGACATGAAGATCACGGTGGTGCGCGAGAAATGCGAAGGCTACGGCAAATGCGTGCAGGCGGCGCCCAAAGTTTTCCAGCTCGACGAGAAATTCATCTCGGTCGTCGCCGATCCCAAGGGCGACAGCGACGAGAAGATCGTGCTGGCCGCCAAGGTATGCCCCACCAAAGCTATCGTCTTGGAAGAAGATGGCACGGGTAAACGGATCTTCCCTCCCGAGTAGAATAATGGCAAATCGCACTACCGCCGACTGCGTTATCATCGGCGCCGGCTTCGCCGGCGCGGCGACCGCCTATCACCTGACGCGAAACGGCGCGCGGGATATCGTCATCCTCGAGCAGGAGGCGGTTCCGGGAGTGCATTCCTCCGGCCGCAACGCCTCCATGGTGCGGCAGGTCGTCGCCGACGCGGCGCTCGCGAAGCTGACCGAGGAGGGGGCGGCGTTCCTTCGCTCGCCTCCGGCGGACTTTCCCGAGTCGCCGCGCTTCGAGCCGAACGGATCGCTGCTGCTGGCCTCCGGCGAAGGCTGGCGGCGGCTCGCGCGCGATGCGGAGACGGCGCGCGGCCTCGGCATGTCGGCCGAGTGTTGGACGCGCGAGCGCGCCGTTGCACACGTCCCGCCGCTTGAAGGCGCGGAGTTCGAAGGCGCGGTCTGGTCCGCGACCGACGGCGTCGTCGATATCCACGCGCTGCTCACCGGCTATCTCAAAGCCGCGCGCTCGGCCGGCGCCGAGATACGCTATCGCTCGCGGGTGCGCGCGATCGACGTCCACGGCGGGCGAGTCGCCGGAGTCGTCACCGACGACGGCGCCATCAAGGCGGAGAAGGTCGTCGACGCCGCGGGTCCGTGGGCACTTACCGTTGCCGGCCTCGCCGGGGCGATCGACGCCCCGCTCCATCCGTGCCGCCGTCATTTATACGTGACGAGCCCCATCGCATCGGTCGACAGGAAGTGGCCGTTTGTCTGGGACGTCACGCACGAATTTTATTTCCGGCCCGACTCGGGCGGCTTGCTGCTCTGTCCGTGCGATCAGGAGGAGATGGCGCCGTGCGATGCGCAGACGGATGAGGCGGTGGCGGAAATTTTATTCGAGAAGATCCGCCGGTATCTGCCGGCGCTTTCCGACGTGGCGATCCGCAAACATTGGGCGGG
>DASWZY010000394.1:0-2628 GCA_036407055.1 Binatia bacterium
CGAGGCGAAGTGGCTGAAGTCGGAAGCCGACATACGGCGGCTCAGCCAGCTCCAGAAGAAAATTCTGGAGCGCGTCTCGGCGTACTTGAAACCCGGCGGCACATTGGTCTATTCCACGTGTACGCTGACGCGCGAGGAAAACGAGGACGTCGTGGAGGATTTCCTCGGGCGCCACAAGGAATACACTCTGGAAGACGCGGCGGAATTTTTGCCCGAGACCGCGAAACAAATGACGCGCGGAAAGTATTTCATGGCGCTGCCCCATCGCGACGACAGCGACGGCTTTTTCGCCGCACGCATGAGAAAGGCCTGAGATGAAAATCGCCCCTTCGATACTGTCGGCCGACTTCACCTGCCTCGGCGAGGAGATCCGCAAGGTCGAGGACGCCGGCGCCGATTGGCTGCACGTCGATATCATGGACGGCCACTTCGTCCCCAACCTTACGATCGGCCCGTTCGTCGTCGAAGCCGTGCGCAAGGCGGCGCGCGTTCCCCTCGACGTGCACTTGATGATCACCGACCCGGACAAGTACGCGCCGGAGTTCATCAAGGCCGGCGCGAACTGGGTCTCGGTCCACCCCGACACCTGCCCCGACCCTACGAAAACTTTACAGCGAATTCGCAGCCTCGGCGCGAAAGCTTCCATCGCCGTCAATCCCGACGTGCCCCTGGAGAAAGTCGAGCCGCTGTTGGATCACGTCGACATGATTCTCATGATGACGGTGTTTCCCGGCTTCGCCGGCCAGGCGTTCATCGCCGACGTGCTGCCGAAGATCGAGCAGGCGCGCAAGCTCGTCGCGGCGCGCAAGCTGCCGGTTTTGATCGAGGCCGACGGCGGGATCAAGGCCGACAATATCGATATCGTCGTCAGAGCCGGCGCGGAAGTGATCGTCTCCGGCTCGGGCATCTTCAAGACACCGGATTACGCCGCGACGATTAAAAAAATGCGCGCGGCTGTCGGCGGGTAAATCGGCTGAAAGGCGATTTGATTATTGTCTCTCGGCGTGTAACATTAATGCGATCGGGGCGTGGCTCAGCTTGGTAGAGCGCACGGTTCGGGACCGTGAAGTCGCTGGTTCAAATCCAGTCGCCCCGACCATTTCTTTCTTCTCAGCTATTTAAGCTCGCGGTTAATCTCCTCGACCAAACTGAAGTCGAAGACCCTGTCCAGCGGCACTTCGTCGGTCACTTTCAATTGCCGCTTGCGCTCGGCCAGCAGCGCCTCCATGCCGGCGCGGCTGAGCGTGCCGTCCTTGGAAGCTCCCTTGAGATAGATGCCGTAGGTGTATTCGGCTGTCTCCTGATCGAGCTTCAGCCAGTTCTTCATGATGGTGACGACGGAATCCCGCCGCTTGGGATCGATGGAATAACGGATGCCGCGCAGATTGGCGCGCAGCACCTTCTTCAGCTCGCCGCGCTGCTGGTCGATGATTTTCGTGGTCGTCGCCATGCCGACGAACGGGAGCTCGATTTCATCTGCGACGTCGACCAGCGAGCGCAGTCCGGCGCGCTTGGCAGCTACGACCCCCTGCGGGCCGAGCATCGCGGCGTCGATCTGTCCGAGTTTCAACTGCTCCAACCTGATCGACTCGTCGCCGGTGGCGAGAATCTTGACGTCGCGCGCGGGATCGAGCCCGTACTTCTGAAAGACCAGGCGCGTGATCACGTCGGTGCTGGCGCCGAAGGTGTCGACGCCGACGATCCTCCCGCGCAGCTCGGCCACACTCTTGATTTGCGGCTTCGTCACGAGCGAATCCATGAGCTTGGTGGAAAAGAAAATGACGATCTTGAACGGCAGGCCTTTCAGGTTGGCGCTCGCCGCCGTGCCGGTGGCGGTCGTGCCCTGGATTTCTCCATTCAATAAGGCCGCAGGCATGATGGACGGCTTCATCGTGATGTATTCCGCCGGCACGCCCTCATCGGCGAAGAATCCCATTTTCAAAGCCACGATCGCGGGAAAGTAGCTCGCCGACGGGCTCGGCACGCCGGTGCGCCAGGGAGCGGCAACTGAAGGCGCCGCCCACGCGGTCCAGACGAAAAGACAAAGCGCAATCGCTTTTCTTAGATGAGCTCGCGCCACGGTTAACCGCCCCCTCTCTTGAGGATCTTGATGTTTTCCAGCCGCTCGATATGCCGCGCGAACGAATACTTATTTTCTCTCGTGTCCTGCCCCGGTCCGCGATCTTCGCGGAAATTCTTCGTTTGCCGCACGTCGACCTGGTCGATTTTCGCAACGATCAGCGAAGGCCCGTCCTCTTTGAGGGCTTTCTCGGCGGCGGCTTTGAATTCCGCTTCGCTTGTGACGGTCGCCGCCTTCTCGATGCCGCAGCCCCGGCCGACCGTCGCGAGATCCATGTTGCCGGCGGTCGCCGTCGGCATGCCGGGTTTTCCCTTGCCGGGACCGCCGGACAAATAATTGCCGTTGTCGAACACGATAATCGAGAGGTTCTTCGGCCTCTCGTTCCCGACCGTCCCCAAGCTGCAAAGATTGAGGATCAAGTTGCCGTCGGAATCGAGCGCGATGACTTTCCGGTGCGGCAGGGCGAGCCCGAGCGCCGTCGCCGTGCACATTCCCAGACTGACCGACGTGAGGCTTGTCGCTCCCCGCCCCGTGCGTTCCCAGAGCGG
>DASWZY010000395.1:0-22186 GCA_036407055.1 Binatia bacterium
GCGCGAGCGCCCCGCCGCCGGCGAAACTGCCGGCTGCGGAGAAAAGCGCGAATGCGGATGCGAAGCCGGTTGTAGAGATCAAGCCTGAGAAAAAAGAATCCGCGGACGCCAAGCCGGCAAAGGAGACCAAAAACACTAAGACGGCCGGCGATGCGGCTCCGGCGCAGAAAAAAGAAGTGAAAGAAAAGACGGAGACGGCGTCGAAGGCCGCAGAAGACGATACGGCGAAAAGCGACGCGCCGCGCGACTGGACCGTCCAGGTCAACGCTTTTCCCGACGAACGCTCGGCACAGCGGCTGGTTGAGCGGCTGAAACAGAAGGGCTACGCTGCTTACGTCGTAACCGCCAACCTTAAAGGGCGTGATTGGTACCGCGTCCGCATCGGTCATTTTCCGGCGCGCGCACAGGCGAAGGAATATCTCGAGCAGCTACAGGCTAAGGAGGATTTCCCCAAGGCGATCGCCGTAAGCAAGTGACCAGCCAAGAGGCTATCAGCCGTCGGCAATCAGCAAATCGGAGCTGAAAGCTTCCCAGCTAGGAGCCGTGATATGGACATCAAAGAAGCTATCGCGAAAGTCGTCGACCGCGTCGACCTTACCGAGGAGGAGACCGTCGCCGCGATGAACCAGATCATGACCGGCGCGGCGACGCCGCTCCAAGTCGCCGCTTTTTTAACCGCGCTCAGGATGAAAGGCGAGAAGGTCGAGGAGATCACCGGCGCGGCGCGCGTGATGCGTGAGAAGGTGAACCGCGTCGCGGTGAAGGCCGATCTCGTGCTCGACGTGGTCGGCACCGGCGGTGACAAGAAGGGCACGTTCAACATCTCCACGGCGTCGACGTTCGTCGTCGCCGGCGCGGGACTCACGGTCGCCAAGCACGGCAACCGCTCGGTTTCGAGCCAGTCGGGTAGCGCCGACTGCCTGGCGGCGCTCGGCGTCAAGGTCGACGCCGCCAAGGAAAAAGTGGAGGAATGCATAGACAAGATCGGCGTTGGCTTTCTCTTCGCACCGATGCTGCACGAAGCGATGAAATATGCGGTCCAGCCGCGCCGCGAGATCGGCATCCGCACGATCTTCAACGTGCTCGGGCCACTCACGAATCCCGCGGGCGCGACCCACCAGCTGACCGGCATTTACGACGGCGCGCTGACCGAGCCGATCGCGCACGTGCTCAAGAATCTCGGCACCAAGCGCGCGATGGTCGTTCACGGCCTCGAAGGCATGGACGAGCTGTCGCTCTGCGGGCCGACGCGCGTCGCCGAGCTGCGCGACGGCCGGGTCAGGACTTTTACATTTACGCCCGAAGAAGTCGGCCTGAAGCCGTGCAAGCTCGAAAACCTGCACGGCGGCGAGCCGCAGGAATGCGCGGCGATTTTGAAAAAAGTGCTCGCGGGCGAGAAAGGGCCGCGGCGCGATATCGTTGTTTTGAACAGCGGTGCGGCGCTTTACGTCGGCGAGGCGGCGCCGTCGATCGCCGCGGGGATGAAGCTCGCCGCCGAGTCGATCGACTCCGGCAAGGCGCAGGAGAAGCTCGCGCGGCTCGTGGAGATGACGAATACTTAGCTTAGAAGCCGTGTTCTTAGCTGAGCGCTGACCGCTGATCGCTGAAAGCTATAATCATGTTCCTCGAAGACATCGCAGCTCAGGTCAGAGATGATCTCGCGGCGCGGCGGATGAAGACGCCGGTCGCGGCGCTCAAAGACCGGCCGTGGTTTGCGCGCCCGACGCGCGGCTTCGCCGCCGCCGTCGGGGGAAAATCGCGCCGCATCATCGCCGAGGTGAAGCGCGCCTCCCCGTCGCAGGGCATGATCCGCAGCGATTTCGACCCGGTTAACATCGCGCGCGACTTCTCCGCCAACGGGGCGAGCGCGCTTTCGGTGCTGACGGAGGAAAAATATTTTCAGGGCAGCCTCGATTATCTCGCGGCGATCAAGGAGGCGGTCACGCTGCCGCTCTTGCGGAAGGATTTCACGCTCGACGGCTATCACGTGATCGAGGCGCGGAGCTTCGGCGCCGACGCGATCCTTTTGATCGTCGCGCTGCTGGATTTAAAGCAGGTGAGAGAGCTGGCGCTTCAGGCGATGGAGCTCGGCCTCGATGTTCTGGTCGAAGTGCATACGGAAAAGGAATTGGAAACAGCGGTCGAAGCCAGCGCACGGTTTATCGGCATCAACAACCGGGACTTGAAAACCTTCGAGGTGAAACTCGAGACGACCGAAAAACTGCTGCCGCTCGTCCCCGCCGGCGTCACCGTGGTTTGCGAGAGCGGCTTTCGCGATTCCGCAGACCTCGAGCGCATCGAAGCGCTCGGCGCGCACGCTTTTCTCGTCGGCGAGACGCTCATGCGCGCGCCCAAACCGGGGGCGAAGCTGAAAGAAATGTTAGGCGAGAGGCGAAAGGCGAGAGGCGAGAGGGAATAAGCAGTCGCGTTCTCTTCCTCGCGCCTGTTGCCTCATGCCTCGTGCCTGTTTTTATGGTTAAGATCAAAGTCTGCGGCATTACGAACATGGAAGACGCGCTCGCCGCGATTGAATTCGGCGCCGACTATCTCGGCTTTAATTTTTACCCGCCGAGCGCGCGCTGCATTACGGCGGAGAAGGCGCACGAGATGATCGCGCGGCTGCCCGCCGGGATCGGCAAATTCGCGCTGTTCGTCAACGAGCCGAAGGAGCGCGTCAGGGAAATTCTCGCCGCGGGCGGCGCAAACGGCTTCTCCGGCGTGCAGCTTCACGGAGAGGAGCCGGCCGAGTATTGCCGCAACTGGGGCGTGAAGGTCATCAAAGCGTTCCGCGTCAAGGACCGCGAGTCGCTGCGGTCGATGGCGGATTTTCCCGCGGATTATTATCTCGTCGATTCGTGGGCGCCGGGCTACGGCGGCTCGGGCGCGCCGTTTCCGTGGAGCTGGCTTGACGGAATTAAAGCAGAGAAATTAATTTTGGCCGGCGGGCTGAACGCGGACAATGTCGCCGAGGCGATCAGGCTCGTCCGGCCTTACGGCGTCGACGTGTGCACCGGCGTCGAGGCCCGGCCGGGCGTGAAAGACCATGCAAAACTCAAGGCATTCATCAGCGCCGTCCAAAGCGCCTGACCGGCGCGGCCACTTCGGCGTTTTCGGCGGACGCTACGTCTCCGAGACGCTGATGCCGGCGCTGATCGAGCTCGAAAAGGCCTATGCGGCGGCGCGCCGCGATCCGGCTTTTCGCCGCGAATTCGAGACCTATCTGCACGAGTACGCGGGACGGCCGACGCCGCTCTATTTCGCCGAGCGCCTGACGGCGCAGCTCGGTGCGCACGTCTATTTGAAGCGCGAAGATCTTTGCCACACGGGCGCGCACAAGATCAACAATACCATCGGCCAGATCCTGCTCGCGCGCCGCATGGGAAAAAAGCGCATCATCGCCGAGACCGGCGCCGGCCAGCATGGCGTCGCGACGGCGACCGTCGCCGCGCGCTTCGGCATCGAATGCGAAATTTTCATGGGCAAGGAAGACGTCGCGCGGCAATATCTGAATGTGCTGCGCATGCGCCTTCTGGGCGCGAAAGTGCGCGTCGTCGAATCGGGCAGCAATACGCTCAAGGACGCGATGAACGAAGCGTTGCGCGATTGGGTGACCAATGTGCGTACGACGTATTACCTCATCGGCTCGGTCGCGGGCCCGCATCCCTATCCGATGATGGTACGCGATTTCCAGTCGGTCATCGGCAAGGAGGCGCGCCGGCAGATCCTCGCGTCCGAAGGCCGGCTGCCGGATTATCTCGTAGCGTGCGTCGGCGGTGGCAGCAACTCGATCGGCCTGTTTTATCCGTTTCTTCGCGACCGCAGGGTCAACATGATCGGCGTCGAAGCGGCGGGCCAGGGGATTTCCACCGGCCGTCATGCGGCGACGATTCTCGGCGGCGAGGTCGGCGTGCTCCACGGCAGCAAGAGCTATCTTTTGCAGGATCGGAACGGCCAGGTCCGCGAGACCCATTCGATCGCGGCGGGACTGGATTATCCCGGCGTCGGACCGGAGCTCAGCCACCTGCGCGACGCCGGGAGAATTCGCTTCTCCAGCGCGACCGATCGCGAGGCGCTCGCGGCGCTGAAAGAGCTCTCCCGAACCGAAGGCATTATCCCCGCGCTCGAGAGCGCCCACGCAATCGCCGAGCTGCTGAAGCTCGCGCGTAAGCTAAAAAAAAATCAGATCGTCATCGTCAATCTTTCCGGCCGCGGCGACAAGGACATGGGGACGGTTGGAGAACAACTAAAGTTTTGAGTGTTGAGTGTTGAATTTTGAATTTCAACTCAAAACTCAAAACTAAAAACTCAACACTGATTTGAAATGAATCGCATCGACGCAAAATTTTCTGAGCTCAAGTCGCGCGGCGAGGCCGGGCTGATCCCCTTCGTCACCGCCGGCGATCCCGAGATCAACACGACGCTCAAGATCCTCCGCGCGCTGGAAGCGGCGGGCGCCGATATGATCGAGCTCGGCGTCCCGTTTTCCGATCCGATGGCCGACGGCGCCACGATCCAGCGCGCGTCCGAGCGCGCGCTCGCCGGAGGCACGATGCTGCCGCATGTCTTGGCGCTCGTGCGGCGTTTCCGCCGCGAATCCGAGCTGCCGATTATCCTCTTCGGCTACTACAATCCGATTTTTCACTACGGGCTCGGGCGCTTCGCGGCCGACGCCCGGGCGGCCGGCGTCGACGGGCTCCTCTGCGTCGACCTGCCGCCTGAAGAAAGCGCCGAGCTCAGGCGCGAGACGGAAAAACGCGGTCTCTGCACGATCTTTCTCCTCGCGCCGACGAGCGACGATGAGCGCATCAAGCTGGTCGCGCGGCTCGGGCGCGGATTTATCTATTACGTGTCCGTCACCGGCGTCACCGGCGCGCGCCGCGCGCTCGAGGGCGAATTGCAGGCCCAGGTCGCGCGCATCCGCCGCTACACGCGGCTGCCGATAGGGGTCGGCTTCGGCATCTCGACGCCGATGCAGGCGGCGCACATCGCCGCCTTCGCCGACGCCGCCGTCGTCGGCAGCGCGCTCATCGACGTCATCGAGCGCGCCGGGCGCAACGGACGCAAGGCGTCGCAAGCCGGCGCTTTCGTCGCGCGCCTAAAGCGCGGCATCAAGGGCGCTAGGCGCCCGGTTTCGAGCTTCTAGTTCCGAGTTTTTGGTTTGCCTCGGACTCGCAACTCGAAACCCGAAACTGCTTTTACTCATGCGCTCCTACGCGGAAACTCTGGATTACATCTATAACCTTCGCGGCGGCGAGATCGATCTCAAGCTCGACCGCATGGACCGGGCGCTCACGCTGTTCGACCGCCCCGAGCGGAGCTATCCGTCGTTTCACATCGCCGGCACCAACGGCAAAGGCTCGACAGCCGCGATGCTGCACCGCATCCTCACGCTCGCCGGCTACCGCACCGCGCTATACACGTCGCCGCACATCACTTCGTTCACCGAGCGCATCCGCGTCCGCGATCGGGAGATCTCAGAAGAGGAAGTCGTCGAGCTTGCGGACGAGATCGAGCGGCGGACGGCCGGCGCGGACATCCGTCTTACGTTTTTCGAGATCATCACCGTCATGGCGTTTGTCCACTTCGCGCGGCGGAACGTCGACGTCGCGGTCGTGGAGGTCGGACTCGGCGGGCGTCTGGACGCGACGAATTTCGTGACCTCATGCGTCAGCATCATTACAACGATCGCCAAGGACCACGAAGCCTATCTCGGCTCGGAGCTGCTTTCGATCGCGCGCGAGAAAGGCGGCATCATCAAGCCCGGCGTGCCGCTGGTCGGCGGCCGTTTCGCGCCGGAGATACAGGGCCTGTTCGAAGACACGGCGCACGCCAAGCAGGCCGCGAGCTATTTTTTGGGGCGCGATTTCTCCGCATCCCAGAAAGCAGACGGCCGCTTCGACTACTCCGGCCTGCACGGCGCGTTGAGCGACGTTTCTCTCGGGCTCGCGGGGCGTCACCAAAGGTCGAACGCGGCGCTCGCGCTCTGCGCGCTGGAGGTCGCCCGCGCGGAGTTCCCCGTGAGCGTCACATCGATGCGCGAAGGGTTGGCGACCGTCTTCTGGCCCGGACGCCTCGAAACCGTGCTTGAGCGGCCGACGGTTATCCTCGACGGCGCTCACAATGAAGAAGGCATCAAGACGCTCACGGCCGAGATGCGCGAGCGTCTCGGAGCGAAAAAGGCCACGGTCGTTTTCGCCGCGATGGCGGACAAAGACTGGCGGCTGATGCTGCGCGAGCTGTCGGCTGTTGCGGGGGAGTTCGTTCTCACGCGCGTCGCCATGGACCGCAGCGCCGATTCTGAGGAGATGGCCGCGTCGGCGCGCGCGGCCGCAGCGATTCCCGTCAAGGCCATTTCCGACGCCCGCCAGGCCGTCCTCACAACGATTCAAAGCGCGTCGCCCGAAGACGTCGTTCTCATCACCGGTTCCTTATACTTCCTGGGCGAGGTGAGATCGGCCGTCATGTCGCTCGCCCCGCCTCGCGACAATCCCCGCGGCCCGCTTTCCTAGCTGCACGCGGCGTTTCGCCAAAAAAAAGGTTGCCTACCATCCCGCTCCTGTATATAAGGGGGGGTCGGATTTTGCCGTTCGCAGCCGTTGTTGTTCTTCTCCATCGCCCGATGCGCATATTTCTAAGAACAGTTTTCGGCGCTCTTATTCTCTTTAGTCTGCTCCCAGGCCGCGGACTTTTTGCCGCCCAAGCCCAAGCTCCGCGCGCCGGCGAGGCCAAGCCCGAGGAGCAAATTCACGTCACGGCCGATTCTCTTTCCGTATCCAATCAAGGCCAGCAGCTCGAAGGCCAAGGCAATGTCGAAGTCCAGCGCGAGGAGATGACCCTCAGGGCCGACCAGGTCTCGCTTAACCGCGAGACGCAGGACATGGAAGCGACCGGCAACGTCTCGGTCGACGACCCCGAGTGGAAGGTGCGCCAGGCCGACCGCATGCAGTTCAATCTCCAAAACGAGACGGGCATGATCGAGAACGGCGAGCTGTTCCTCGAGCGCGGCCATTTGACGATGAACGGCAGCCGTATGCAGAAGCTCGGCGGCCAGAGCTACCACCTCGACGAGGGCATTTTCACCACCTGCCTCTGCGAGTCGGGGCCACCGACGTGGAAAATCAGAGCCGACCAGATGGACGTCACGCGGGAAGGCAGCGGCGTGATTCGGGGCGGCACGTTCTACATCAAGGATGTGCCGGTGTTTTACTTTCCGTACGCGGTTTTTCCGGTAAACACCGACCGGCAATCGGGCTTCCTGTTTCCCGAGTTCGGCACGTCGAGCAAAAGCGGTTTTCGCTACATGCAGCCGTATTACTGGGCGATCGACAAGAGCAGCGACGCGACGCTGACCTTCGACGTCGAGACTGGCGCGCGGATCGGTTTTCTCGGCGAATACCGCAAGATGTTCAGCAAGGACTTCCAGGGGCAGATCGAGGTGTCATACTTCAACGAGCTGTTCCGGAGCAATGCCGACAGCGATATCGGCGATAAGACGATCGCCGGCTGCAATAACGTACCGAATGCCAAGTCCCCGCCGCCGTTCGTGCCCAATTGCGACGTGATTCCGGTGCAGCGCTGGAGCATCGTCGGCAATCACCGCCAGGTAGGCTCGGACTGGACGACGTACACCGACGTGGCGCTGTTCAGTGACGATTTCTTCGTCCGTGAGCTCACGAAGAACATGCATCTCGACTTCGACCGCGAACGCGATATCAAGACCCTGCGCTACAGCCTGTCGCGCGCGGGCTTCATTCGCGGCTGGGACAACTCGACGCTGCAGGGCGAATTCGACTTCTATCAGGACTTCGTCCAACCGGACAGCCGCACGCTGCAGCGCACGCCGCAGCTCCTCTACACCGGCCTTCAGCCGCTATGGAACACGCCGCTCGAGTTTCGCTGGCGCGCGGCGGGAGTGAACTACCTCAGCGAGGCGTCGGCAAGCGGCCTGCGCGTCGATCTGCGGCCCGAGCTCGTACTGCCGTACAATGTCGGCAACTTCCTCCACGGCTCCTTCAGCGTGGCGCCGCGCGAGACGCTCTATCACCTTTACGATACTTCGCAGTCTACGCCACTCGTCGATTGCGGGACGCCGCCGTTCAACCCCATAACTTGCTTACTGGACAAGCGCCGGCGTAATTTCGCGCGCAACAACTCGCGCCAGCTTGTCGAAGTGAACGGGACGATCGGCAGCTCCTTCGGCCGGGTTTTTTCCTTGGAGGGAACGGGCCTCCAGAAAATCAAGCACGTCGTCGAGCCGGAGATCGGCTATATTTTCGTCTCGCACAGCAGGCAGAGCGACATTCCGATCATGGACGGCGTCGACCGCGTGAATGCGCGTAACCTCGTGACTTTCGGTGTGACGAACCGCTTCTGGGGGAAATTTTCCTCGCTGCTGCCGGCGCCGAGCGCCAGCAGCGACGTGGAAATGACGCAGGCGCCGATCGAAGGCGACACGCGCGAGATCGCGCGCTTCAAAGTCGGCGTGAACTACGGTGTCGGGCCGGACCGGCCTGAAGGGGGCAGGCTTTCCGACGTGGGCCTCGAGCTGAAACTTTTTCCTACGGACTACATGGCGTTCGGCGGCGGCACGGGCATCGACCACAGCTCCGGTCGCATCAGCGAGGCGACCGCGCTGTTCTCGATTTTCGATCCGCGTCCGATCACGCGCAAGGTTCTCGATCCGGACTTCATGCGGCCCAACGCTCTGGACTTAAGCTTCCGTTTCATCGACAAAACATCGAACTCCGTGCTCGCCGACAACGCGAACCCGGTCCTCGTGAATCCCACCGCCCCGCAAATCTGCTCGACCATCAGAACCGACTTCGGCGATACTTTCGATCCGCGCTGCCAGAAGCGCGATGTCTTCGGCTTGATCGGCGTACGCAGCCTCCTCCATGTAACGGACCATCTGCTCTTTCTCTACGACTCCACCTACAATGTACGCCGCGGCGGATTTTCCACGAACCGCGGCGCTATCAAGATTTTGTCGCAGTGCGAATGCTGGTCGCTGACCTTTGCGCTCAATCACTCGACGAACCCCAACGAGACGAACTTCCGCTTCAACTTCGACCTGCTGGGGTTGAGCTCGCAAACG
Organism: Binatia bacterium; assembly: GCA_036407055.1. Taxonomy (GTDB): domain Bacteria; phylum Desulfobacterota; class Binatia; order UBA9968; family UBA9968; genus JAJPJQ01. Next base: position 9,095 of record DASWZY010000395.1, read on the forward strand.
AAACCTGCTTTTAGATAAGGGCGAAGGCGGATTGTGCCGGTTTCTTCCCCAAAGCGAGTGGACAAGCCGTGGGGTTACGAGCTCATATGGGCGCGCACCGACCGGTACGTCGGCAAGGTGCTCCACATCGCGAAAGGCGAATCGCTTAGCTACCAGTACCACAACGTCAAGGACGAGACGATTTACCTCCTGAACGGCCTCCTCGATCTGCAAATCGGCGATACGAACGGCGACGCGATGCATCGCATGAAGCCCGGCGACTGCTACCGCATCACGAGCAAAACCCGCCACCGGATGACAGCGGTCGAGGACTGCGACGTGCTTGAAGCGTCGACTCCCGAGCTCGACGATGTCGTGCGGCTCGAAGACCGCTACGGCCGTGTAACAAAGTAGCGTCCCGGTTCTCGCGGAAGGTTCCGACGTTTCCCCGCTACCCGTAATTTGCTATTATAGGCGGAACTCATGGAAGGCTATGTAACGTTCGAGCAGCGGCTCGTCGATCGCGGTATTCTCGCGCCCGACGAGATGGAGCGCATCGTCAAGCTTCAGCAGGAGCAGCGGGCGCATTTCGCCCGGCTGGTCGTCGAGCTGGGCTTCGTCTCGGAGGACGATCTGCTGCCGGTTTTGAGCGAGCATTTCAAGATCCCGGTGGTGTCGATGAAGGACTTTCCCGCGACGCCGCTGGCGCTCGAGCCGATGATGGACGGCGTCGATTTTTTCAAGTCGGCGCGCATGGTGCCGCTCAAGATCGAGGGGCGCGAGCTCGTCGTAGCAACGACCGATCCCACGGATTTCGCACGCCTGCACGCGCTCGAAGTCGCCTCCGGCTTGAAAGTCAAGCCGGTGCTCGCCAAAGAAAAGGAGATTTCCGCGCGCATCGACTCCGTTTTCGGCAACGGCTACTCGGGGGAGGCGCTCTCGGAGGGCAGCGGCGCGCGCGAGCTCGACGGCGCCGACCAGGAAGAGGTCGAGCACCTCCGCGATATGGCCTCCGAGGCGCCCGTCATCCGTCTCGTCAATCAGCTGATGTCGCGCGCGCTCGAAAGCCGCGCTTCCGACATCCATATCGAGCCGTTCGAGAACCAGCTGAAAGTGCGCTACCGCATCGACGGCATTCTGCACGAAATGGAGCCGCCGCCGCGCCAGCTGAAGGCCGCGATCATATCGCGCCTGAAGATTCTCGCGCAGCTCAACATCGCCGAGCGCCGCCTGCCGCAGGACGGCCGCATCAAGGTGAAAATCGCCGGTAAGGACGTCGATCTGCGCATCTCGACGATCCCGACGCTCTACGGCGAAAGCGTCGTCATCCGCTTGCTCGAGCGCTCGCAGATCTTCACGAGCCTGGACGAGTCGCTTGGTTTTCCGCCGGACATCTACGGGCGCTTCAGCGAGATGATCGCCAAGCCGCATGGGATGCTGCTCGTGACGGGTCCGACCGGCAGTGGCAAAAGCACGACGCTTTACTGCGCGCTCCAGAAGATCAACGACCCGGCGAAGAAAATCATCACGATCGAGGACCCCGTCGAATACCAGCTGAACGGCGTCAACCAGATCCACGTCAAGCCGCAGATCGGGCTCACGTTCGCCAATGGGCTGCGCTCGATCGTGCGACAGGATCCCGACGTCATCATGGTCGGCGAGATCCGCGACTCCGAGACGGCGGGGATCGCGATCCAGGCCGCGCTCACCGGCCATCTCGTCTTCTCTACGCTTCACACCAACGATGCGGCCGGCGCCGTGTCGCGGCTGCTCGAGATGGGTGTCGAGGATTATCTGCTCGCGTCAGCGATTCTGGGCGTGCTGGCGCAGCGGCTCGTGCGGAGACTCTGCATGGAATGCCGCCGGCAGGTGCCGTTCGAGGCCTCGCACATGGACGAATTCAGAGCCACGTCGGTGTGGGAGCCGATCGGCTGTGACGCGTGCTCGGGAACGGGCTATCTCGGGCGCGTCGGAATTTTCGAGCTGCTTCCCGCGACGCCCGAGATTTGCAAGCTGATCGTCCAACGCGCCGACGCGAACGCGATCCGCAATCTCGGCGTGTCGCAAGGCATGCGGCTGCTGCGCGATGACGGCTGGCAGAAAGTCCGCGACGGCGTCACCACACTCGCCGAAGTTCTCCGAGTCACCCGCGAAGAAGCCTGACGAACCGCCGATAAACGGCGCCTAACTGCGTTGCTCACCCTTCGCCTTCGCTCGACGTACAAAAAAAGGCGTTACTTTTCCGTTCGCCCTGAGCCTGTCGAAGGGCTCCGATCAGTCTTCGTAGGGGCGCAATTCATTGCACCCTAGGGCGTGATGAATCACGCCCCTACGTCTCAAATATTTTTACGGCACGACGTTGACGACGATGGGGCCGCCGCCCTTCCCGCCGCAGCCCTTGTCCGTGGTTCCCTTCGGCGCGGGGTTGGGGTCGAAGCCGAGGGCTCCGCGCGGGCAGACGTCGTCCGCCGGATGGCTGTCGGCCTCGCCGCCGGCAAGCTCTTCGTGGTGCACCGTAGCAGTGAGACTGAAATCGTTCGGCGTCGAATCGCCCTTGATCGACATCGGCGACGCGCACGTGTAGGTCACGAGGAAGCTCACCGCCATCGTCTTTCCGACCGCGAGCGTTTTGCTGCCCGATGAAAACAGTTTCGCGTTCTTGGCGTTGTTGAGCGCGACTGTCGGAGTACAGATTTCGCTGTCGTCGTCGGTCGCGGCAAATCCTAATCGCACGAGCCCGCTGCTCGAGCCGTCGCCCAGATCGCCCGAGGTAATCGTCTCGACGTGCGGGCTCCGGTTCTGAATCGTCACCGTCACCGACGACGGGACGCCGTTTTTCGCCGTCTTCGAGGCCTTGACGGCGCTGACGGCGAGATCGTGGGGGACAACGTCCGGCTGGAGCGTAAAGCAGGCGATCCAGGTGCCCCAATTTTCCGAAGCATCGGACGTTGCGTACTCGTTGGCGGCGCAGAAGGCATCCGACAAATCCGGATCGGCCGTGACGCCGCTGTAGTCGCCTGCGCGGCAAGGGTTGCCATTGCTAGGACAGTCGCCAGGAACAGTCGAGTTATAATTGCGCTCACCCGCTTTCGCGAGTATCGGCGTCTGCATCGTGCCCGGCGGATCGCCGGAACGCTGCCCCGTCACGTACATCGACATAAATTCGTTCGAGGACGATTGCATGAATGTCATCCCGAGATCGCCGTTCGCGGCGATCGCGATCGATGGATAATAGTTGTGGATGCCCGTGCCGGGATTCAGCGTTCCCTGCTGAGTCAGCGTCGGCGAGATGCCGGAAGTATTGAATTCGTACCAGCGGGCTCGCGCGGCGCCGGAGACGCCGATGTTGTGCGTCGCGACGAGGCGATTGCCGCGCCACTCTACGTTCAGTATGCGGCCATCGCCGGTGTCGATCGTTCTACCGCCGCCTTTCTGTGTAGCGGATGGGACGCTGAACGAATAGGACGCGACCGGAATATCGAACTCCGCGAAGGTGGGCGTCGCCGCGAGCACGTTAGTCATTTTGACCACGCGGATTTGATTCGAGATCACGGCCTCGACGAACCACATCGGACCGCCGGTCGATGAGCCGTGCATGACCGTGGGCGTAAGCGTGAAGTCACCTAGGCCGCTCCGGTCGCTATGGGTAAAGACCAGTGTGGGTGTATCAATGCTCGACTTGTCGATCGTGATGACGCTCACATGATCGAAGCAATTGCCGGAGGCATTGAACATATTGTACGCGAAGACGTGCGCATCGGCATTCCACCCATAGCGCGTGAAGTCGGCGAAGACAGTGCCGCCGCAGACTTTCGCCGGTTCCTCGATGGCAATGGAATACTTTTTGGAAAAGCTGGCGACGCTCGTCGGCGCGGAATCGTCCGATACGGCGTAGAGCAAATGCGAGATCGTGTTGTTGGCGCCGAAGTCGATGATGCCGATGAAAAACCGCTGCATCTGCTCGTCGTAGGCGACGATCGGATCGGTGAGATTATCGCTGGCGCCAACGGAATTGAAGAACGTAGTCAGATCCGTCGGCCCCAAAACGACCGCTCCGGTCGTGCGGTTGTAAATCGCTATCGATGTATTCACCACTTCGACGATGTGGCTGGGGCCCGTCGCGGCGTGCGTGTCCGGCGGAACGAAGCCGGCCGTGTCGTTGAAGTTCATCCCGTCGAAGCCTTCCGAAGTCACCGCTACGCGGGGCGTTGGAGTGACAACTTCCGGCTCCGCTAAACCGTTCCGGCTTTCGACGGTTTCGCGCTCGATGTCGGCCTGCCGCTTGCCCTCTTCATAACCGGGCAAGCGTCCGATCGGCGCAATTTTTCCGCTGCGGGTTTCTTGGGAATTTATCGGATGCTGTGCGGGAAAAATGACAAACGCGATAACCAGAGAACAAAAACGAGCAAATTTCATTCAGCCACCGACGCAAACGTCGGCGGATTATAACGTTTATCCGATTAAGATGAAATGCCGGGTGGGCTCGCGTGAGCCCGGATCAGTTGCCGGCCGGCTGTTTCGCGAGTTCGCTGTCGATCATCTGCTGGAAGACAGGGGCCGGCTGAGCGCCGACGAGCAGGCGGCCGTTGATGAAGAAGGCCGGCGTGCCGTTGATTCCGAGCCGCTCGCCCTCTTGAACGTCGGCGGCGACGGCGGACTGGTACTTGGCGCTTTCGAAGCAGCGGTCGAAGGCTTCGCCGTCCAGCTTCAATTCCCGCGCGTATTGCTTCAACTCGGCGGGCGACAGCAGTGGCGAGCGAGCGAAAAGCAGATCGTGGTACTCCCAGAATTTTCCCTGCTCGGCTGCGCAGCGCGCCGCCTCGTGCGCCTTAGGCGCGAGCGGGTGCATGCTGGCGATTGGAAAATCGCGGAAGACCCAGCGGACTTTGCCGGCGTACTGATCCATCAGGTGATGCATCGTTGTCGTCGCCGCCTTACAGAACGGGCATTGAAAATCGGAGAACTCGACGATCGAGACCGGCGCCTTTTCTGCGCCTCGCGTGAATCCTCTGCTCGCGTCGACTTTGACCGATGTCGGATCGACGAGAAAAACTTTCACCGCCGCTTGCGTGCGTAAAGAGCGGATGTACTCGCTCCTTCGCTGCGCGATTTTTTGCTCGCGCAAGTAGGTCGAAACTTTCGCCTTGAGGCCGGCCTCGTCGCTCGAGGCGAGCCGGGGCCGATTTTCGGCGATAAATCGCTCGATTTCGTCGTCGCTGACCGGCGCGGCTTTTGCGTCGATCTCCTGCTTCACGAGCTCGGCGACCGGCATGGCGCGCCGCTTCGCTTCCGCGGCGACTAGCTTGTCGGCAATCACCTGCGCGAGCTTCGCGTCGATCAGCCTGAAGCGCTCGCGCTCGAGGTTTTGCAGCTCGTTTTGGAGGCCTTCCTGAATCTCTTCCAGGCTGATGACCTCGCCGCCGACCTGGGCTGCGGGCGTAGCGGCGGTCGCCGCTTTCTGGACATTCTGCGAGCCCAGCAGGGCGGCGAAGAAAAGGGCGGTAATTAAGCGGGGCCGGGGCAAAAAAACCTCGAATTTTCGATAACTAACAAAACGGAGGCCGGCTGTCAATTTGCACCATCAAAAAGCGTCTTTCAGGTTGATTTGTCGGGTAATTTCGCCTACTCTTGGGGGCTATGGCGCTGTTTCAGTACCGCGCCGCCGACTATTCGGGCAAAGTTGTCGAAGGGGTCATGGACGCCGACGCCGAAAACGGGGTCGTCGCCCGCCTCCACGACATGGGCTTCGTTCCCCTCCGAATCGCCGCGTCGAGCGAAGCAGCCGGCCGTTCAGGCGCCGCCGTATCGCTTTTTCTCCACCGCAAAGTCAGTGAGAAGGCGCTGCTCCATTTTACCCAAGAGCTCAGCACGTTGCTGAGCGCGGGCCTGCCGCTCGACCGCAGTTTGTCCGTGCTGGCGAATCTCGTCGAGGGTCAGGAGTTCAAGAAAATTGTCGGCCGGCTTTTGGAAGAGGTGCGCGCAGGCAAATCGCTCGGCAGCGCCATGGCCGAGCACAGCGACGTCTTTCCCAAACTCTACGTCAACATGATCCGCGCGGGCGAGACCGGCGGCGTGCTCGACGGCGTGCTCCGCCACTTGTCCGAGTATCTTGAGCGCTCGATCGCGCTGAAAGAGGATATAAAATCGGCGCTGACGTATCCCGTCGTGCTCGCCACCGTCGCGGTGCTGTCGCTCATTTTTCTTTTTGTCTACGTCATTCCGAAGTTCGCGTTCATCTTCAAAGACATCAAACAGGGCGTGCCGTTCATGGCGCAGATGCTGATCGGGTTGAGCAACGGCATCGCGCAATTCGGCTGGTTCATCCTGCTTTTCTTCGTCATCGGCGTTACGGGAGTCGCTTTTTACATCCGCAGCCCTGAGGGGCGCCTCCAGTGGGACCGTTGGCGCTTGAACGTATGGCTCCTCGGCAACCTTATGCGCCAGATCGAAGTCGCCCGCTTCGCGCGCACCCTAGGCGCGCTGCTGAAAGGCGGGGTGCCCCTGCTCGACGCGCTCGGGACCGTGCAAGGCGTCGTCGGCAATCGCCTCATCGCGCGCGCCATCGCGCAAGTCCAGGTACGCGTGCGCGAAGGCAAAGGCATGGTGGCGCCGCTGACCGAGAGCGGTCTGTTTCCGCCGCTCGCGCTCCACATGATCGCCGTCGGCCAGGAAACGGGACGTCTGGAAAGCATGCTCACCAACGTGGCCGAGCATTACGATCAAGAGGTGAAGCGCGCGACCACGCGCCTCACCTCGATGCTGGAGCCGATTATGATCGTCGGAATGGGCCTGGTCATCGGAACCGTGGTCGTCTCCATGCTGACGGCGATTTTCAGTATCAATGATTTGCCAATGTGAGGTGAACGTGAAGACAAACTATTCGTCAACGTCCGTCGCGAAAAGCACGGAACGCCTGAGGGATCGCCGCGGCTTTACCCTCATCGAGCTGCTTGTCGTTATGGTGATTATCGGGCTTCTCGCTGCCATCGTGCTGCCCAATTATATCGGCCAGAGCGACAAAGCTCGCGTCGGAGCAGCGAAAGCACAAATCCAGCAGCTGGGAACTGCGCTCGACAGCTTTCGTCTCGATGTGGGGCGCTATCCGACGAGCGACGAAGGCTTAAACGCTCTCAGGCAGAAGCCGTCCGCCACAGACCGCTGGGACGGTCCCTATCTGCAAAAAGATATTCCACAGGATCCCTGGGGCCGGCAGTATCTCTATAAGAGCCCCGGCGACCACGGCGGCTTTGATCTCTTCTCCTACGGCGCCGACGGTACGCCGGGAGGAGACGGTTATAACCGCGATGTGACGAGCTGGGAAAACTAGTCATCGTGAGACACCGGAAAAATCACACGGGCTTCACCCTTATCGAGCTCGTCATCGTCCTCGTGATCATCGGCATCGCCAGCATGATCGCCATGCCGGAGCTCGACCGTGTCATTAAAAAGCGCGAAGCGCGGCAGTCGGTCCTAGCGCTTGCGGCGGTCGCGCGCGATCTTCGCCGGAGAGCGATCGACGAAGGCAAGCTGAAGCGTCTCACGGTCGAAGCGCGGGCAAACAGTTATCTCGCGTCCGGCGCCGAGATCATCCGTCTGCCCGACACTGTGGCGATCACCGGCGTCACGGGCGGCGAGCCGATCGGCGAGCGCTTGACGCAATTCGTCTTTTTCCCCAACGGCAGTCTTTTAGGCGGCGAGATCGAACTCTCCGATCGCCGCGGGTCGGCCTATGTCGTTCGCATGGAAGCGATGGTCGGCCGCGTGGTTGTGATCAAGCAATGACGGTTGCGGGTTCCGGGTTTCCGATTTCGAGATACAGAGAATGAAGCTGTCGGCGATAAAAAAAGTATTTTTCGTGAAACGCGAAACTCGCAACACGAAACTCGAAACGGGTTTTACTTTGCTGGAGATCGTTGTCGCGATGGCGATCGTCGGGATCGGTGTCGTGACGGTTTTGCAGATTTTTTCCGTCGGGCTAAGACTGGCGACGGCGAGCTCGGCGCGCACCGACGCGGTCGCCTATAGCCGCCAGGCGGTGGATGCTTTTCTCGCGCGGCAGATCTTCGCTCCGCGCGGCGATTCCGGCAGCATCGGCAGCACTTTCTCGTGGCAGATCGACGTCGATCCCGTGCGCGACGACTCGCAGGACGCGCCGCAGAACTGGCAGGTGAGCGAGATCACGCTGAGGCTCAGCTATCCCGAGGCGGAGCGCTACAAAGAGATTCAGATGAAGACGATAAGGCTCATGAAACAAAAGAGCCGGTAACCTGATGCGCACTCTGCCATTAACTTTCAGAGAAAAAGTCGGCCACGGTTTACACGCCGAGCGGGGCTTCACGCTGGTCGAGGTCGTTCTCTCGATTGCGCTTTTCGCCATATTGGTCGGGATTCTCTATGCCTCGTTTTATTTAACCGAGCGCGCCGCGACAAAGGCGCAAGCCCGCGCCGACGTCAGCCAGAGTTTGCGCACGTTCGAGGAAGTTCTCGGCGGTTATATCCGTTCGGCGTATCCTTATCGCTTGAATCCGCGCGATCCGTCGGTTTACTTCGCCGGCGACGACCGCACCGTGGAGTTCATTTCTTCGCTATCGACAGGCCTCGGCGGGCGCGGCTTGTCGCGGGTCATAATCTCCGCCGAGCTCGACGGGAACCGCGGCGCGACGCTGGTGCTCGAAGAGGAGATGCCCGTGCGCGTCGGCGATAAGGCGACCGGCGGCGGGGGATATCGCAACAACATCCTGCTGGCGCAAGGATTGAGCGGACTGCGTTTCGAATATCTCGACCCCGGCCCCGATCCGCAGAACCCCCAAGAGACGTGGGTCGACGAGTGGGATGGAAAGCAAAAGCGCGCGCTGCCGCGCGCCGTGCGGCTCGCATATCGCGGCGACCGCGGCGACGTGAGCTGGACGTTTCCGGTCATGATGCGCGTGCTGGCGGCGCAGTAATGAAGACCGTGTCGAAACTCGATACCGATTATCTTGCGAACGAGCGCGGCGCCGCGCTGATCATCGTGCTGTGGATTTTTATTTTCCTTTTCGTCGTCGCGTTCGACTTTTCCGCGTCGGTGCGCGAGGAGGGAATGGCGACCCACCGCTATGCGGAGGAAACCGAGGGGTATTATCTCGCGCTCGCGGGTTTCCAACAGGGCATCTACGAGGTGATGCGGCAGCTCGCGCCCGGCCGCCCAGGCAATAATCAGCCTGCGACGGATCTGTTCGAGTCGGATTGGAAAAAAGGAACTCTCGGCGACGGCGTTTACGAGGTGCGCTTCATCGACGAGTCGGGCAAGTTCAATTTGAACCGCGCTACCGAAGAGATGCTGCGGAGCGTTTTCCTTAACCTCGGCATCGAGCAGGATCGCGCGAATATCATGACCGATTCGATTCTCGACTGGCGCGACGAGGACGAGCTGCACCGGGTGAACGGGGCCGAGAGCGATTATTACATGTCCTTGTCGCCGCCGTACACGGCGAAGAACGGACCGTTCGACTCGGTCGAGGATCTGCTCTGGGTTCGCGGTGTGACGCCCGAGCTTTTTTACGGCGACGAGGAGCACGTCGGGCTGAAAGATATTTTTACCATCGACAGCCCGGCGGGCGGCGTGAATCTGCGAACCGCGTCGCCGGCGGTATGCGTCGCGCTCGTCGGCATCAGCATGGACAAGTGCCTGGACTTCATCGCGCAGCGCGCGAGCCTGTCGGAAAAGACGCTCGCCGATCTGCTTCGGCTGCTTGGTATTCGCGACGACAGCCTTGCGCGCCGGCAGATCGTCTTTGCCAACCCGACGGTTATCACGATCGAGGCGAGGGGACACCAGGCGCAGTCGTCGGTTTCCCGGCAGGTAAAAGGCGTGATCCGCGTCATCGGCGGCGACCGCGGCTACGATTTGATTCGCTGGCTCGACCGCGATGTCATCCGGACCGGCAATGGGGAGCCCGTCAACGGCTAAGCACGCAATGACCTATCCGCAGTGGTTCAAAACGCTTTCGCGCGCCGACTTTGTACGCAGCACCGGGCTCTACATCACGCCCGAGCGCTTCTACCTCGTCCGCATGCGCAAGAGCATGACGAACATTTCGATCCTCGAGGCCCAGTCGCGCGCGATTCCACCGGTGGACGATCCCGCGGCGCGGAGCCAGGCGCTCGCCGACGCGCTGCGCTCGCTCGTCCGTCTCGACGTCTCACGGGATCCGCTCTATGTCTGCCTATCTTCGGACCAGGTGATCAGCCTCGAGATGTCGCTGCCGCAGGTCGCCGGCGATAACATCTCTCAGGTCGTGAATTACGAGATCGAGCGATATATCCCGTTTCGCCGCGAGGACGTCTATTACGACTACGTTCCCACGGGCACGAAGGGCGAGAAGGTCGGCGTGCTTCTCTTCGCGGCGCAAAAAAAACTGGTCGACGGCGTTCTCGAGGTGCTGGCCGGGTTTGGCGCAAGGCCGCGCAACGTCGAAACCTCCGCGATATCGCTAACCAACTATTTGCTTTACTGCACCGGCGGGATCAGCGGTCACGCGCTGCTCTTGGGAGGCCAGAACCACGATTGGGAGATTACCGCGCTCGACGGCCGTAATGAAGGCTGGCGGCAGGGGGCGGTGCTCGCCTTCAGCCACCGGCTGCCGCAGTCGGATTGGGTCCAAGGGCCCGGGCGCGAGCTTTTTTATAGCGCGTTGCGCGAGTCCCCGCGCTTCTTCGGCTGGGGCAACGCCGGCGAATTCCTGCGGAGCGTCAGCGAGGAGCCGGTTTCCTACGAAGACCTCACCGAGCTTGGAAGACAGAAACTCGGTGATCTCGACGGCATCAGCGCCGATGCCTCTTTTCTGCCCGCCGTGGGCGCCGCCCTGCAAGGGCTTCGCGAGGGGGCCTTCGCTGTTAATCTCCTTCCCGGCGCGAGGGAGCAGAAGAGCTCGCGCGCGCTGTCGTGGTTGAACGGGGCGCTTGCCGCCGTGCTGCTGATAGGATTGCTGGCATGGATGTTTACTTATCCGATTAAAGACGAAATGCGGCTCCGACAGCTGCAAAGCGAAAATCAAAAACTCAATCCAGCCGTCGAAGCGCTCCGGCGGGAGGAAACCGAGCTTAACCGCTTGCAAAAGGAAGTCGCGTTTTTTACCGATTTGAAGATACGTCGCGGGGCTGTCTTGCGGATTCTCGATGAGCTGTCGCGCATCGTGCCGACGAGCTCGTACGTTTCCAACCTGCGCTATCGCGACGGGACACTCGAGATGCAGGGCAGCTCGGACAATGCGTCGAGCCTGATCCCGCTGCTCGAGCGTTCGCCGGTATTCGAGAACGTGGCGTTCAACGCGCCGTCGACGACGGGCCGCGACGGCAAACAGACCTTCTCTATCAAGGCGGATATCGAGAAGCCGAAAGCCGGAGGAGTTAAAGAAGAAGTGAAGGCGCAGCCGGCCGAGACGGAGCCGACGAAGGCTGGGCCAGCCAAAGCGGATGCCGGCAAGGCGGCGCCTTCGAAGACGGAGGCTAAAGACGCCCCGACGAAGAATGAGCCGTCAAGACAGCCGCGGGCCAGGCCGCAGGCGAACGGCGGCGAGACGAAATGATGAACCGCTTGCGGATAATCTGGAAGCGGCTTTCGAAGCGCGAGAAGGGGCTCGTGCTCGTGGGCTTCGCCATTCTGGCGCTGCTGGTCGGGCGGTCGTTGGTCTACGACCCGTTCGTTGCGCGCATGCATCGCATTTCGCAGCAGCTCGAGCTCGAGCCGCAGCGGCTCGAAAGAAACCAGCGCTACGTCCATCGCAAGCCTGAGATCATGGCGAATCTCGAGCGCGCGCGCGGCGAGCTCAAGGTGCTCGAGCCGCTGCTGCTGACCGGCGATACGCCTTCGGTCAGCGCGTCCGATCTTCAGCGCACGGTTCAGGATTTCGCGTCGCGCGGCGGCACGCAGATCGTGTCGACCCGCGTCCTCAGCCCGGAGGCGATGGGGCCCTTCACACGCATTCCGATTCAGCTCGAGATCAGCGGCTTGATCGATCAAGTCGCAAATTTGGTTCAGGGAATAGAGTCCGCGACCAAGCTGCTCGTTATCAATGAAATCAATATCCGATCGTTCGCCGTCGTGGGCGTGCCGCCACGGCGGCCCGATGGAACATCGGCGCTGCCGCCGCAGAACCTGCGCGTCAGCCTGACCGTCTCCGGGTACATCCGCTCTCAGCCGGCCGCCCCGTCGAAGGAAAGCGCGGCGGCGGCAAAATCGCTCGAATCCAAAAAAGCCGCGGAGCCTGATGATCTCCGCCCGCGCCGTCCACGCGACCAGTAATGTTGAGAATGTAAGAAGCAGGGATCCGCGCCAGTCGCGCGGGTTTATGCGCTCTGTCTAGCCGTGCGGTTCTTCGCCGCGCGCGGCCGGTCGCGCGTGAATTGCGCCGCCGCCTGCTGGCGCGTCGATACGTTGAGTTTCTGGAAGATGTGGGTGAGATGATTTTTGACCGTTCGCTTATCGATGTGCAGATGCGTGCTGATTTCCTTGTTGCTCATGCCCTGGGAAACGAGCGATAGAACCTGTAATTCGCGCCGGCTGAGCTTGCCGATCTTCTCGAAGCGATTACCCTTCTCGCCGACGAAAGCGTTAAAGACGCGCGGCGGCAGCGAGGGATCGACCCAGACCCCGCCCATCTGCACTGCCGCGATCGCGTCGAGCAGATTCTCCACGGACGCGCCTTTGACGACGTAGCCCTTCGCGCCGCCCAGCGCGGCTTCGAGCGCGATCTCCTCTTCCGAATAGCCGCTCAATACCAGAACCCGGGTGCTCGCGCTACGCCGCGACACCTCTTTGCAGAAGTCGGGCAGGCGGCCGATGCCCGGCATTTTATAGTCGAGCAAGAGAATATCCGGCGCATAGCGCGAGACGAGCGAGAGCGCATCGCCGCCGTCGGCTGCTTCCGCCATGACGACACACTTGTCGCCGCGGTACGTGAGAATGTGCAGCAGCATCTCACGAAACATCGAGTGGTCATCGGCCACAACGATTTTGGTCGGCATCATCGCGCTCAAGCAACCCTGCCTGGGTCACAGGCAAGTCAAATAAAAGTGACCCCCATTTATACTTTAATTCGCCTTCCGAAAGCAATTGAAAATGGTTACTGTCAG
>DASWZY010000396.1:0-2727 GCA_036407055.1 Binatia bacterium
GTCGTCGAGGATACGCGCGAACGAATAGTCGTAGGCGGTGAGCGCGGTGATCTTGTGACCCGCGCGCTTCATCTTGATGATCTCAGGCACGGTGACTTTTTGCGCCATCGCGTCCCCCAAAATAAAAAAGCCTTCCGACCGGGCGGAAGGCCATTCAACCGGCGATCCGGGCCTAGCAAGCCCCAAGCTTGCCCGCCGCGATTCGCCGTCTTTTCCTGGCTCCGTCTCGGTCCAGTTACCTGGATCCAAGCGGTATGTAATGCTGCGTGCCGGAACCCATGTTGTTGATTTCGCGTACCAAGTCAGCCAGATCCCGGCTGCTCGCGACGAAATCGATCTCGGATGTGTTCACCACCAGAAGCGGGCTCTCGTCGTAGTGGAAGAAGAACTGGCTGTACGCCTGAGCCACTTCGGTGAGGTATTCCAGCGTCACACTGCGTTCGTAGGATTTATCTCTCTTTTTGAGCCGTTTGTAAAGGATATCGGGCCGCGCCTGCAGGTAGACGACGAGGTCGGGCTTGGGCAGGCGGGTGTCGAGCAGTTGGTAAATCTGCTGATAGAGCGCGAGCTCGTCGGCGTTGAGCGTCAGCGACGCGAAGATCTTGTCCTTGGCGAAGAGGTAGTCGGAGACCGTCGCCTGCGAGAAGAGGTCCTGCTGGATAAGATTGTGCTGCTGGCGATAGCGGTTGAGGAGAAAAAAGAGCTGATTCTGAAAAGCGTAGGTGTCCCGGTCCTGATAAAATTTCGCGAGGAAGGGATTTTCCTCGACGCTCTCGAAAAGCGTCCGCGCCTGGAATTCGGCGGCGAGGAGTTTCGCCAGGCTCGATTTTCCGACTCCGATCGGCCCTTCGACGACGATGTACTTCTTGGCCGCCATCCCAGGCTGGAAACGTACAATAAAGAGACGGGCCATGTCCACCAAATTTGCTAGACAACGCCGCGCGCTTGCGCTAGTGAATGGCGCATAATGAACCGGCTCTTCGCCACCAAGCCTCTTTCGCTGCTGCTGGAGGAGATGGCGGGAGAAAATCGCCTGCGCCGCGTGCTCGGCCCGATCGAGCTCACGAGCCTCGGCGTCGGCTGCATCATCGGCACGGGCATTTTCGTCCTCACGGGCATCGCCGCGCACGACAAGGCCGGCCCGGCGCTCACGCTCTCGTTCGTGATTGCCGGCGCGGCCTGCGTTCTCGCGGCGTTGTGCTATGCGGAGTTCGCCTCGATGGTGCCCGTGGCCGGCTCTGCCTATACCTACGCGTATGCGACGCTGGGAGAGCTGTTCGCCTGGATCATCGGCTGGGATCTGGTTCTGGAATACACGATCGCCGCCGCCACCGTGGCGCACGGCTGGTCGCACTACTTTCAGGATTTCATCGGCATCTTCGGCCTGAAGCTGCCGCACGCGCTGACGAACTCTCCTTTCGATTTCCAGCCGAGCACGGGCGCATTCGCCGCCACCGGCACGACGATGGACTTCCCTTCGCTCGTCATCGCGGCGCTCGTCACGGTCATCCTCGTTATCGGCATTCGCGAAAGCGCGACGCTCAACTCGCTGATCGTCGCCTTCAAAGTCACCATCGCTCTGTTCGTGATCGCCGTCGGCGCCTTCTACATCGATCCGAAAAACTGGACGCCGTTCGCGCCCTATGGCCTTACCGGCGTCTCGTTTTTCGGCCATACGCTCCTCGGACAAAGCGGAGCGGGCGGCGAGCCGCTCGGCGTGCTCGCCGGCGCCGCCATGATTTTCTTCGCCTACATCGGCTTCGACTCGGTCTCGACACATGCCGAAGAGGCGCGCAATCCGCAGCGCGACGTGCCGACCGGCATTATCGCGTCGCTCCTTATATGCACGGTGCTCTATGTCGGGGTTTCGGCGGTGCTGACCGGCATGGTGCCGTCCGATCGGATAAACATCGACGCGCCCGTCTCCGACGCCTTCCGGCAGGTCGGGCTCCCGTGGGCGCAGTTTTTGATCTCGCTCGGCGCGCTCGCCGGCATCACCTCCGTGCTGCTGGTTCTCATGCTGAGCCAGCCGCGCATCTTCCTTGCAATGGCGCGCGACGGGCTCGTACCGCCGCAGATATTCGGGGCCGTGCACCCGCGCTTCCGCACACCTTACAAGTCGACGGTCTTGACCGGCATCGTTGTCGGGCTCTGCGCCGCGTTCATTCCATTGCGCGTGCTGGCTGAGCTGGTCAATATCGGGACGCTGCTCGCGTTCGTGATCGTCTGCGCCGCGGTGCTCATCATGCGCAGAAAGCAGCCGGATGCGCCGCGGCCGTTTCGCTGCCCGCTCGTGCCGGCGGTGCCGCTCCTCGGCATCGCGCTCTGCCTCGTTCTGATGTTCTCGCTGCCGGCGGAAAACTGGCTCAGGCTTTTCGTCTGGCTCGGGGTCGGTCTGGTGATTTACTTCTTTTACGGGCGCTACCACAGCGTGCTCGCGCGGGCGCGCGGAGATAAGTCATGACGCCGACGAATCGTGAAAACATTGGCCAAATGATCATGATCGGCGTCGCCGGCGAGGAGCTCACGGCGGAGGAAAAAGCGCTGTTGAAGGAATACCCGTTCGGCGGCTTCATTCTCTTGGCCCACAACGTCAAAGAGCCGAGGCAGATTCTCGCGCTCTGCCGTTCCCTGTGGGAGGGCGAGCGCGAGCTGCCGCCGTTCATCGCGATCGATGAGGAAGGCGGCCGCGTGCACCGGCTGCCGCCGCCGTTCACCCACTTTCCG
>DASWZY010000397.1:0-1514 GCA_036407055.1 Binatia bacterium
CCTTCAGTCTGGTGTTAGTCCTGAGCTTGTCGAAGGACGGTCTCGGCTAGCCTTTCCTTGTGTCCGCGTACGGTCTAAACTCCTCCGATCGTCTATGGAAACCGGCAATGAAGATGCGCCGCGGCTGAGAGCCGTAATTGAGCGCGAATACGACCGCCTCTATGCGCGCCTCAACGACGAAGAGGCGGCCGCCGCGGTGCTTTGGGGCGGATTTTTTCGCCGTCTGGCGGCGTTCATGGTCGACATGTTCGTGCTCGGGGTGTTCTCGCTGCTGTTGTTTCGCCTGAGCGGAGTCGGCTTTCGCGTCGGCATGGCGGCGCATGCGCCCACGATCTCGTTCGATATGTGGGAGGGCGTGGCGCGCGCAGCCGTGCTTGCGTGGATCGTGCTCGCGGCGAGTTATTTCGTCGTGCTGCATGCGCACGACGGCAGCACTGTCGGCCAATGGCTTTTCGGCTTGCGCGTCGTCGACCGGCGCCGCGAGCCCGTCGGCTACGGCCGCGCGCTCTGGCGCTGGATCGTGAGCATCCTCACGTGGCCGCTCCTCATCGGCTATTTGCGTATTCTTTGGCATCGCGAGAAGCGCGGCTGGCACGACTCGCTCGCCGGCACTTGGGTGGTCAGGGAGTGAGGTATTTATGGCGGGGCTGAAGATCGGCGTCGTGATGGACCCGATCGAAAAAATCAACATCAACACCGACACGACGTTCGTCGTCATGTTGGAGGCCGAGCGGCGCGGCCACGGCCTCTATTACATGCGGCAGGACGATCTCGCGATCCGCGGCGGAATGCCCGAGGGCCGCTACAAGAAAGTCAGCGTTGCGCGCGCGACCCCGCATTACAAATTAACCGGCGACGGCGCCGGGCCGCTCGGCGATTTCGATGTCATTCTCATGCGCAAAGACCCGCCGTTCGACACGAAATATTTCTACACGACGCATCTATTAAGTCTCATCGATCCCAAGCGATGCGTCGTCATCAACGATCCCCAAGGGCTCCGCGAAGCGACCGAGAAGCTCTACGCGCTGCGCTTTCCCAAGCTGATTCCGCCCTCGCTCGTAACGAGCGACATGGGGTTGCTGAGAAAATTTATGGACGAGCAGGGCGGCGAGATGATCGTAAAGCCGCTCGAAGGCGCGGGCGGCCGCGGCGTGCTCTATCTCAGCAACAAGGACCGCAACGTCGGCGCGATCCTCGAAATGGTGACGGTGGAAGGCACGGTGCCGGTGATGGCGCAGCGCTATCTGCCGGAGATCCGCCAGGGCGACAAGCGCGTGCTCGTGCTCGACGGCGAGCCGATCGGCGCGCTGTTGCGTATTCCGAAGGATAACGACAACCGCGCGAACCTCCACGTCGGCGGCTCTTCGGCCCGTGGCGAGGTTACCGAGCGCGACCGCGAGATCTGCCGCGTGCTCGCTCCGGACTTCAAAAGATTGGGGCTCGGCTTCGTCGGGCTCGACGTCATCGGCGGCTGGCTCACCGAGGTCAACGTGACGAGTCCCACGTGTGTCCAG
>DASWZY010000398.1:0-3376 GCA_036407055.1 Binatia bacterium
CGAGTCCGGACTTTCTAAAATACATGTCGGTGATCTTCCCGATGGGCATCTTCAACGTCGTCGGCTCGCTGCAAAACATCGAGAGCGCCGAGGCGGCGGGCGACCGCTACAGAACATTTCCATCGCTGATGGCGAACGGCATCGGCTCGGTCGCCGCGGCGCTCTTCGGCAGCGCCTTCCCGACGACGATCTATATCGGCCATCCCGGCTGGAAGCGCCTGGGCGCGCGCTCGGGCTATTCGGCGCTGAACGGCGTCTTCATCGCGTTTATCTGTCTCACTGGCACAATCCAGACCGTGCTCGATTTTATTCCGCTGGAGGCCGGGATCGGCATTCTCCTTTATATCGGCATCATCATCACGGCGCAGGCCTTTCAGGAGACGCCGAAGGAGCACGCGCTCGCCGTCGCGCTCGGCCTCTTTCCCGCGCTCGCCGCGTGGGGGTTGCTCATGGTCGAGACGGGGCTGCGCGCGGCGGGGAAAACGCTCTATCAAGCCGGGCTGCCCTCTTTCGCCGGGAGCCTCGCTATCCACGGCATGATCTCGCTCGAGCGCGGCTTCATCTTCACCTCGATGATTCTCGCCGCGATCGGCGTTTTTCTCCTCGAGCGGCAGTTTCTCCGCGCCGCGTGGTGGGCGCTCGCCGCGGCGGTCTTTTCCGCGATCGGCATCATCCACGCCTACGAGCTCACGCCCGGCGGCATCGTGAGCCGATTCGGACTTTTCGCCGCGCCGGAGTTCGTCGGCGCCTATCTCATGCTGTCCGTGGT
Source organism: Binatia bacterium (assembly GCA_036407055.1). Taxonomy (GTDB): domain Bacteria; phylum Desulfobacterota; class Binatia; order UBA9968; family UBA9968; genus JAJPJQ01. Next base: position 770 of record DASWZY010000398.1, read on the forward strand.
TTTTCTCGCGGTAGGATGGTGGCAGAAAGATAAGAGCCCTTCGACAGGGTCGGGGCGAACGGAATGAATCTAAGAACCTAATTATTCCCGTTCGTGCTGAGCTTGTCGAAGCACTCCTAGAACTCCCCTTTGTAAAATCCCCGCTGGCCGCGCGCCTCTTCGACGCCGACTTCGAGCAGCTTGAGCTTCGCGCCGGGAAAGCGCCGGCGCACCCGCACGCGAATTTTGCCGGCGATATACTCCGCCAGCAGCTCGGTGCTGGTGTTCGCGATCGGCAGCAGCAGCGCGTCGTGCTTCGGCAGCACGATGCGCTGGTTGCGATAGCCGACGGTCACGTGCTCGTCGGCGCGATGGATCGTGAGGGCGGGGCAGTCCTTTTGAATGAGCGTGCGGTGATCGAGCTCGTCGCAGATCTGCTTGATGACCGGCTTGAAGGCGATGAAGTCGAGCACGACGCCGGCGCGGTCGATCTCCCCCTCGACGGCCACGTATACCTGGTAATTGTGGCCGTGAAGCGCCTCGCGCTTGCCGTTCGCGAATACCAGAAAGTGCGCCGAGGCGAAGTTGAAATAATCCTTCTCGACTTCGATCGTGAAGCGCCGCGGCATGCCGAAACGGTATCGAAGATGACAGATTTAGGCAAGCGAAGCGGCCGCGGCGTCCGCCGTTTCACGGCCTGGCCGTGATTGTCACACGGCCGCGGAGACGGGCCGATTTTTGCTTGGAGATTCTGAAAGGCCTGCGGTATACTGCGGCCGTTTTTGTTTTATGAAAGCTCGCTGGCTCCTTCCGATCTTCTGCACATTCGTTTTTAGCGTCCTCGCCGCGCCGTCTTCCGCCCAGATTGTGAACGACCCGTCTCTCAAGGTCGAGACGGTTGTCGACACTGGTTTGGACAATCCGACAACGATGGCGTTTATCCCCGGCGGGAACGATTTTTTCATTCTGCAAAAAGACAACGGCAAGGTGATGCTGGTTCACAACGGAACCGCCGCTCCAGTATTGGATTTGAACGTCGATTTTGACGAGGAGCGCGGCCTGCTGGGCATTGCGCTTGACCCGCAGTTCGATCAAAACGGCTTTGTTTATCTTTACTATACGGAGACGAGCGCGAACGGCGACACCGAGGACCCCAACTCCGCCACCGCCAACGTCGTTCGCAAATTTTACTGGGACGGCAGCGCGCTTACAGCCGAACCGGGCGGTCCCATCCTGAGTCTCCCGATTGATGTCTCCGATGCCGCCCACCACAACGGCGGCATCATTCTCTTTGGGCCCGACGGAAAGCTCTACGTCATCGTTGGCGACCGCGACCGCAACGGCCAGTTGCAGAATTTCCAAAACGGGCCGCCGCCCGACGGCACTTCCGTCATTTACCGGCTGAACCCGGACGGGTCGATTCCCACCGATGTCCCCAACCCTTTCTTTAATCCTCTGGATCCGACCAACAACTTGGGGAAATATTTCGCTTACGGCGTCCGAAACTCCTTCGGCATGGCGTTCGATCCGGTGACTCATAAGCTGTGGGATACGGAGAACGGCGAAACCACCTATGACGAGATCAATCTCGTCGAGCCGGGCTTCAACAGCGGCTGGCAGTCGATCATGGGGCCGGATAGCCGTAACTCGAATAATGCGCCCCAGGATTTATTCGTCCTTTCGGGTTCGCATTATGCGGACCCGAAGTTCTCCTGGTTCGATACTCAAGGGCCGACTGCCATCGTTTTCCTGAATTCTACCCAGCTCGGGTCGCAGTACCTGAACGATGTCTTCATCGGTGACATCAACAATGGCAGGATCTACCATTTCGTTCCGAATCAGAACCGCGACGGCTTTGTTCTTCCCGGGAATCTGTCCGACCTGGTGGCGGAAAATGATGGAGACACCGCGCCGCTCAGATTCGCCTCGCAGTTCAACGGCATCACCGACCTGAAGGTAGGTCCCGACGATTTTCTCTACGTAGTGTCGCTCGGAAACGGCGCGGTTTACCGCATCGTGCCGGCAGCCCCGCAGCCCCCGCCACTCACGATGAATACGACATTTCTCCCGGATGCGGTAGTCGGAGTGCCGTACGACGAAGCTCTCGGTATCAGCGGCGGGGCCGATCCGTACACGATTTCGCGGACAGCCGGCACGCTGCCGCCGGGCATTTTGCCGAGCGCCACCGGCCTCAGCGGCACGCCGCAGGCGGCGAAGAAATTCAAATTTACGCTGCAAGTCAGGGACGACGACGGCGCGACCGTCAGCCGGCAGTTCAGCATACAGGTGTTCAAGGCCCTGGCGATCTCGACGCAATCGCTGAAGGACGGCAAGATGGGTAAAAATTACAAAGCGACTTTGAAAGCAACCGGAGGGAAGGGCCCATATACGTGGGCCCTGAAAAACGGCAGCAGCCTGCCCAATCCGCTCATGCTGACCGGCGGCAATCAGATCACCGGCGTACCCGCCGCGCCCTTCAGCGGGAATGTCACCTTCCAGGTGACGGACGGTTTAGGCATCACGAAAGAGAAAACATTCTCCCTCACAATCGGCAACTGAACGCATTTCCCCAGTCGTAAATACCCCTTCCGAAACGTCAGACTCTTCTCGTTTTCTTTTACCGCGATT
>DASWZY010000399.1:0-5080 GCA_036407055.1 Binatia bacterium
GCGCTGGTCGGTTTCCCATGGTTTATTCTCTTCTTTGTTCTTGCAGCCGGCGTGCGTTCGCTTTGGCCGGAGCATGAAACCGCGTATCAGTTCATCAAGCGCGCCGCGGTAACTGGTCTGACCCTTGCACTTTTTCTCATCGGCGCCGGCCTTTCGCGTGAATCGTTGAAAGTTGCCGGCGCGCAACCGTTGATCCTGGGCGTTGCGCTCTGGATCGGTGCCGCCTTCCTCGGCTTGCTCGCCGTTTGGATGTTCGCGACCCATTTAGGCGGGATTGCCGGTTGACGCTGTCGGCACCCCCATATAGCATCGCTACGATATTAAGGAGGACAACATGACTGTGCGGAAATCGATCTTTATCATCACCGTCGTCGCTCTCCTGACGCTATCGGGCATTCACGTCCAGCGGGTCGCCGCGCAGGACGCGAAATCGCTGTCGCAGGCATATCAGGAGCTTTTCGAGCGCAGCGCGAAGGAGAAAAAAGGTCTCAACATTTATGTCCGTGGACAGACGATCGGCGCCGTGTTCGTCAAAATGATCGGCAACGACGCGATCGAGGTGCGCAACCAGACCTACGGCCGCATCGTGATACGGCTGGAAAGCATCGACGCGGTGGCGATAAACTGAGTCCTGTTAGAGCCGGTGAGTGCTTAAATGCAGATTCTCGCGCTGCTTCTCGTCGCGTTTTTTGCGGGATCCGCAGGCGCATCGGATTCGGCAAAACCGCGCGACGACGTCGCGCAGATGATCATGATCATGGACGGTCCGAGAGGCAAAGACTGCACGGATCGGAAGATCGTCAAGACCGAGGTCATCGAAGCGTCGCACGACAAAACGCCCCTTGTCGAGCGTTGGACGCTCGACCGCTGCGGCAATAGCATCAATTACCTCGTGAAATATTCCAAGGGCGGCAAAACTTTCGCCGTGCAGATCGAAAAATAGAAGTAGCAGAGTGGTTCCCAGCAATCGCCAGCCTTCTCATCTAAAACCGGTTCTCGTCTCGCTGATTCTGATCGGCGCCGCGTTGCGCCTGTGGCAGTACGCGGCGGATACGTCGCTATGGCTCGACGAGATCGCGCTCGCCGAAAATGTTTTGCAGCGGCCGCTCGGCGAGCTGCTCACCGCTCCGCTCGCCTACTTCCAGGTCGCACCAAGAGGTTTTTTGCTGGCCGAGAAGGCCGCTGTCGCGCTTTTCGGCCCGAGCGAATACGCGCTGCGGCTGTTTCCCTTGCTATGTTCGCTGGCGGCGCTGATCGCCTTCCGCCGAGTCGCGGAGCGCGTGCACACGGGTCTCGCGGTGCCGGTCGCCGTCTTGCTATTCGCCGCGGCGATGCCGTTTATATTTTATGCCGCGCAAACGAAGCAGTACTCGGCCGACGTGCTCGTCGCCGTTCTCCTGCTCTGGCTTGCGCTCGACCTCGACGCCGGCGCCAATTTGTCCCAGCGGCGAGCCTTAGGCGCTACCCTGGCCGGCGCCGTGGCGCCGTGGTTCTCGCATCCCGCCGTTTTCGTGCTGGCCGGTATCGGCATTCCTCTCGCTGCGCAGAGCCGGAGGCTCGACGCCCGCTCGCGGCGGCGTCTGTATATCGTCGTCTCGGTCTGGGCAGTCTCGGCTCTGTGCGCCGTCGGTCTCGAGTTATCGACGGCGTCGCCGCAAACGCGCGAGTACATGCAGCGGTTTTGGGCGCCCGCCATGCTGCCGTCCGATGCGCTGCACATGCTCTGGCCTTTGCTCCGATTGAGAGATTTGCTCGGCCAGAGAGGTCTCGCTGCCCTCGGATACCCAGCGTCGATCCTGTATCTGTCGCTCGCCGTGTTCGGTCTCGCGCTGCTTTTTCGCCGTAGGCGCGGCGTCGCCCTGTTCCTCATATTACCAATCCTTCTAACAGCCGCGGCTTCAGCCGTGCGCCAATACCCCTTCGCCGATCGCTTGATACTTTTTCTCGTGCCGGGTTTTTTGCTCGCGATCGCCGAAGCCATCGAGTGGACGCGGCTGCGCGCGGCAGAATTCTCTCGTGTTGCCGCCGCAGCGATGCTGGTGGCTCTCGCCGGTCCCGCGCTCTACGCGCTCGCAGCAAAGCCGCCGGTCTATCGACTCCAGGATTTGAAGCCTGTGCTCGCTTACCTGCAGGAGCATCGCCGTCCCGGCGACGCGGTGTACGTGCATTATCGTGGAGCTCCGTCGATCATTTTTTACGGCGCGCGCTATGGCCTGCGGCCGAGCGACTATACAATCGGCGGCTGCTATCTCGAGGATACGCGCCGCTACCTCGAAGAGATCGACAGGTTTCGCGGCTCGCCGCGTCTGTGGGTCGTGGCCGCGGACGTCTCGCCGGTTCGCACAGAACCGCAAGAAACCGTCCGCTACTTGGACGCGATCGGTCTGCGCGAGGATTCTTTTGTAGTTCCTGCCCGCACCCCGACCGGCTATGCCATCACTCCCGCCGCCATCTATCTGTACGATCTGAGCGACCCGCAGCGCCTGGCAAGAGCCGACGCGAGCTCGTTCCCTATGACACGAAACACTTCATTGCCTTCATGGATGCGCTGCGCCGAGGGGCCGATCAGCGCTGATGCCGCGCACCGCTAGACAAGCTGTGATCGGGCGTTGCTGTCCCGCATCGCCCGCCTTGACTTCGCGCCTCCCCTTTCATATCTCTCCTTGAAAGCACTTCGCGAGAGGAAAACACCATGGCGGCGCGCGAGCAATACATCATCGGCATCGACACCGGCGGGACGTTCACCGACGCCGTCGTCATGAGCGAAGCCGGTCAGGTCTGGACCGCCAAGGCGTCGACCACGCCGGACGATTTCTCGCGCGGCGTCATGGACGCGCTCACCGAAGCCGCGAAAACCGTCGGCGTCGACCGCAAAGAATTGCTCAATCGCACGACGCTGTTCAAGCACGGCAGCACGGTCGCGACCAACGCCCTTATCACGCACAGCGGCGTCAACGTCGGCTTCATCACCACGAAGGGATTCGAAGACACGACCGAGATCATGCGCGCGATCGGACGCGTCGACGGTCTCTCGGAAGACGACATCCGGCACGTCACCTGGGTGACGAAACCCGATCCGATCGTCCCGCGCGAGCTCATCATCGGCGTGCGCGAGCGCATCGACTATCGCGGCGACGTCGTCGTGCCGCTGAACCGCGAGGACGTCATGGACGCGATTCGGCGGCTGATCCAGGACGAGAGAGTCGAGGCGATCGCCGTGAGCCTGCTGCATGCGTGGGCGAACCCGCGGCACGAGGAAGAGATTCGCAGCCTCGCCGTTGAAGCGGATCCGTCCCGGAAGGTCTACTGGTCGTTCGGCAGCGCGCTCTCTCAAGTTGCCGGCGAGTATGCGCGCGCCAACACGGCGATCCTCAACAGCTATCTCGGTCCGACGGTCGAGCGCTATCTCAAGGGTCTCGACGAGAAGCTCCGCGCCGGCGGATTGAAAGAGCCGCTGCTCGTCATGCAGGGCAACGGCGGCGTCGCGCATCGCGAGCAGGTCTCCGCGATCGCGAATCTCCAGTCCGGACCGGCCGGCGGCATGATCGCTTCGGCGCACGTCGCGGCGCTCCTAAAACATAAAAACGTCATAACGACCGACATGGGCGGCACGAGCTTCGATGTCGGTCTCATTACCGAGGGCTACTGGCGCTACGCGCCGGAGCCGATTGTCGAGCGCTTCCGCGTGCTCCAGCCGATCATCGACATCGAGTCGATCGGCGCGGGCGGCGGCACGATCGCGCGCGTCGAGCCCGAGACCGGCCGTCTGCTCGTCGGCCCGAAGAGCGCCGGCGCGAGCCCCGGCCCAGTCTGCTACGATGCGGGCGGCGAAGAAGTCACCGTCACCGACGCGGACGTCGTCCTCGGTGTGATCGATCCGAATTATTTCCTCGGCGGCAAGAAGGTCCTGAACAAAGAGAAAGCGATCAAGGCCGTCGAGGACAAAATCGCGCGCCCGCTGAAGCTGAAAGCGCACGAGGCCGCTGCCGGCGTGGTCGAGATCGTCAACAGCAAGATGGCCGATCTCATCCGCCGCCAGGTCGTCCGCACGGGCTACCTGCCCGAAGAATTCGTCATCTACGCCTTCGGCGGCGCGGGACCGGTGCACGCCGCCGGCTTCGCCGCCGATCTGGGCGTCAAGGATATTTATATTTTTGCCACCTCGCCGGTCTTCTCCGCCTTCGGCGCCGCAGCGGCCGACGTGATCCGCACGCGGGTCATGACCTGCCAGTACCTCCTTCCAGCCGATCCGCGCGCCGTCAACGAGCGGCTCGCGGCGATCGAGTCGGAGATGAAAGAGATCATGAAGGGGGAGGGCTTTTCCGCCGGCGAGACGGAGTTTCGCCGCTTTTTCACGATTCGCTACCGCCGCCAGACCGCCGGCGTCGAGCTGCCTATCGTCTGGGACCGCTTTAACGGCGAGCGGATGCAAGAGATCGTGAAGCTATTCGAGAAAAAATACGAGGAGCTTTACGGCACCGGAGCCGGCTACACGAAGGCCGGCATCGAGATCAGCGCGATCCGCGTCGACGCGGTGGGACGCGTCGCCAAGCCGCGCCTGAAGACGCAGCGCGGAAAATCCGCGAGCGCCGCTGCTGCGAAAAAAGGCCGTCGGAAAATTTTCTTCACGCGCCCCGAGCGGCGATTTATCGATACCGACGTTTACGACTACACGCGCCTCGCTTCCGGCGCGCGCATCAAGGGCCCGGCGGTCGTCGAGCTGCCGTTCACGACCGTGCTCGTGCCACCCGGCTTTCAAGTGACCGTCGACTCGTATCTGAACCTCGTCATGAGAGTCGGATGACGGCAAGACCGAAAATGACACCCGTGCGCCTGACGTCGCTGATCGCGGCGGCGCTGTTTCTTTTCCTTTACGCCCCGCCGACTCGGTCCGAGTCCGTCCGCATCGCCGTCGGGACGGCGAGCGTGGCGTCATTGCCGACTTGGGTCGCCAAGGACGGCGGCTATTTCACGCGCGAAGGCATCCAGTCGGAATTGATCTACATCCGCGGCGGCCCGCAAACGCTGTCGGCGCTTATCGGGGGCGACGTGCCCTTCGCGCAGGTCTACAGCCAGCCGG
>DASWZY010000400.1:0-22238 GCA_036407055.1 Binatia bacterium
GCAGAAGATCCTCGAGCTGGTCGCGCGCGGCGCCAAGACCGACTCGACCATCTATGTCCATGGCGAGAGCGGCACCGGCAAGGAGTTGATCGCCAAGGCCGTGCACTTGAGCAGCGCGCGGAGGGACATGCCTTTCGTCGCGATCAATTGCGCGGCGCTGCCCGAGTCGCTGCTCCAGAGCGAGCTGTTCGGTCACGAGAAAGGCGCTTTCACGGGCGCGGTCCGCAAAGCCCCCGGCCTGTTTACGCAGGCCGACGGCGGAACTTTTTTCCTCGACGAGATCGGCGATATGCCGCTCGGCATTCAGGCGAAACTCCTGCGCGTGCTGGAAGAGCGGAAATTTTATCCCGTGGGCGGAGACAAGCCGGTCGAGGTGAACGTCAGGCTCATCGTTGCTACGAACAAAGACCTCGAGCACGAGGTGAGGCAGGGAAATTTTCGCGAGGATCTTTTCTACCGCATCCACGTGATTCCGATATACCTGCCGCCGCTGAGGGAGCGTCGCGAAGATATACCGCCGCTGGTCGAACTATTCCTGAATAAATTCAACGACCGGACCGGCAAAGACGTCAAGGGCCTCACGCCGCAGGCGATGCAGCGCTTGATGCTCTATGAATGGCCCGGCAACGTCCGCGAGCTTGAGCACGTGATCGAATACGCCGTCGCGATGACCCAGACCGACGTCATCACCGAAGATCTCATTCTGCTTCGCACCAAGGTCTCCGCCGAAGAGCCCTGGCGGCCGCTCAAGCAGGCCAAAGGCGCATTCGAGAAGAACTATCTTATCCGGCTCCTCGAGCTGAGCGGCGGCAATATCAGCCAGGCGGCGCGGCTCGCCGGGAAATACCGGGCGGACTTCTACGACCTCCTGAAGAAGTACGAGATCAACGCGGAAAGCTTTAAGAAGAACCGCTGATTCGGAGGAAATCTCCTCCGTTTCTAAATTCCACAATAATTCCAAGGTGTTACGAGGCAGTGTTCAGTATTGTATGTAGGCATTCGCCTCCGCTTAGGTTTTAGCGTCCGTCTCCCTCGCTAAGAAAACTCCATTTTATTCGCGGATTTTCCATCCTGTACTCTCCTGGCATCGCGCTTGCGTTATTCCTGCCAATCAGGAGCGAAGATGCACAAAGCTTTGATTGTAGACGACGATTCGGTGTTTGCCGAGATTCTGCAGCAGATCCTCGAGGAACAGGGCTACGAGGTAAAGACCGCCGTCGACGGGAATGACGGCTATTTCAACTATCTTCTGTTCAAGCCGGACCTCATCATCACCGATATCCAGATGCCGCGCTGCGACGGCTTTCAGCTGATGCGCTATGTCCGGACGCACGATCCGCGCATCCGTACGATTTACATGAGCGCCGATTTAAGCCGGTTCAAGACGCTGCTCGATGAAGAGAGCCACCGTTACAATGCGACTTTGCTCGCCAAACCGTTTTCCAAAGTGGACCTGATCCGTCTGCTGCCGGAGGTCCGCGTTTGAAAATCCGACCCATCTGCCGCTGCTCGCGCGTGACGTCGGCAGAAAAGAAAAGGGCCGATGGTCTTAGACCACCGGCCCTTTTCTTTTGAAGGGTGAAAGCTGGGCTATTCTCTGATCGCCGCGGCGCGTCTCTGGAAGTAGGCGTTTCTCACCGCGCTATAGAGATCGACGACCGATTCCTCGACCCGCTCGTAGCGGTCGAGATTCAAAGACCGTTCATTAACGCCATCGACGAGCAGAACGCCACCGGTGGCTCCCGCCGGCCAAGCCCAGGAAATGGGATTCATGAGGGCATCAATGATCCTGCCTGTACCGTCTCGAGGGGTGGTAATCGTCAGTGGCAAGACGAGGTAGGGACCGCTCTTCGCTCCCCACACCGCCAGCGTTTGACCGAAGTCTTCGTCCGCCTGCTGAATGCCGAAGTAATCTTTGGCGACGTCCAAAAACCCCACATAACCGATCGTCGAGTTGATCGTGAAGCGCGCCAGCTCGCGTCCCGCGCGCTCCATTTTCCACTGAAGCACATTGTTCACGACCCGGCGGACCACCGAGAGATTGTCGATGGCGTTGTGCAAACCGCGCTGGAACGAATCCGGCAGCGCCATATCCCAATAGGTCGCGACGGGTTTGAGAACGTACTCGTCGGCTTTCTTGTTGAAGCGAAACATCGGTTCGTTCCAGGCTTCCCACGGATCAAGGTCCGCTTCCGCTTCGGGAGCCGGGGCCGCCTGCGCTTCGAGTACTTCTTCCGCCGCCGGTGCCGCAGCAAAATCCGCGATATCGACATTGTCTGACCGGGCGCCGATCTCGATCGCCCACGCGCGTGCGCCATAGCCCATCGCGAAAGCGATAGATAGCGATAAAATCAGAGAAAAACCCATCCGCCGACTCGTCGTCATTTTACCCTCCGGTGTTTAGGAAAACCCATGCTCCTTGTACACGAACTCACCCCGTCCGTCAAGGCGAACTTTGGTCAAAAAAAGGCCCGCCGGAAGCCGCGCCCTAAAAGTTTGCAAACCCCTGTCAAAACGGGTATTTTTAGGCCATGAGCGACGATCGGCAAGCCCCCCGTGTGGTGCTCGGAGTCACCGGCGGCATTGCGTGCTACAAGGCCGTAGAAGTAGTCCGGCTGCTCGTCCGGGACGGCTTCTCGGTGCAGGTAGCGATGACGCGCGAGGCGGCTCGGTTCGTGACGCCGCTCACGTTCCAGACGCTCTCCGGCCGACCGGTTGCGACGGACACTTTCAGCCTCACCGAAGAATCGCAGATCGGCCACATCAACCTGGCCGACCAGGCGGATGTCTTTGCGATTGCGCCCGCAACGGCCAATATCATCGGTAAAATCGCCTCGGGAATAGCCGACGATCTTCTGACGACCATCGTCATGGCGACGCAGGCGCCGGTGCTTTTCGCGCCGTCGATGAACGTACACATGTTCGAAAATCCTATCGTGCAGGAAAATATCCGTAAGCTGCGGCGCGTGGGCTACCATTTCATGGAGCCCGCCGAGGGCTACCTAGCCTGCGGCTACGAAGGCAAGGGCCGTTTGCCCGAGCCGGAAGCGATCGTCGAGGAAATCCGCGGGCTGTTAAAAAAAAAGGACTTGGCGGATGAGCGGCTCCTGATCACCGCCGGGCCGAATCAGGAGCCGATCGATCCCGTTCGCTTCATCACCAATCGCTCCTCGGGAAAAATGGGCTACGCGCTGGCGCGCGCGGCGGTCCGACGCGGAGCGGCGGTGACGCTCGTCGCCGGACCGACTTCGCTGCCGCCGCCGGTAAAGGCGCGGCTCGTTTCGGTGAGGACGGCCGAAGAAATGCGCGCGGCGGTGCTGGAGCGTTTTGCCGATGCGACGGCGGTCGTCATGGCCGCCGCGGTCTCTGATTATTCCCCCGTCGAGGTCGCGCCAAAGAAGCTCAAGAAAACGGCGGTCGCGCTGCGGCTCGACCTCAAACGGAATCCCGATATTCTCGAAGAGCTCGGCAGGAAAAAAGACGGACGGCTGCTCGTCGGCTTCGCCGCCGAGACCGACAACGTCGTCGCCAACGCGGAAAAGAAGCTGCGCGAGAAAAATCTCGACATGATCGTCGCCAACGACGTCGCCGCCGAAGGCAGCGGCTTCGAGGGCGACACCAATATCGCCACGATCCTCGACCGCGGCGGCAACGTGGTGACGTTGCCGCTGATGACCAAAGACGAGCTCGCCGACCGCATCTTCGATCACCTGCGCGGGCTGAAAATGGACCGGCCTTAAGCTGTCCTTCAATCGTCTATGGGTATGCCCGGCAACCCGAAGCCGGTGAAGCTCTTCGCCGCTCTCCTATCTTCGGAAACCGATTTGCTGGCCGCTGTGGGGAAGGAACTCGCGGAGCTGTTCGGGCCGGTGGATGCGCGGAGCGAAACTTTGCCGTGGACCGTGAGCGATTATTACACGCCGGAAATGGGGTCCAATCTCCTGCGTGAGTTCGTCGCCTTCGCGGGCCGGGTTTCTCCCGAGACGCTGCCGGAGATCAAATTGCAAACGCAAGACATCGAGCGCCGCCACCGCGCTGCCGGCGGCGGGCGGCGGATCAACATCGACCCCGGATACATCGACGCCGGCAAGGTCGTGCTGGCTTCCACTAAAGGCGCCGGCCACCGGATCTATTTGCGCGATGGTATTTACGCCGAAATTACGCTGCTCTATCACAGCGGGGCTTTCGAGCAGTTCGTTTACACCTATGCCGACTATCTATGGCCGCAGACGACCGCCTTTTTGACCGATGCGCGCGCGCGGTATCTGCGTGGATTATGAGACAATGGCCGATCCGGTCTTGGTTGATAGCCAGGACGTAACGATGATAAAATCCTCCCCGTGGAAGTCCCCTCCGACGAACGCGAGGAACTGCGGGAAATCGCCGTGGCGCTGCGCCGGCATTTGAAGACCAGAGCAGGCGCCGGCGTTGTCGCGCTTCCCAGACCCGCGGCACCGAAGACAATAAGCCCGTCGAGTCCCCCGGCCGGAAATTTATCCGATGGTCCTGGCGATCCCTCCGTCGGCGCAAGCAACAGCCTCGAGGAACTGCGCGCCGCGATCGGCGACTGTCGGCGGTGCAAGCTCTGGTCCGGGCGCACCAATCTCGTTTTCGGCGTCGGCAATCCGCGCGCCAAGGTCATGTTCGTGGGTGAAGGCCCGGGACGCGATGAAGACCTGAAAGGAGAGCCGTTTGTCGGCCGCGCCGGGCAGCTTTTGACCGATATCATCACCAAGGGTATGAAGCTCAGGCGCGAGGACGTTTATATCGCCAATGTCGTCAAATGCCGCCCGCCGAATAACCGCGATCCCGAGCCCGACGAGGTTGAGGCCTGCGAGCCGTTTCTGAAGAAGCAGGTCGACCTCGTTCGCCCGAAGGTCATCGTCGCGCTCGGCAAATTCGCGGTGCAGTGCCTGCTCCGGTCGAAGCAGCCGATCACCCGGCTGCGCGGCCAGTGGCACGAGTATGAAGGCATCAGGCTCATGCCGACGTTTCATCCGGCCTATCTCTTGCGCAACCCGGGGGACAAAAAACTTGTCTGGGAAGACATCCAAAAAGTCATCGAGGCGCTTAAGTCCGCTTAGGGCTTTTTCGCTTCTCTGTCTTTTCGCCGGCGCGCTGCCGCTCGTCGCGGCGGTGAAAAGCCCGGGCGACGCACACGTCGATTTCATTTCCATCGACGGCGGCATCAATCCCGCGGCCGATGATTTCATCCGCGAGAGTATCGCGCGGGCGCGCGAAGACGGCGCCAAGGCTCTCGTCATCCAGCTCGACACACCCGGCGGCCTGCTTACCTCGACGCGATCGATCGTCAAGGAAATTTTGGGCTCGCCGGTGCCGGTCATGGTCTACGTCGCGCCGAGCGGCGCCGGCGCCGGCTCCGCCGGCGTCTTCATCACATTGTCGGCGCATATTGCGGCGATGGCGCCCGGCACCAATATCGGCGCGGCGCATCCGGTCACGGGCGGCGGCGGCGAGGTCAAAGGCGTGATGGGGGAGAAGCTCGAGAATTTCACCGCCTCGTTCAGCGAGACGATCGCACAAAAACGCGGCCGCAATACCGAATGGGCGATCCAGGCGGTGCGAAAAAGCGTCTCGATCACGGAAAAAGAGGCGCTCAAGAAAAACGTCATCGACATTGTCGCCGCCAACATCGATGATCTGCTCAAGCAGGCCGACGGCAGGAAGGTCGAGATCGACGGCCGCTACGTCGTGCTTTCGGTGAAAGGCGCGCGAGTCGACCGCTTCGAGATGAGCCTCAAGGAGCACGTCATCAATGTGCTCTCCGATCCGCAGATCGCGTATCTGCTGCTCATGGCCGGGATCCTCGGTCTCTACATGGAATTCGCGCACCCCGGCGTTATTTTCCCCGGCGTCGCCGGCGCTATCGCGCTGCTGCTCGCCTTCGCCTCATTCCAGATTCTGCCGATCAATTATGCCGGCCTCGCGCTCATCGCTCTCGGCATCGCGCTGCTCGTCGCCGAGGCGTTTTTGCCGAGCTTCGGCGTCGTCGGCGTCGGCGGGGCGATCTCGCTCGGCATCGGCTCGCTATTGTTGTTCGATACGCAGAATTCCGATCTCGTGCTCGGGCGCTCGATCGTCTTCGCCGCCGTCGGCACGCTGACCGCTTACATGTTTTTCATCGGCTACCTCGTGCTGCGCACGCAGAAACGCCGGCAGACGATGGGAATGGAAGGCATGGTCGGGAAGATCGGCGAAGCGCGCACGGCGCTCAACCCGACCGGACGTGTTTTCGTCCACGGCGAGCAATGGAGCGCCAAAGGCGAAGAGACGATCGACGCCGGGGAAAAGGTCCAGGTCGTCGGCGTAGACGGTCTATGTCTCAAGGTGCGGCGCGCGGCGCCGACGAGGAGTTGAGAGGAGGCGTTATGCTAGGATTCGGGGCCCCCGCGACGGTCATTGTCATCGTCGTCATCTTGATTATCAGCGGCATCAAGATCCTCCGCGAATACGAGCGCGCGGTCATCTTCCGCCTCGGCCGCATGGTCGAGCCGCGCGGGCCGGGCGTGACCTATGTCATCCCGATCGTCGAGAAGATGATGCGCGTCGACCTCCGCACCGTTACCATGGACATTCCTCCGCAGGACGTGATCACGCGCGACAACGTCTCGGTCAAGGTCAACGCGGTGCTTTATTTTCGCGTGCTCGACCCCAACCGCGCGATCCGCGAGGTCGAGAATTATCTCTTCGCCACGTCCCAGCTCGCACAGACGACGCTTAGGAGCGTTTGCGGCGAGGCCGAGCTCGACGAGCTTCTCGCCGAGCGTGACAAGATCAACGCGCATCTCCAAATGATCATCGATCAACATACGGATCCATGGGGCATCAAAGTCTCGCAGGTCGCGATCAAGTACATCGATCTGCCGCAGGAGATGCAGCGCGCGATGGCGAAGCAGGCCGAGGCCGAGCGCGAGCGCCGCGCCAAGGTCATCCATGCCGAAGGCGAGTTTCAGGCCTCGCAGAAGTTGAAGGAAGCCGCCGACGTCATGGCCGCGAGCCCGATGGCGCTGCAGCTGCGGTTTCTCCAAAGCTTGGTCGAGATCGCGTCCGAGAAGAATTCGACGACGATTTTTCCGGTGCCGATCGATCTCCTTGCGCCCTTCCTCAAGAAAAGCGATACGTAATTAGATAGAGACAGGGACAGAGACGAGCGTAAAGGGCGCGCCGCGGAGTCTTTGTCCCGCTCTGTCTCAAATCTCTGTCTCTGTCTGCCCCATGCAACTGAGCGATTTAATGTACGAGCTGCCGCGGTCGCTCATCGCGGCGGTGCCGGCGGCCGACCGCGCCGCCGCCCGCCTCATGATCGTAGACCGCAAAGCAGGAGTGATCCGGCACAGCCGCTTCGCGACGCTCGGCGAGTTTCTCGACCGCGGCGACTTGCTCGTGCTGAACGACACGCGCGTCTTTCCGGCGCGCCTTCGCGGCGTCAAAGACAGCGGCGGGCAGGCGGAGCTGCTGCTGGTCGAGCCGTTTCCGCATTGGCCGAACCTGTGGGTCACGCTCATCGAATCGGCCAAGAAGCCCAAGGCCGGCGGACGCATCGAATTTCCGGCCGGCGGTCACGCCGAGATCATCGGCGACATGGGGGAGGGGCATTACGGCGTTAAGTTTCACTGCGACGGAACTTTCTCGGACTGGATCGAGCGGGCGGGCGAAACGCCGCTGCCGCCGTACGTCGGCGCCGAGCGGCCCGACCGCGAACTCGACCGCGCGCGTTATCAGACCGTCTACGCGCGCCACGCCGGCGCGGTCGCGGCGCCCACCGCCGGCTTCCATTTCACGGCCGAGCTGCTCGATGGCCTGCGCGCGGGCGGTATCGACACCGCATTTTTAACGCTTCACGTCGGTCCCGGCACGTTCCAGCCGGTGCGCGAAGAGAAAATCGAAGACCACCGGATGCAGGGCGAGCGCTATTCGCTCTCGGCCGAGGCGGCTGAGAGAATCAACCGCGCGAAGGCGCGCCGCGCTCGCATCGTCTCGGTCGGCTCGACGAGCACGCGCACGCTCGAATGGATCGCCGAGCGAAAAGGCGGCATCGAGGCGGACTGCGGCATCGCGCGTCTCTTCATCACGCCGGGATTTCATTTCCGTGTCATCGACGCGCTCATCACGAACTTTCATCTTCCCGGCTCGACGCCGCTCGCGATGGTCGCCGCGTTCGCAGGATTGGATCTCATGCGCCGAGCGTATGACGAGGCGATACACCGGCAGTATCGCTTTTACAGCTACGGCGACGCGATGCTCATTCTCTAAAAATGATGAATTTTGAGTTTTGAATTTCAGGATCCGGCAATTCAAAACTCAACATTCAAAATTCAAAATTAGGGCTGAAAGTGGCATTCAATTTCGAAGTCATCAAGAAAGATGCCGGTACGTCCGGCCGCCTCGGCCGTCTGGTGACGCCGCACGGCGAGGTCGAGACGCCCGCCTTCATGGCCGTCGGCACGCAGGCGACGGTCAAGGCGATGACGCCGCGCGATCTCGAAGAAGCGGGCTGCCGCATCATTCTCGGCAACACTTATCACCTGTATCTTCGGCCGGGACTCGACGTCATCGAGAAGCTCGGCGGCCTCCACCGCTTCATGGCCTGGCACGGGCCGATCCTTACCGACAGCGGCGGCTTTCAGGTCTTCAGCCTCGGCGCGCTCCGGAAGATCACCGAAGAGGGCGTCGAGTTCCAGTCCCATCTCGACGGCTCGAGCCACGAGCTTACGCCTGAAAAGGTGGTCGATATTCAAGAGCGTCTCGGCAGCGACATCGCGATGGTGCTCGACGAGTGCATCCCGCATCCGGCGGAGCGCGAGTATGTGCGCGCCTCGACGCTCCGCACGATGCGCTGGGCCGAGCGCTCGCTGCGCGCGCGGCAAAAAAGCGACATGGCCCTTTTCGGTATTGTGCAGGGCGGCATGTATGAGGATCTGCGCCTCGAATGCGCGCGCGAATTGACCGCTTTGCCTTTCGACGGCTTCGCCGCAGGCGGTCTCGGCGTCGGCGAAGAAGAGGCGGCGCTGCGTTCGATCGGCGGCTATACGGCCGGACTGCTGCCGGAAGACCGGCCGCGCTATCTCATGGGCATCGGCCGACCCGAGGACATCGTCGCGGCCGTCGCGGCCGGCTACGATCTCTTCGATTGCGTGCTCCCGACGCGCAACGCGCGCAACGGCGGGCTTTTCACCTCGGCCGGAAAAATGAACATCCGGCGCGCCGAATACGCAAGCGATCCGCGGCCGGTCGACGAAGCCTGCGACTGCTACGCCTGCCGGCGCTTCTCGCGGGCCTATCTCCGGCATCTGCATCTCTCGGGCGAAATCCTCGCAGCGCAGCTTATGACGCTTCATAATCTCGCCTTTTATCAGCGCCGGATGGACCGCTTGCGCGCCGCGATTCGCGAAGATAAGTTGCAGGAGATAATAAGGAACACGGAGAATTCAGAATCCAGAATCGAGGAGCCGGAATAGAAAAAATCGAATCGCCGTCGATCTCCGGCGCCTTTCTTCTGATCCTGGCTTCTGAATTCTGTATTCTTTCACTCGGAGGACACATGATCGACTTGGCATTCGCCCAAGGAGCGCCGGGGCAAGGTCCGGGAGGACTACTTCCGCAAGTATTGGCCAGTCAGCTACCGGTCTTTCTGTTAATTGGGGTGGTCTTTTACATGCTGCTCATCCGGCCGCAGCAGAAAAAAGCGAAAGATCACCAGGCGATGCTCGGGCAGCTCAAAAAAAACGACGAGGTGGTGACGTCGGGCGGAATTTACGGTAAGGTGGTGGCCCTGACCGAGACTATCGTGACCTTGGAAGTTGCGCCGAACGTGCGAATCCGGGTGAACCGCCCGCAGATTTCCGACATCGTTACCGGCGACAAAGCGAAAGACGCGAAGGAGTCCTAAGCATGCAGCGGAGCGTTCTCATCCGCCTGACCATTTTTATTGTCGCCACCGTCGTGGCGATCATTTATCTCGTTCCTTCTTTCGTGCCCAAGGACGCGAAAGGGGACCCGCAGCTCCCCGAGTGGTGGAAGCAGTATCTGCCGACCGATCGCATCCATCTCGGCCTTGACCTCCAGGGCGGCAGCCATCTCGTCCTCGAGGTCAAAGTCGATAAGGCGATCGAGAACACCGTCGAGCGGACTAAGGACGATCTCCTGAAAGTCGCGAAGGAGAAAAATATTCCCATCACCGAGGCGGTGCGGCAGGGGACGCAGATCCGCGTCAAGGCGCCGGCGGCGAGCGCGGACAAGATCCGCGACCTGCAAAAGACCGAGTTTTCCAACCTCGCGGTGGTGAACTCGCAGGTCTCCGGTGGAACCGCCGACATGGTCCTCGCGCTCACGGAAAAAGAGCTGCGCTCGCTCCGCGACCAGACGGTCGACCAGTCGCTCGAGACGATCCGCAACCGCATCGATCAATTCGGCGTGAGCGAGCCGGTCATCCAGCGCCAGGGGCAGCAGGAGATTCTCGTCCAGCTGCCGGGGGTTCAGGATCCAGAGGAGGCGAAGAAGCTGATCCAGCAAACCGCCCTGCTCGAGTTCAAGCTCGTCGATGACACCCACAGTGTAGAAGAAGCGCTGAAAAGCGGGCCGCCGCCCGGCACTCAAATTCTTTACGGACAGGACCGGACGCCCTACCTGCTTCAGGCGCAGCCGCTCATGACCGGCGCCTATATCGCCGACGCGCACGTGCGCCCGAGCTCGCGCCTCGAAGGGCCGTACGTCGAGCTCGTGCTCAACAACACCGGCGCGCGGCTCTTCGAGCGTATCACCGCCGAAAACGTCAAGCGCCGGCTCGCGATCGTGCTCGACAACAAGGTCTACTCCGCGCCGGTGATTCAAGAGCGGATCGGCGGCGGGCGCGCTTCCATCACCGGCCGCTTCGAGATGAAGGATGCGCGCGAGCTCGCGATCGTGCTGAGAGCCGGCGCTCTGCCGGCGCCGCTCGAAGTCGCCGAAGAGCGCACGGTCGGGCCGTCGCTCGGCAGCGACTCGATCCGCCAGGGCGTGATCTCGTTCGTCGTCGGAAGTTCGCTCGTGGTTATCTTCATGCTCATCTATTACAAGGGCGCGGGAATTCTGGCGGACATCGCGCTGATCTTCCACATTCTCTTCCTGCTCGCCATCCTCGCCGCATTCAGAGCCGTGCTCACGCTGCCCGGCATCGCCGGCATCGTGCTCATCGCCGGTATGGCGGTCGACGCCAACGTGCTCATCAATGAGCGCATACGCGAGGAGCTCCGCGCGGGAAAATCGCCGCGCGCGGCGATCGAGGCCGGCTACGACCGCGCGCTGCCGGCGATCATTGACACGAACGTGACGACGTTTCTCTCCGGAGTCATCCTATTCCAGTTCGGCACCGGGCCGATCAAGGGCTTCGCCGTGACGCTCTGCATCGGCATCCTGACGACCGTCGTCACCGCCGTCTACATGACCCGCATCTACTACGACTGGCGCATCGCCACCCGCAGGCTCACGCACGTCAGCATCTGAGGACTTGATGGAACTGATCAAACCGGGAACGAACATCCCCTTCACCAAATACCGGCACATCGCGGTCGTCGTCTCGACCGTGATCAATCTCGCCGTCATCGCCTTTCTAGTTTTCCGCGGGCCGATCATGGGCGTCGACTTCGCCGGCGGCACCGTGGTTCAGCTCCGCTTCACGGAAAAAGTCACCATCCCGGAGATTCGCGAGGCGCTCGGAAAACTCGGCGAAGGCGAGGTCGTGATCCAGGACTTCGGCCAGCAAGGCTCGAACGAGTTTCTCGTACGTCTCGAGAAGACGACCGTGCAGCTCGGCGCCTTGAACGATCAGCTCCGGAACAATCTCTCTCAGAAATTCGGCCAGAAAGGGTTCGAGATCCGGCGCATCGAGTCGGTCGGTCCCAAGGTCGGCAGCGAGCTGCGCCAGAAGGGCGCGTTGTCGGTCATCGCCGCGACAATCATGATGGGCGTCTACATCTGGGTCCGATTCCAGCTTCGCTTCGGCATCGGCGCCGTAATCGCGCTGATCCACGATGTGCTGGTCACGACCGGCGCGCTGATGCTGTTCGGCTACGAATTCGACCTCACGATCGTCGCCGCGCTGCTCACGGTCGTCGGCTATTCGGTCAACGACACGGTCATCGTCTGCGACCGGGTGCGCGAGCACCTGAAGAAGAGCAAGCGCGAGTCGCTGGAGCATATCATCAACTTGAGCATCAACGAGACGCTGAGCCGCACGATCATTACGACGGGCACTGCGTTGCTCGTGCTCTTCGCACTATTCATTCTCGGCGGCGGCGTCATCCGGCCGTTCGCGTTCGCGCTCCTCGTCGGATTCTTCTCCGGCGTTTACTCCACCATTTTCATCGCGAGCCCCGTTATCTTATTGTGGGAAAAAGGTAAGAAGCCTTCGAAGTAAAATGTTAAAGCGCTGGCTGTTGCGGCAGGCGGACGAGGCGGCGGTCGCGCGCCTCGCGGAAGCGCTTCGTGTCCCACCGCTGATCGCCCGGCTCCTGGCGCATCGCGGCCTCGCCGATCCCGAAGCCGCGCGCCGCTATCTCTCCTGCAGCCTGCGCGCGGATCTCCCGTCGCCGTTTCTCATGGCCGGCATGGACAAAGCCGCCGAGCGGCTGGCAAAAGCCGTCGCCGCCGGCGAGCTCATCGGCGTCTGGGGCGATTACGACGTCGACGGCACGACCGGCACGGCGACACTCATCTGTTTCCTGCGCGAGATCGGCGCCGAGCCGATCTATTACATTCCGCACCGCATCGGCGAAGGGTACGGCATCAACATCGAAGGCCTGAGGCAGCTCCGCGAGCGCGGTGTGCGCGTGCTCGTCAGCGTCGACTGCGGCGTTTCGAATTACAACGAGATCGAATATGCCGCGTCGCTCGGTATCGAGGTCGTCGTCGTCGATCACCACCAGCCGCCGGAGCCGCTGCCGCCGGCGCTCGCGATCCTCAATCCGCATCAGCCGGACTGCACATTTCCCGACAAAGGTCTTTGCGGCGCGGGCCTCGCGTTCTACCTGTGCATCGGCCTGCGGGCTAAGCTGCGCGATCTCGGCTGGTTCAAGGGCGCCGAGCCCGACCTCCGCACCTGCCTCGACGTCGTCACGCTCGGCACGATCGCCGACATGGTGCCGCTCAAAGGCGTGAACCGCGTGCTGTCGCGCCGCGGCCTCGAAGTCATGGGCGGCTCGACGCGCCCCGGCATCATGGCGCTCAAGAAAGTCGCGGGCGTGCGCGACGGCGACATCACGGCCGGGCAAGTCGGCTTTCGGCTCGGGCCGAGGATCAACGCCGCCGGCCGCATGGACGCGGCGTTAAAAGTCGTGCAGATGCTCACGACGACATCGAGCGACGAGGCGGTGAGAATCGCCGAGGAGCTGGACGCGCACAACCGCGAGCGCCAGGCGACCGAGGCGAAGGTCCTCGAAGCCGCGCTGGAAATGGCCGGCGACGACATCGGCGAGCGCCGCTCGCTCGTGCTCGGCGACGACGGCTGGCATCCGGGCGTGCTCGGCATCGTCGCCTCGCGCATCGTCGAGAAGTTTCACCGCCCGACCGTCGTCGTCGGTTTTCAGAACGGCGAAGGCAAAGGCTCGGCGCGCAGCATCCGCGGCTTTCATGTGGTCGAAGGTTTCCGCTCCTGCGCCGATTTGCTCGAGAAGTTCGGCGGCCACGAATACGCCGGCGGCCTCACCGTCCGGCGCGATAAGTTCGCGGCCTTCGCCGAGCGCTTCGAGGAGCACGCGCGGCAGTCGCTCGCGACGGAGGATTTGACGCCGTTCGTCGAGGTCGACGCGCAGCTCGATTTCTCCGCGATCGGCATGGATCTGATGAAGCAGCTCGGCGAGCTGGAGCCGTTCGGCATTGGGAATCCCGAGCCGATGTTCATGAGCCGCGGCGTCGAGATCGCCGAGCGGAAATCGATCAGCGGCGGCTCGCGCTTGAAGCTGCGTCAGGGCGGCAAGACGATCGGCGCCGTCGCCTTCGGTCTCGGCGACCGCCTGCCGGAGGCCGCGGACGCGAAAATCGACATCGTCTATCGCGTGAACGAGAACGAATGGAACGGCAGTTATGCCGTGGAGCTGCGCTTAATCGACGGCCGTCCTTCGACCGCCTAGAGGAGAAACGAAAATGAAAAATTTCGGAATCCGACCAACCCGCCTGATCGGACGGATCGGTCTTGTGCGTGCGCTCGCCGCAGCGGCGCTAGCGCTCGCCACGCCCGCGTTCGCGGCCGACGCCAAGCCCGAGAAGCCCGACGTCGTCGTCACCTACGCGCAGCCGAGCGGCGCGTTCACGCCGATCTGGGTCGCGTTCGAGGCGGGGCTCTACAAAAAACACGGCCTCAACGCCAAGCTTCAGCTCCTGAATCCGCAGGTCTCCGCCCAGTCGGTGATCTCCGGCGAGGCGGATTTTTATACCGACGGCCCGGACCTAATCAACGCGCGCATGCGCGGCGGCGAGGTAAAATATTTCGGCGGCACGATCCAGCAGTTCGTCTTCCAGTTGTTCGGCGCGAAGGAGATTACGTCGGTGCAGCAGCTCAAGGGCAAGGCGGTGGCGGCGAGCACGCCGCGCGCCGCGCTCGACACCGCGACGCGCGAGGCGCTCAAGAAAAACGGACTCGTGCCGGACAAGGACGTCCAGGTGCTCTACGTACAGAGCGTGCCGGCGATTTTGAGCTCGATCATCGGCGGCAAGGCCGCCGGCGGCACGCTCTCGGCGCCGAATACGCTCAAGGCAAAGGACTCTGGGCTCAACATGCTCGTCGATATCGGCAAGCTCAACGTCCCGGGCCTCATGGTCGCTTACGGGACGACCGAGCGCTATCTCAAGACCAATCCCAACAACGTGCGCGCCTTTCTCCAGGCGATCGCCGAGGCTGTGGTGCTGGCGAAGAAGCAGCCCGAGGTCGCCAAGAAGGCGATCGCGAAGTACGTGAAGATCGAGGATCAGCCGACGATCGACGGCACGTACGACACGTTCGCGCCGTATTGGGCGATGAGCCTGGCGGTCAGGCCCGAGGCGATTCACGCGCAGTTCGGCTACATGGACGAGAAGGAGTTTCCCCAGGCGAAAAATGCCGACCCGAAGGAATTCTACGACAACTCGTTCGTCGAGGCGCTGGAGAAGTCGGGATTCTTCAGGAGCATCGGCATGGTAAAATAGGGGCGAGCTCTCCCGCCGGATGAACATCGCCCAGATCACGAGCGTCTATCTGCCGGTGCCGCCGAAGACGCACGGCGGCACCGAGCGCGTCGTCTCTTATCTCTGCCGCGAGCTCCCGCGCCGCGGCCATAAGGTCGAGCTCTTCGCCTCCGGCGATTCCAAGGTCGATTGCACGCTCCACGCCGTTCTTCCCGTCGCGAGCCTCGACGACCCGCAGTCGACGATTTATCTCGAAAAAGAATTCGAGGCGCGCAACACCTATAATCTCTACCGCCAGGCCGATCGCTTCGACATCGTGCACGCGCACTGGCCGACGCTCGCCGCCTACTTTTCGGCTTCGACGAAAACGCCGACGGTCATGACCTACGCCTATATCGAGAACGAATTGCACCAATATTATCGCCGGACATTTCCCAACTGCTTTCCCGTCTGCATCAGCCGCGCGCAGGCGCGCATGCTGGGAGACGAAGCGCTGCCGGTGGTCTACAACGGCGTCGATCTCGACGCGATCCCATTCAACTCCGCGCCGGAGGACTTTTTTCTCGTCGTTGGCCGCATGACGCCGGGCAAAGGCATCGCCGAGGCAATCCGCATCGCGAAGAAGGCCGGCGTGCGGCTCGTGATCGTCGGCGGCGTGACCAAGCATCTCCCCTGGAGCGAGGAATATTTCCTCAAGGAAGTGAAGCCGCACGTCGACGGCGAACGCGTCCTGCACATCGAAAAACTTCCCTACCATGAACTCATGCGCTGGATGGGGCGCGCGAAGGGCTTCTTATTTCCGCTTCAGTGGGACGAGCCGTTCGGCATGGTCGTGGCTGAGGCGATGGCGGCGGGCACGCCCGTGCTCGCCTATCCGCGCGGCTCCATGCCCGAGCTGATCAAACACGGCGAAACGGGCTTTCTCGCGCCCGACGAGGACGGCATGGTTGACGCGGTTCGCTCTATCGGCAATATCGATCGCGCGCGCTGCCGCGCGTGGATCGCCGAGGGCTTCTCCGTCGCGTGCATGATCGACGGGTACGAAGCGGTCTACCGCAATATCCTTCATGGATAATCCCTACTTACGGAGCCGGCATCGGCGGGGATAATAAATTAAGCTTGCATTCACCCGGTCAAAAGCCTTATGATGATCGGCTAAGCACCAAAGTTTGTATGTCTCTACCTCCGGACTACTTCCAAAAGCTCGTCGAGAGCTGCCCGGACATCATCATCGCCGTCAACAGCTCGGGGACCGTCATCTTTTACAACGACGGCGCGCAGCGCACTCTCGGTTTCACCCAGGAAGAGATGCTCGGCAAGCACGTGCTCGAGATCTATCCTTCGCGCGACGAGGCGAAAAAGGTCATGAGCGCGATGCGCGGCGGCGACGGGGGCGCGCCCGGCAAGGTCTGTAACTTCGAGACCGTCTTCAAGACGAAAAAGGGCGAAGAAATCCCCGTCGCGATCTCGGCTTCGATGCTCTACGACGCGGCGGGGTCCGAGCTCGGCTCGATCGGCTACGCGAAGGACATTCGCGGCATCCGCCGGCGCGAGCAGCTCGAGACCGTGGCCGAGATCGCCATCGGCATGTCGCACGAGATCAACAACTCCCTCGAGGTGCTCGTCAACCAGATCGACATGATTCAGCAATACGTCGGCCGCGTCGCAAGCGATGAGGAATACGTCATCGAGTCCGAGCGGCTAGAGTCGGTCGAGACGCAGCTCAAGAAAATCCAGGCGATCACGCGGCGCATCGGCGAGATGGCGGAAGAGGGCGAGTACGGCACGAAGGAATATCACGACGGCCACATGATGGCCGATCTGAAAGAAAAGCGGCCGCCGAACCCGGAAGAGACCGACGGCGCCATCAGCGCCTCCGCGCTCGAAGGGCTCAAACTCCTCGTCGTCGACGACGACATGGGCGTCTGCTGCTCGCTCAAGGATCTGCTGCAAAAAGAGCGCTGCGCCGTCGAGACCGCGGCGTCCGGCGTGAAGGCGATGGAATTGCTCGAGCGGAAATCGTTCGACCTCGTCTTGAGCGACGTGGTCATGCCGGACATGGACGGCTACGCGCTCTACAAGGCGGTGCAAAAGAACTGGCCGGCGCTGCCGATGATTTTGATGACGGCCTTCTATTACGACAAGGACCACGTCATCAAACGCAGCTGCCTCGAAGGCCTCCAGTGCGTCATCTTCAAAAAGCCCATCGACCCTGACCGCCTGAAAAAAATGATCCTCAAGCAGTGCCGCAAAGAAGAAGCCGTGCTCGAGCACGATTAAATTCCCGTCAGATTCTCAGCCATGTCGAAAGAAGAGCATTTCGATCGCGGCATGGAGCTTTTTTCCGAAGGCAAGCTCGACGAAGCGGTGGGGGAGTACCGCGAGGCGCTGAAGAAAGATCCGAACGACGCGGACTGTCTGCACGCGCTCGCGATGGCGCTGTCGCACCAGGAAAAATTGGATGAGGCGATCGAGGTCGGAAAAAAGCTGATCGAGGTCGCGCCCGACGACGAGCTCGCCTACACGAGCCTGTCGATCTTCTACCAGCGGAAGGGGATGATCGCCGAGGCCGAGGAGATCGGCGCGAAGGCGCGCACGCTGGGGTGGAAAAGACAACTGCAGGAGAAAAAATAGTTTCGGGTTTCTAGTTTCGGGTTTCGAGAAAGGAAGCTTGGAATAATTTCATCGATGGGTTTGTTCCCGACCTCCCAACTCGAAACTCGGAACCCGAAACTCGAAACTTTATTTAATCAGTGGAACGCCGTCCCGCCGTCCACCAAGAGAACTTGCCCCGTCATCATATCGCTGTCCGGCGAGCTTAAATAAATAATCGTCCCGACGAGGTCCTCCGGATAGAGCCGCTTCTTGAGCAGGCGGATGCGAAGCGAGTTGGAGTCGACCTTGTCGCCGCGCTTCATGTTCGCCTCGCTGAGCGTCTGGCCCGGCGCGATGGCATTGACGTTGATGTTGTGCTCGCCGAGTTCGCGCGCGAGTGAGCGCGTCATCGCGACGACCGCGCCCTTCGAGCTCACGTAGTGGAGGAAGTCCTCGTTGCCTTTGAAGAACGTGCTCGAGGTCGCGTTGATGATCTTGCCGCTTTGCTGCGATTTCATCTGCGGCGCGACCGCTTTCACGCAGAGAAAAATGCCTTTCACGTTGACCGAGTAGAGCTTATCCCATTCCTCGACTGTGATCTCCTCGAACTTCTTCCTGACGATCGTGCCGTAGATCGCCGCGTTGTTGATAAGGATGTCGATGCGGCCGAACGCGTCGAGCGTCTTCTTTGCCATCTCATGCGTCTGCTTCTCGTCGGACACGTCGATCTTCAACGCCAGCGCCTTGCCGCCGGAGTCCTGTATCGCCTTCACCGTCGGGTTCGGATCGAGAATGTCGACGACCGCGACCGCCGCGCCTTCGCGGGCGAGCCCGCGCGCGTACGCCGCGCCGATGCCCTGCGCCGCGCCGGTGACGATCGCGACTTTGTCTTTGAGGCGCATAAGAAGTCCTCCGTATGGAAAGTTATATATGCAGCTAAGGAATGGAGGCAAGTAGACTAAGTAGCGAGCAATTTGACGACTCTAGGTAAGTCGGGCACACTTATCCCGATTAACATAGATGAAAAACGCACTGACAATTTGCGTTATGGTTTTTACCCTGTGCCAATCGGCACAAGGCGGTCAGATCGAAATCAGTAAATCAGCTGGATTTCTTCGGGTACAAATAGAAAAGTATCCCGAAAATGAACGCCGGCCACTGCTTGACTACCTCGATAAGGGCCGGATAGCAGCAGACAATGCAGTAAAGCTCTTAACTGCAGGCCGAATGGATGAGTTTATCCGAGACATCGTCGAGACATCCAACTCGGTTGAGCAGCAATCTAAAGGCATCCTTGATATATACGGATCTCTAATTTCTTCGGAATACCGAGGCCAGGCGCTCGAAACTGAAGGAGATGTGCACAATCTCTCGAAGGCATTTGCAGCAACGTTTTATGCAATCCGAAGCGTGAAACGTCCAAACGAAGGACTCTATCTCATAATTAAAACAAAGACCGTTGACAATGAACATCGTGTTTTCCATGCACAGTTCCTCGAATACGTAGGTGATGTCCCACCATGGCTTCTTCCGCAAAAAAAACAGTAAGCGCGTCGGAAGTCTTGTCTAGTTGACCTGCGAAACGAGGATTGAGCCATGCCTACAACCACCGTGGAGAAAGTTAGCTTCGACGGCGCGAGCTGGGAAAGCAGGCCCGACGCGCCCTATGCGGGAATCTGGAAGGTCTGGTTTTTCTGGGCCGAATACAATGGCTGACAAGAAGCTCGTAGCTTTAATCCTCCTCGGCGGCGTTCTCTACTTCGGCCACGCGATCGACCACATCGCGCGCGGCGATGTGCGCTGGCCGCTCGGCGCGGAATCCCTGCCGTTCATCGTCGTCACCGTAATTATTTACGCGCTGATCGGCTTCGGGATTTATTTCTACCGCAGGAACAAAATCGGCCCGCGCTTCTGGACCATCTTCGCCGCGCTCGGCGCGGCGTTTGGCTTCATCGGCCACTTCAGCCCGTTCACCGAACAGCCCCCGCGCTACATCTTCAACGCCTACTCGTCGACTTGGGCCGGGTCGCTTGCGCTTAGCTGCTTGTTTGCGTTGATGTTCGTCCTGATCGCCACGACGATTTATGCGGGTTATCTGTGGGCGAGAGGCCCGCGTTAGTTACTTCAGATTCCAACCTCCTGCCGGTATAGAGTCGCG
This sequence comes from Binatia bacterium, assembly GCA_036407055.1. Lineage (GTDB taxonomy): Bacteria > Desulfobacterota > Binatia > UBA9968 > UBA9968 > JAJPJQ01. Next base: position 19,910 of record DASWZY010000400.1, read on the forward strand.
CGCCGCGCAAACGTAACCAGAAAATCTTACCTTCGAGGGTTGGATCGACGGCCGCGCGAGTGTAAAGTTTTCGTAAAGAAAGGCTAAATCAGGGGGGTATTTATGGCATCAGCAAGACAACGCGCCGCAGCGCGGCGCAATATCAAGAAAGCCGCAGCCGCCGCGAAGCGGAAGCGCACGATATCGAAGCTGCCGAAGCGGACGCGCACCGCGTTGGGCAAGCAGGCGGCGAAAGTCGCCAAGCGCAAGCGGAAGTAGAGCTCGCAAATAGAAGGAGAGCCGATGACCCGCATCGATGAGATCGCTCCCGACGTCTACCGTATCTGCACATTCGTCCCGGAGATCAATCTGCAGTTCAGTCAGTTCCTCGTGAAGGACGACGAGCCGCTGTTATTCCATACCGGCATGAAGCAGTTGTTCCCGGTGGGGCGCGACGCGGTGGCGAAGCTGATTCCGCCGGAGACGCTCCGGTGGATCGGCTTCAGCCACTTCGAAGCCGACGAGTGCGGCGCGCTCGCCGAGTGGCAGAACCTCGCGCCGCAAGCGACGCCGGTCTGCAGTCTTATCGCGAAGATGGTGAGCGTCGACGACGTGCTCGCCGTTCGGCCGGCGCGGGCGCTGGCCGACGACGAGTCGTTTTCGACGGGCAAATATCGCTTTCGCCTGCTGCAGACGCCGCACGTGCCGCATTGCTGGGAGGCGAGCCTGCTGTTCGAGGAGAAGAACCGGACGTTCTTTTGCTCGGATCTGTTTCATCAATGCGGCGATGTCGAGCCGAGCACGACGTCCGACGTTGTCGGGCGCTTCAGGCAAACGTTAGTCGAATATCAGCAGGGGCCGTTCGCGAACTACATGCCGTACACGCCGTATACCGATAAAACGATGCAGCGCCTCGCGGCGCTGAAGCCGCGAACGGTCGCGGCGATGCACGGCTCGGTCTACGTCGGCGACGGCGCGCGCGCAATCTCGGATGTCGCTCGGGTGATGAAAGAAGTGCTCGCGGGAGCGGCTTAGCTCACGGCTCAGTGTTTTTTCATGCTGACATCGTAGGTGCAAAGGCGCCCGCTGCCGGCATCCTTTCCGTGAAACTCGTTGCCGCTGAAGCTCCCGGTAAACCGTGCCGATCCCATCATCGGCGTGGTCGCTCTGTACTCGATGGCCGCCGTTTTGTCCGGCTGTACCTCGCCCGTAACCGCGGCTTCGAGGATGCCGTTGTCGGCACGGCTCACCACCCGGAAAGTGCCGACGATGAGCGACTCTTTGATGGTTACAAAATAATTACCATCGGTGCAGTTCTTGGGATTTCGCGGATTGTTGACCGCGCGGCCTTCCCAATCACCGTCGAGCTCGGTTGAGAGCTTCGCGCGCTTGAATTTAATCGGATAGGCCTTGCCGCTCGCCCCCGTCAATGTGCCGGCGAGCTCGTCGCCCGCTTGCGTGAGCTCTATCGATGTCTTCGCCGCAGGGAATGCGATCTTGAGCGTTCCGCCGGCTGCACTGGCCTCGGTCTGGGTCGCGTTACCGCCCGGCGTCGCCCAGACGACGATCGCCTTGTCGCCGTTTACGCTGTGGACGCGCAGTATGCGCGCGGGATTTTCCGAACCGGGGAGGCCCTCGATCGTGCCGTCCCAGTGGCCGATCAGCGATTGACCCTGCGCGAAGACGGGAACGGCGACGAGAAATAGTGCGGCCGCGAAAAGAGAAGACGCGAATCCTCTTGCCATAGACCCTCCTTCGAAGCCGCGGGTCGCCGGGATTGGCGCCGGGCTTCTATCTGTACTGCGTGATCGTATCGACCAGTGCCGGTTTGTTCTCTTTCTTGATGTACTCGATCGCGCGCTTGAGCGCCGGCCCCACTTTGTCGCCGTCGGTGATCGGACCTTCGCCGTAGCAGCCCATGCCTTTGGCGATGGTCGCGAAGTCCGGCGCCGGCTTATCGATCTCCATCCCGAGATACGCGAGTTTCTCGTCGGTGCCGCGCTGCTCCGCCATGCGGATCTGGTGCTCCCAATCGTTGTAGTAGGCGCGGTTGTTGTACATGACGACGAGCATCGGGATCTGGTCGTGCGCGCCGATCCACAGCGTGCCCGGATCGAACATCAGGTCGCCGTCCGGCTGAATATCGACGACGAGCCGGCCCGTGCCGCGATGCGCGAGCGCGACGCCGGTCGACATGCCGATCTGGGTCGATGTGCCGAGAGATTTTCCGGGATGACGGTAGGCCTTGTCGAAATCCCATAAGCCGAGCGCCCAGTCCTCCAATGTGTTCGCGGTCAGGACCCAGTCCTCGCCCTTGATCGCTTCGCCGATCTCGTGCGCGAGCCGCGGC
>DASWZY010000401.1:0-12727 GCA_036407055.1 Binatia bacterium
TGCGAGCGGATGCGATAAAGGTTGTTGGTGCTGGCGAAATCGGTCAGAACATCGGCGACATACCGCGCGACGGTGGCGTCGTTGATGCCGAGCTGCCAGAAACTCCGGCGCGTCATGTGGTGAAAGAAGTGGTTTAAACGCTCGCTAGAAACTTTGTTTTCCTTCATCAGCGTTTTTCCCCTCATTCAGCAGACATGATACCAAACGGCCCGCCTTTTGGGAAGAATTTCCTCCCATTCACACCCGCGCGCGGCGACGGTATAATGCAAAATCGCTTCTGCTAAGGTCGATTTGAGGAGGAATGCGCATGGGAAGGGATGTTGGGGTAGCTTTCTTCCGCGTCGATCCGCGCACGTTCCATCCGGTATAGGGCGGTTCGCGAACCGCCCCTACGAAAGAATCGATGCCCATTGTCCCGAGAAGGATTTTAATCGGACTACCTTTAATCTCGCTGCTGCTCACCGGCTGTTCCGTGGACGAAAAATTCATTTTTTTCCCGAGCGCGGAAATCGAAGCGACGCCGAAAAATTTCGGCGTCGATTACGAAGACGTCTATTTTACAACCGCCGACGGCGTGAGGCTCAACGGCTGGCTTGCGCTCAAACCCGGCGCCCAGACGACGCTGCTCTGGTTTCACGGCAACGGCGGAAACATCAGCCACCGCGCGCGCGGCTTAAAGCCGCTGCGCGATAAACTCGATGCGAACGTCTTCATGATCGATTATCGCGGCTACGGCCGCAGCGAGGGCGCGGTTTCCGAGAAGGGGACGTATGAAGACGCCGAGGCGGCGTTCAGCTACTTAACCGGCCGCGGCGATATCGATGCCAAACGCATCGTCCTCTTCGGCCAATCGTTGGGCTCGGCGGTCGCCGCCAATTTGGCGGGCCGGCACGAATGTCTCGCGGTGATTCTCGAAGCGCCGTTCGCGTCGATCCCCGATATGGCGAAGGCGATCTATCCCTGGCTGCCGGTCGGCGCGCTGATCAGGACGCGCTACGACGTGATCGAGAAAGTGAAGAAGATCAGGGCGCCGCTGCTCGTCGTGCACGGCGACCGGGACGACATCGTGCCGTTCGAGCAGGGAAGGCGCGTTTTCGACGCGGCAACCGGCCCGAAAGAATTTCACGCGCTCGGCGGCGCGCACCACAACGACACGTTCGAGGCCGGCGGCGACGCCTATTTCAACGTCATGAAAGATTTTATCGAAAGGGCGGGCAAAAAATAAAGAGACGTGCGAGAGGCATTACGTATCCCGACGCCGCTCAGCGCTTAAGCTTCTCGATGAAGCCGCTCTTTTTGATCTCCTCCAGAATGCTCGCGTCGAGCAGGCCCAGGCTCTCCGGGGTCTGTCCTTTGGCTTTGGGATTCTCGCGCGCGACCTGCTCGATGACCAGCTCGAGCCCGCGGCGGTCCGGCAGAGTTAGAATGCCGTCGCCGTGTTTGGCCACGTAGTAGTCGTAGCCGATTCCCGCCATCTCGTCGTCGACGCGGAGATAGCGCTTGATCAGCTGGAGCCCGAGGGCGCGGTCTTTCTTCAGCGCGTAAAGCCCCTCGATCGTCGCTTTCATGAAGTTGACGATCTTGGCGCGGCTCGATGCGATGTAGCTTCGTCTCGCGGTGAAGAAATTGGTCGGGAAAACTATTCCCCCTTCGGCCATGTCGATGAGGGAATTCATCCCGAGATTTTTGACCGCCATCGTCGCCAGCGGCTCGAACATCACCGTTCCCTGGATCGCCCCTCCCTGGAGCGCGGCGTAGCGGTTGAGGCTGCCGCCGGTTTGCACGATCGTCACCTGCCTGTGATCGACGCCGAGTTTTCCCAGCGCCATGCGCGCGGCCAGCTCGGTGACCGAGCCGAAGCTGGTGATGCCGAGCGTCTTGCCGCGGAGCTGCGCCGCGCTTTTGATATCCGGCCGGACGATCAGCTTGTAAGGGAAAAAGTCGAGGCCGCCTGCGAAAATCGTAATGTCCGCGCCCTGGAGATTCGCGTGGACGGGCTGCGGTCCGCCCGACATCAGTGCCTGCACCTCTCCGGCCAGCAGCATCTGCATGCCGGTGGTGCCGCTCTGGATGGCGATATACTCGGCGTCGAGATCGTATTTCTGAAATATTTTCTGGTGATAGGCGGCCCAGAGAACCGCGTGGATCGCGGTGCCGAAGCCGCCGCTCGCGGCGCGGAATTTCTCCGCGCCGACGGCCGTCCCGGCGTGCAGTAGGATCCAGAAGACACAACAGGCGAGCGCGGTTTTTCTCGTTACGCCTTTCTCGATGAGCATCGGAATCTCAGATCAGCGACGAAATTGAGCGCCGCTTAATTCCCCACCGCTTTGAACTTCTGCACCCTGCGGCCGCCGACGGTCTCGCCGATGAAGAGATCGCCCTTGGAGTTCATCGTGATCGTGTGCAGAAAGGTGAACTCGCCGGCCATGTGGCCGAGCGTGCCGAAGCCGGCCTGCGTCTGGCCGCTCTCGCGGTCGAGCGTCCAGATGACCTCGTTTACGCCGTCGGCGACGTACATCGTCTTCTGCGCGGGGTCGTGCGACAGGTGAATCCACCAGGGCGAGCCGTTGCCGGGCAAATCGGCCCGTCGCCGCTTGATGAAGATGTTTTTCTTGAAGTTGCCGGCCTTGTCGAACACCTGGATGCGCTTGCCGTCGCGGTCGCAGACGTACAGAAGGCCGTCGCTGCTCATGACTACACAGTGGACGATGCCGAGAAAAACGCCGCCGGCGTTCGCCTCGGCCTCCTCCTTCGTCGCCTGGCGGCCGAACTGCCGCACATATTTGCCCTCGCGGTCGAAGACCACGACGCGCCGGTTGCCGTAGCCGTCGGCGATGTAAACCTCGCCGTTCGCCGGATCGACCGCGAAGCTCGCCGGCCGGTTTAGGAGCGTATGGCTCGCGTTCAACGCCGCGGCTTTCTGGTTGCTGTCCGCCGTATCGAATTTACCCTTGGTGCCGATCTGCAGCAGCAGCTTGCCGTCGCGCGAATACTTCTGCGCGATCGCGTCGGTATTGCCGCCGATCCAGATATTCCCTTCGGGATCGAAATAGCAGTCGTGAATCCCGTTCGGGACGATCTTCGGGTCGCCCCATGAGTTGACGACGTTGCCCTCGGGGTCGAACTCGATCACGGGCGGCGCGGCCCGGCCGACCTCTTTTTCCGCCGGCGTCAGGTTCGTCGGGTCGGCGGTGCGGCTCACGATGAAAACGTGGTCGTTCTTGTCGACGCAGGTGCCGCCGACGTTGCCGGTCACCCAGTCATTGGGCAGCGGCTTGGGCCAGAAGGGGTCCACTTTAAATTGACTCGACTGCGGCGCGGCCTGACCGCGCAGCAGATCGCCTTCGTGGGGAAAAGGAAGTCCCATCGCCGCGGCGAACGCTCCCGCGGCCGCGAAAAAGCGGATAGATCTATTCACGATGTTCTCCTTTCCGGCCGGATTTTTTCGGCTCAGGTATACAACGAGAGGGCGCGATTCGCCAGATGGAAAGAAGCCGGTAAAGGTTGCGCGCGGCTGGACTTCGCACCCGCCTTTGGCCTATATAAATTGGGTTCACGCCGGAGGGAATCCCATGGCCCAAGCGTCCTCGGCTTTTGTCCAAGCGCTCGACAAAGCGGTCGCCACTTGCAGCGCCAACCTCAAGTGGGCGGCCTATTCCAAAGATCATCTGGCGATCAGCGGGGCCCGCGCGCTGATCCAGAATTGGAGCACGTTCACGCGCCACAGCCGGCGCTGCTGGGCGTATGTCGTCGGCAACTGTCCGATCGTCGAAGTCCGGAAATTTATCGTCACAGAGAATCTCTACGAAGAAGAGGCGCTCGAGGGCCATTCGCATTTCGAGCTGCTCGTGCGCATGGGAATCGCCGTCGGCCTGACGCGCGACCAGATCGAGCACGCCAAGCCGCTGCCCACGACGGTGGTTGCGCTTAACGCCTGGGAGGCATTGACGAAAAACCGCACCTGGTACGAAGGCCTCGCGGCGAAAGCGGTGCTCGAGCGCACCAACGACAGAAACTGCGGCAATTTCTCGGCGCTGGAAGCCGAGCGCTGGATGCGCCAGCTCAAGCTCACGCCGCACGAAGCCGAGTTCTGGCTGCTGCACGACTCCGTCGATCAGGTCCACGGCGGCGGCTCGTTCGAGCTGCTGGAGAAATACCTCAAGACCGATACCGAGAAAGAGGCGGCGATCCGCGCCGCGGAAGAATCGATGATGGCGTGGAAGGTCTACCTCGACGGTATCTGCGATTCCGTGGCGGGCAGCCACCCCACGATGGAGCTGAGGTATGGCACGGCCTGAGCCGAAGGCGAAGAGTTTAAAAGCCTTCGACGAGGAGCTCGGAGCGCTCCACATGACCGGGCAGTGGGCGTACGAGGATCTGCTCGTGCGCGCCGTCGGCGGGCCCAAGCCCAAGGGCGATCCCTACATCTGGCCGTGGGAAATGGTCCATCAAAAGCTCCTCGAAGCGTGCGAGGCGATGCCCGAGAGCGAGACCGCGCGCCGCAGCCTGCTCTTCGAAAATCCCGGCCTCGCCAATCACGGCACGACGCACACGCTGCTCATGGGCATCCAGATGATCAAGCCCGGCGAGCACGCCTGGGCGCACCGCCACACGATGGCGGCGATCCGCTTCATTATCCAGGGCGACGGCCAGGTCTTCACGACCGTCGACGGCGAGATGTGCCCGATGGAGAATTACGATCTCATTCTCACGCCCAAGTGGACGTGGCACGATCACCGGAACGCGACCGGCAACAGCACGATCTGGCTCGACGCGCTCGATGTGCCGCTGATCCTCGCGCTCAACCAGCCGTTCTACGAGCCGTATCCCGGCAATCAATTGCAGCCACTGAAGGACGAGAGTCAATCGTTCCAGTCGCGCGCCGGCGCGCTGCGGCCCTCGTGGGAGCAGCGCAAGTCGCTCGATTTGCCTTTTCGCTATCGTTGGAAAGAGACCGAGGCGGCGCTGAAAGCGCACGCCGGGAGCGCGGGCAGCCCGTACGACGGCGTCGCGCTCGAATACGTCAATCCGGTCGCGGGAACGTCGACGCTGCCGACGCTCGGCTGCTGGATTCAGATGCTCCGGCCCGGCGAGCGCACGAAAAAACATCGCCACACTTCCAGCGCGATGTATTTCGTCGTCCGCGGCGAAGGCAAGAGCATCGTCGACGATAAGACGCTCGAATGGAAGCGGCACGACTCCTTCGTCGTGCCCAACTGGGCGTGGCACGAGCACGCGAATAATTCCAAATCCGACGACGCGATTCTCTTCTGCGTCAACGACATTCCGATTTTGAATGCCTTCGGCCTCTACCGCGAGGAGCCGGAGAACTCCATCGGCTCCGCGTCCGCGCCGCAGGTTCCGCCGGTGCGCGCCAAGGCCTGAGTCCATGCCCGATCTTCGCCAATGGCTCCAGCAGGTCGACCGGCTGGGCGAGCTGGAAAAGATCGACGGCGTCGATTGGGATCTGGAGCTCGCGACCATCGCCGAGCTCGCCAACGAGAAATTCGCCGCGCACGAGCGCGCGCGCCCCGCGCTGCTCTTCGACAAGATTAAAAGCTATCCCGAAGGCCGCCGCGTCGCGGCGAACCTCGTCTCGTCGGTCGGACGTTTATCGCTCACGCTGGGAATGGACCCGGCGCTCGGCGATTTCGATTTCATCCAGCAGTGGCGCCGCCGCGCAAAGGAGATCAACGCGATCGATCCCGAGACCGTCAAAGACGGCTCGATGTTCGAGAACGCAATCCGCGGCGCGGACATCGACCTGCTGCAATTTCCCGTGCCGCGCTGGCACGAGCTCGACGGCGGCCGCTACATCGGCACCGACGATCTCGTGATCACGCGCGACCCCGACGACGGCTGGGTCAACGTCGGCACCTACCGCGTGATGGTCTACGCGAAAGACCGCATCGGCCTCCACATGTCGCCGGGGAAGCACGGGCGGGTGCACCGCGATAAATATTTCGCCGCGGGCAAGCCCTGCCCGGTCGCGATCTCCTTCGGCCATCACCCGATTTATTTTCTCGTCGCCTCGACCGACGCGCCGTACGGCGTGAGCGAATACGCCTACGCGGGCGGCATTCTCGGCAAGCCGGTTAAGCTCGTCGCCGGGCCGCTCACGGGTCTGCCGCTGCCGGCGGACTCCGAGCTCGCAATCGAGGGCGAAGTCATTCCCGGCGAGACCACGGTCGAAGGGCCGTTCGGCGAATGGACGGGATATTACGCCAGCAGCCAGAACGAGCCGGTGATCCGCGTGAACGCCATCTATCACCGGCGCGATCCGATCCTCTGCGGCTTTCCGCTGTTGCGGCCGTCGAGCGGCGACAACCTCCACTCGTGCCTCATGCGCGCGGGTTTTCTCTGGAACGCGCTCGACGACGCGGGCGTGCCGGACGTTAAGGCGGTCTGGGTGCACCCGGCGGCGGGGCGGTTCATGACCGTGCTGGCGATCCGCCAGCGCTATCCCGGCCACGCGCGGCAGGCCGCGGTGATCGCGAGCCAGTGCCGCGCGGGCGCGTACCTCGGCCGCTACGTCGTCGTGGTCGACGACGACGTCGACATAACGAAGTCCGACGAAGTCATCTGGGCGCTCGGCACGCGCAGCGACCCGTCGCGCTCGATCGAGATCATCGACCGCTGCTGGAGCGGGCCGCTCGACCCGGCGATCCCGCGCGAGGAGAAGGGCTTGAGCTCGCGCGCGCTGATCGACGCGACGCGCCCGTACGAATGGCGCGACAAGTTCCCGGTCGTCTCGGGCGCGAGCGCGGAGCTCAAAGAAAAGGTCAGCAAGAAATGGTCGAAACTTTTGGACGAGCGCGTTCGGCAGCGCAGGCAGTGACAATGCGTTACATTCTCGCAATTCTGCTTTCGATCCTGTTCGCCGCTTCCGCCGGCGCGCAGCAGCTCACGAAAGTTCCGATCAGCTACTCCAGCAGCGGCATTACCTCGATCGAGTTCTTTATCGCCAAGGAGAAGGGCTACTTCAGGGAAGAAGGCCTCGAGCCGCAGCTGATCCAGATGTCGGCCAACGCCGCGATCGCCGCCGGCATCACCGGCGAGCTCGCCGGCTTAAGCTCGATCGGCAGCGCGATCCGCGCGGTGCAGCGCGGCGCGCCGCTCACCGCCGTCTCGGTGAGTCTGCGCCGTCCGCTCTTCTGGCTCATCGCCCGCCCCGAGATCAAGACGGTCAAGGACGTCAAGGGCAAGATCATGGGCATCGTCACGATCGGCGGCAGCCAGCACACCGCCGCGCGCAAGCTCCTCGCCTATCACGGCCTCGACCCGGACAAAGACATAAGCTTCATCCAGGCGGGCGAGGAGGCGCGCCAGCTCCAGGCGCTCGTGACGAACGCGATTCAGGTCTCGGCGATCAGCCCGCCGTGGGTGCTGATCGGCCGCGACAAATTCAAGATGAATATCCTCGACAGCTCGATCGACAAGTTCGCGTCCATCCAGAACGGCCTCACCGTCAACAACAAGCTGCTCGCCGAGAATCCGGCGCTGGTGAAGAAGATGCTCCGCGCCAAAGCGCGCGCCGCGCGCTACTTCGCCGAGCACGAGCGCGAGATGAGCGAGTTGCTCGCCAAGATGTGGAACACCGACGTGCCGACCGCGCTGGAATCGTACCGCATGTCGAAGCCGGCGTTCACCGTCAGCGGCATTCCGTCCGATGAGGAGATCAAGGAGTACCTCGCGCTCGACGCGCAGATCTTGAAATTGCCCGAGCCGCTGCCGGCGTCGAAAGTTTTCGACTTCACGCTGCTGCGCGAGGTGAATAAGGAGCTGGGAATAAAATAGGTTGAATGTTGAAGGGTTTCAGGGTTTAAGGGTTAACTGCAAGAGGTCGAGTCCGAAATGTTTTTAACCTTTCAACCCTTCAACTCTTAAACCCTGCAACTATCCACAAGGAGTTTCCATGGCCAAAAGTGCGGCGAAGATGAGACGGATCGGGCGCGGCTACGCCGATCTGCGCGACCACATCGAGGCGCTGGAGCGCGCGGGGCTGCTCGTGCGCGTCGATCGCCTGATCAACAAGGACACCGAGATGCACCCGCTGGTGCGCTGGCAGTACCGCGGCGGGCTGCCGGAAAAAGACTGGCGCGGCTTTCTCTTCGAGAACGTGACCGGCGTCAAAGGGAAGCACTACGACATTCCGGTCGCCGTCGGCGTCATGGCGGGCTCGAAATACATCGTCGCGGTCGGCCTCGACTGCGACGCCGACGGCATTGCCGACAAGTGGCAGAAGGCGTTCCGCTCGCCGGTCGAGCCGATCATGGTGAAAAGCGGCCCGGTGCAGCAGATCGTTTACACCGGCGCCGACGTGAAGCGCAGCGGCGGCCTCGATCAATTTCCCGTGCCGATCTCGACGCCCGGCTTCGACGGCGCGCCGTTCTTCACCGCCGGCCATTGGATCACCAAGGATCCCGACACCGGTATCCGCAACGTCGGCAATTATCGCGGCCACCTGAAGGCGAAGGACCGCCTCGGCATCTTCCCCGGCCCGGGGCAGCACGTGCTCGCGCACTGGCAGAAGTGCCAGGCGAAAGGAATTCCATTGCAGGCCGCGGTCGTCGTCGGCCCGCCGCCGGTCGTCTCGTACGCGGCGGTGCAGAAGGTGCCGTACGGCGTCGATGAGATCGCGGTCGCCGGCGGCCTCGTCGACGAGCCGATCCGACTGGTGAAATGCAAGACCGTCGACCTCGAAGTTCCGGCCGACGCTGAGATCGTCATCGAAGGCATCCTGCCGACCGACACGGTCGAGCCCGAGGGGCCGTTCGGCGAGTCGCACGGCTACATGCACCCGCGCATGATGAACCCCTTCATGCAGGTGACGGCGATCACGCGAAAGAAAAATCCGATCCTGGTCTCGTGGACGAGCCAGGTGACGCCGAGCGAATCGAGCATCATCAAGCGCGTCGGCTACGAGCCGCTGTTCCTGAAGCATCTAAAAGGCGAGCTCGGCATCAAGAGCGTGACCAAGGTCGCGCTGCACGAGCCGCTGACGAACCTGCGCAAGCTGATCGTCGTGCAGCTGAAAAAACCGACCGAAGCCGAGACCTGGCGCGCGCTAATGGGCGCGGCGACGTTCCATCCGGGCGTCGGCAAGTACATCATCGCAGTCGATGACGACATCGACCCGTGGGACATGGACATGGTCATGTGGGCGCTCAGCTACCGCTCGATGCCGGCCGACGACGTGCAGATCCTGAAGAGCCGCGAGCGCGGCCACGGCCCGCCGTTCTCGCGCGACGACCAGCCGGTCGAGACGCGCCAGGCGGACGAGTCCGCGATGCTGATCAACGCGATCCTGCGCGACAAGTTTCCGCCGGTCTCGCTGCCGAAGAAGGAGTATATGGAGAACGCGCGCAAGATCTGGGAGGAATTGGGCCTGCCGCGGCTCGCGCCGAAGAACCCCTGGTACGGCTACGAATTGGGCGACTGGGACGACGAGCTCGAGCAGGAGGCGCGCAACGCGATGAAAGGCGATTATCTGATCAACGGGGAGAAGTTAAAAACGCAACGGAAAAAAATATAGTTTCAGGTTTCAAGATTCAGGTTTCAGAATCGGAGTCCGAAGCACGATACGTTCGTAGCGGTTTTTTTTAGTCCGTCATCCCCGAATGTTTAATCGGGGATCCAGTCCGAACTTTAGAACCTGGATTCCCGCTTTCGCGGGGATGACGGAAGGAGCGATGTTCCACCATCACGGATTCCTTGAAACTTGAACTCTGAAACTTGAAAGGTCTTTAAATCCTTGAAACCCGAAACTAGAAACTCGAAACCTCCTGCTTCCATGAAGCAGGACTTCATTACCGCGCTGCGCATCATCGCGCGCGAGGGTCTCTCCGACGCGTTCGCGCACCTGAGCGCGCGCGTCGGCGACGGTAAGATGCTCTTCATGCCGCGGAAGAGTCCCGCGCTCGTTCGGCAAAAAGAGCTCTTCGTCGTCGACTTCGACAAAGCCGTACCGCAGTCGGCGGTGCACCAGGCGGTCTACAAGGCGCGCGCCGACGCCGGCGCAGTATTCCATTTCCACTCGGAGCACGTGATTCTGCTCACCGTCGTGGGCGAGACCGTGCGGCCGATGCACAATTACAGCGCGGTCTTCCACGAGGGCGTGCCGGTGTTCGAAGGCGCGGGGCAGGTCGAGACTCCAGAGCGCGCCGCCGGCATCGCGAAGCTTTTGGGCTCGGCGAAGGCGATATTGCTGCGCGGCCACGGCGCCGTCGTCGTCGGCAAGACCATCCGCGAAGCCGCCATCCTCGCGCTCTATCTCGAAGAGTCCGCGCGCCTGCAGAGCGAGGCGATGAAGCTCGGCAAGCCGATCTTCCTCGATTCCGCCGCCGCCGAAAAAGTCGCCAAGCAGACCTTCAAGCCGAAATCGACCGAGAGAGCGTGGGAGCACTATTCGGCGGGCGTGAAGGGGTAGTTCCTGCGAATCGCGTTCGGAGAAATAATTCGTTAGTACCCGCCGCCCCTACTTCACCGCCCCGACCGTGAACCCCGCGATGAATCGATCCACGATCAGGTTGTAGAGGATCGCGACCGGCACGCCGGCGATGAAGCAGCCGGCCATGAGCGAGCCCCAGAAATAGACGTCGCCGTGGACGAGGAAGGTCGGCACGCCGATGCCGACGGTGAAGTGGCGCGCGGAGGAGATGAACGTGACGGCGTAGACAAACTCCTGCAGCACGAGCGTGAAGCTGAAGATCGCGACGGTGAGGATGCCGGACGACGAGATCGGCACGACCACGCGGAAGAAGGCGGCGAGACGGCTGTAGCCGTCGACCATTGCGGCCTCTTCGACGTCCTTCGGGATCGCCTTGAAGAATCCCATCATGAGCCAGGTCGAGAACGGCACCGTGAACGACGGATAGACGAGCACGAGCGACCACAGCGAGTCGTCGAGGCCGAGGTTCACGACGACGCGCGAGAGCGGGATGAAGAGCAGCGTCGGCGGTACGAGGTAGGTGAGGAATATGCCGATGCCGAGCTTCTCGCCGACGCCGCCGGTCAAGCGCGCGAGCGCATAGCCCGCCGGCACCGCGAGCGCGAGCGTGATCGCGACGACCATCGCGCCGACGAACGCGGTGTTGATGAGCCACTGGGCGTAGAGCGTCTCGGTGAAGAGGCGCTGCACGTGCTCGAGAGTCGGCGGATCGTAGAAGAGAAACGGGTTGTGCTGGAGGTTATAGAGATCGCTCGTCGTTTTGAACGCCGTGATCAGCATCCACGCGAACGGGAACGCGAGGAAAAACGTGATCACGCCGAGAATCGTCCAGCGGGCGGCGCGCGCGCCGATCTGTTTGCCGCGCTCGCTCACTTTAGATCACCTCCGTGCGCCGCGCGATGCGCAGGAACGCGAGCGCGACCGCGAGCAAGAGCGGAAATAAAAATAACGCGATCGCGGCGCCCTCGGCGAGATCGCCGCCGGCGATGCCGGTGTAGAAGGCGAGGCTCGCGAGGACCTGCGTCGTGTCGTAGGGCCCGCCGCGCGTGAGATTGTAGATGATGATCATGTCGGTGAATGTGAAGATGAGGCCGAAGAGCAGCGCGACCAGGCTGATCGGCAGGATCAGCGGCAGCGTCACTTGAAAGAAGCCGCGCCAGAAGCCCGCGCCGTCAACCGCGGCGGCGTCGTGGATGTCCTGCGGGATCGAGCCGTGCCCGGCGAGCAGGATCACCGTCGCGAGCGGCAGCTGGCGCCAGACATGCACGGCGATCACCGCGCCCATCGCGAGGTGCGGCACGCCGAGCCACATGAAGCCGGCGCCGTGGATCAGCCCCGCCATGCGCAGGCTCCAGTTGATCACGCTGTAGGTCGAATCGAAGATCCAGAGCCAGGCGATCGTGCCGATCGAGATCGGCGCGACCCATGGCAGCAGAATGAAAAAGCGCACGAGCTTCTTGCCGCGGAAGTCGCGCTTGAGCGCGAGCGCGAGCGTGTGGCTCAGCACGACGATGATCGACTGCGAGATCAGCGCGAACACGAGCGTATTTTTCAGCGCGGTCTGGAACTTCGGGGTGCCGATGATACCGGCGAAGTTGCGCAGCCCGACGTAGTCCATCGTGTCGCCGCCGGTCGTCGTGTTGCTGACGCTGTAGTAGAGCGCCATCAGAAACGGAAAGCCGACAAGCAGCACGATGTAGAGCACCGCCGGGCCGATGAAAAACGCCCCGAGCCAGCGCGGGCTGTCGAGAAACGCGCCCACGGGGCGCGCGCGCGCCGCCGAACTCGTTTTCGCGATCGCTTCCATCGTTACAACTGGCGCACGGGCGCGCGCAGCTCCGTCTTGACGTCGAAAAATTTCAATTCCTTTTGTTCCACGGCGAAATCGTACGTCTTTTCCGCGTCGATGGGGACGGCCACCGTCGACGGCAGGCGCGCGATCACCTTCTGATCGGCGAAAGCGCCGCCGAGCGTGCCGTAGAGAAGCCGGTCGGCGCCGAGGTTCTCGACGCGCGTTACCTTGAAGGAAAATGCGGTCGATGCGCCGCCGTTCTGAACGCCCTTGGGCAGGAAGTGCTCGGGACGGAAACCGAGAATATACTCGTCGCGGCGCACGAGGTTCATCGGCGGCGAGCCGACGAAGCGCGCGACGAACGTATCGGCGGGCTCGCGGTAGATCTCGTGCGGCGCGCCGATCTGGCGCACGACGCCCGCGCGCATGACCACGATACGGTCGCCCAGGCCCATCGCCTCGACCTGGTCGTGCGTCACGTAGAT
>DASWZY010000402.1:0-15052 GCA_036407055.1 Binatia bacterium
CGCTCGCCGACAAGGCGCGGGAATTCGATCGCATCGTCAAGATCGGCCGGACCCATCTCGCCGACGCGACACCGATCCGCCTCGGGCAGGAGTTCGGCGGCTATGCGCGGCAGATCGAGCTCGCGATCGAGCGCATTCAAAACGCGGCGAAGGGACTCGAAGAGCTGGCGCTCGGCGGCACCGCGGTGGGCACCGGCATCAACACGCACCCGGAATTCCCGCGGCGCACGATCGAGCACATCTCGCGCATGACGGAGCTGCCGTTTCACGAGGCGAAAAACCATTTCGAGGCGCAGGCTGCGAAAGACGCCGTCGTGCAGGTGAGCGGCGCGCTGAAAACCCTCGCGGTGAGCTTCACAAAGATCGCGAACGATTTTCGCTGGCTCTCGTCCGGTCCGCGCTGCGGCCTCGGCGAGATCGGCCTGCCCGACACGCAGCCGGGCTCCTCGATCATGCCGGGCAAGGTGAATCCCGTCATGTGCGAGTCCGTCCTTCAAGTCGCCGCGCACGTGATCGGCTGCGACGCCACGATCACGATCTGCGGCCAGGCCGGCAACTTCGAGCTCAACGTTATGATGCCGATCATGGCGCTAAAGCTGCTGGAGGCGATCACCTTCAGCGCCAGCGTAGCGAAGGCGTTCACGGAAAAATGCGCCGTCGGCATCGAGGCGAATAAAGACCATGCCGGAGAGATGATCGAGAAGAGTCTCGCGATGGTGACTGCGCTCGCGCCCGTCATCGGCTACGACGCCGCGGCGAAGATCGCCAAGGAATCTTTCACGACCGGCAAGACCGTGCGCGAAGTCGCCCGCGAGCATAAAGTCCTGCCCGACGACAAGCTCGACAAGATTCTCGATCCCTGGCGGATGACCGAGCCGGGAATTCCGGAAAAAGACTAATGTTGAGTGATGATTTTAAGTTTTGAATTCAAAATTCGACATTCAAAATTCAAAACTGAGCCATTTTGCCGGCACGTGCAAACCAGAAATCTTTCTGCTATAGACTAATCAACAGCCCAGAGAGAAGGACGAAAACGCCCGCCCTTCCCGGCGCATAAGCTGCGCGGCGCGCGATGCGCGCCGACCTGGCGTTCCGCGACGGCGGAATCGCCTGACGACGTTATAGTTCAAACCAGGAGTCAAAGAGGTGAGCAACGGTTCCATAGCCTTGCAAAACGTCAAGACGCTTAAAAATGTCAAGACTCTAAGAAAAGACGCGTGGTGGGTCGAGCCGCTGGTCACCTTCGCGGTTCTCTTCGCTTTCATTGTTTACGCCACCTTCAGGGCATTCGAGAACAACTACTACTACGTCGCCCCGTACCTCTCGCCGTTCTTCTCGCCGTGCCTGGTCGACACCTGCGCGCACGTGAGTTGGTCGCTTTTCGGCAGGATGTGGCTCATCACCCCCGCGATGTTGATCCTGTGGATCCCCGGCGGCTTTCGCGTGACGTGCTACTATTATCGCAAGGCCTATTACCGCTCGTGGTGGTTTTCTCCGCCGGCATGCGCCGTGCGCGACGGGCACAAGACATATACCGGCGAGACGCGCTTTCCGCTGCTGATCCAAAATATTCACAGATACTTTTTTTATCTCGCAACCGTGATTCTCCTCTTTCTCTGGTGGGACGCCTTCGAGGCGATTCATTTCCCCGACGGCTACGGCGTCGGCGTCGGCACACTGGTATTGACGCTAAACGCGACGCTGCTGTCGCTCTACAGCCTCTCGTGCCACTCGTGCCGCCATCTCTGCGGCGGTCATGTCGACAGCTTCTCGAAGGCGCCCGCGCAATATAATCTCTGGAAGGTTCTCACCAAGCTCAACGAGCGCCACATGCTCTTCGCCTGGGTGAGTCTCATCTGGGTCGCGCTCAGCGATGTTTACGTGCGTCTGCTGGCGATGGGCGTGATTCACGACATACGGATTTTTTAAATGGCTCCCGACGGAAACTACGAAAGCCACAACTACGACGTAATCGTCATCGGCGCCGGCGGCGCGGGGCTCCGCGCCGCGATCGAAGCCTCGGCGCAGGGCGTGAAGACCGCGCTCATCTGCAAGTCGCTGCTCGGCAAGGCGCACACGGTCATGGCGGAAGGCGGCATCGCCGCCGCGATGGGCAACGTCTACTCCGAGGACAACTGGAAGGTCCATTTCCGCGACACGGTGCGCGGCGGCAAGCTGCTCAACAACTGGCGCATGGCGCAGATCCACGCCCAGGAGGCGCCGGCGCGCGTGCTCGAATTAGAAGAATGGGGTGCGCTCTTCGACCGCACCAAAGACGGCCGCATTCTGCAGCGCGACTTCGGCGGCCACCGCTTCGCGCGCCTCGCCCACGTCGGCGACCGGACCGGTCTCGAAATGATCCGCACGCTCCAGCAGCACGCCGTGCACAAGGGCATCGACGTCTTCATGGAATGCACGATGGCGCGCCTTTTAAAAGACGGCGACCGCGTCTGCGGCGCGTTCGGCTACTGGCGCGAGAGCGGAAAGTTCATCGTTTTTACGGCGAAGGCTGTCGTGCTCGCGACCGGCGGCGCGGGCAAGGCGTGGAAAGTCACGTCGAACTCCTGGGAATACACCGGCGACGGCATCGGGATGGCGATGGAGGCCGGCGCCGATCTGATCGACATGGAGATGGTCCAGTTCCATCCGACCGGCATGGTCTGGCCGCCGAGCGTGCGCGGCATTCTCGTAACCGAGGGCGTGCGCGGCGACGGCGGCACGCTGAAGAATTCGACCGGCAAGCGCTTCATGTTCGACTACATCCCGGATTTCTTCAAAGCGGAGACCGCCGATACGGAGAAAGAAGCCGACGCGTGGTACGAGGACAAAAAGAATAATAAGCGCACGCCGGACCTGCTGCCGCGCGACGAGGTCGCGCGCGCGATCAACTCCGAGGTCAAGGCCGGCCGCGGCAGCCCGCACGGCGGCGTTTTTCTCGACATCGCCTCGCGCCGCAGCGCGGACTACATCCAGAAGCGGCTGCCGTCGATGTATCACCAGTTCAAGGAATTGGCCGGCGTCGACATCACCAAAGAAGCGATGGAAGTCGGCCCGACCTGCCATTACATCATGGGCGGCGTCCGCGTCGACGGCGAGACGACGGCGACGACGGTGCCGGGTCTCTTCGCGGCGGGCGAAACCGCCGCAGGACTCCACGGCGCGAACCGCCTGGGCGGCAACTCGCTGTCGGACCTGCTCGTCTTCGGCCGCCGCGCCGGGCAGCACGCCGCCGAGTATGCCAAAAAAGTCAGCGGGAGCGCCGTTGTCGGCGAGGACCAGATCGCCGCGATCGGGCAGGAATTGCTCGCGCCGTTCAGCGGCAAGGGCGGCGAGAACCCCTACTCGATTCATATGGATTTGCAGGATTGCATGCAGTCGCTCGTCGGCATCATCCGCACGGAAAGCGAACTCAAGAAAGCGCTGGGCGAGATCGCCAAGTTCAGAGAGCGGCTCCAGCGCGTCACGGTCGAAGGCAACCGGCAGTACAACCCCGGCTGGCATCTCGCGCTGGACCTGCGCACGATGCTCGCGGTGTCGGAGGCGTGCACGCTCTCGGCGCTCGAGCGCAAGGAAAGCCGCGGCGGCCACACGCGCGACGACTATCCCAAGACCGATCCGAATCTCGCGAAGATCAACATCGTCACGCGGCGCGTAAACGGCGAGCTGAAGCTCTCGCACGAGGGGCGGCCGGAGATGCCGCCCGAGCTCAAGCAGCTTCTCGAGGAGCAGAAATAATGGCCGGTCAGGAATTCGTCATGCAGGTCTGGCGCGGCGATTCATCCGGCGGCGCCTTCAAGGAATACCGCATCCCGGCGTCCGAGGGCATGGTGGTGCTCGACGTCATCCACGCGATCCAGGCGAAGCACGCGACCGATCTCGCCGTGCGCTGGAACTGCAAGGCCGGCAAATGCGGCTCGTGCAGCGCGGAGATCAACGGCAAGCCCAAGCTCATGTGCATGACGCGCATGAACAGCCTCGACACATCGCAGCCGATCAGCGTCGCACCGATGAAGACGTTTCCCATCATCCGCGACCTCGTCACCGACGTGAGCTTCAACTTCGAGATGGCCAAGCGCGTGCCAGCGTTCAAGCCGCGCCCGAAGGAAGCCGACGGCACCTACCGCATGCAGCAGGAAGACATCGATCGCGTCCAGGAGTTCCACAAGTGCATCGAGTGCTTCCTCTGCCAGAACGTCTGCCACGTAATCCGCGACCACGACGAGAATAAAAAATATTTCGCCGGGCCGCGCTTCTTCGTGCGCTACGCGGCGCTCGAGATGCATCCGCTCGACACCAACGACCGGCGCGAGCTGTTGAAAGAAAGAATGGGCCTGGGATTTTGCAACATCACGAAATGCTGCACCGAGGTCTGCCCCGAGCACATCCACATCACCGACAACGCGATCATTCCGCTGAAAGAGCGCGTCGTCGACGAGTTCTACGATCCTATCGCGCGCGTGATTCGGAAAATTACCGGTAAGTAGCTTCCTATTGCGTCGGCTCGCCGTTCTTGCCGCCGAGCAATTCCTTCGCCAGCGCCGCTCGAACTTCGCCCCAGCTCTCTCCGCCGCACTTCGCGAAGAGCTGCGCGATCGCATGGGCGACAATCTGCCAATCGAATTTGAGCACGACGAGATTGCCGCGTCCCCAGCGCGGCTCGACCGCCTGCGCCAGGCGCACCGGCGTGACGACGGTGAAGCTAAAGACTTCCTCCTCGACGCCGTCCTTCGGCCCCACGAGCACCTGAAACGCGACCTCGCAATCGGTCGGATCGTCCGGCAGATTCGGCGGCTCCAGATCGGGGCTCACGATGTTGCGGATCTCGGGGTAGATCATTGAAGTTTTGTAGTGGCCTAGTTGAACGGTGTCAAGATCTTCGTTCTGCCGCTAAAAATTTTCTCTATTGATAAGAATCGCCAAACCGAAGCCAATCACCAGAATCCCAATGGCCCATTTAAGCATCACAAGATTTAGTGCGCGAATCTTTGGGTTGAGATATCGACCAGAAACAAAATACTCAACAATCCCTACTTTTGAATTCCGCTTTCCGATCTTTTTGTCACCAAAAGCGATAAGAAACATTCCTAGAACAATAACTAAAAGACCGACGATGAATCCGCCAGCTTGCATTTCAATTTTATCCCTTACCCCGGCAGCAGGCTCACTACCG
Source organism: Binatia bacterium (assembly GCA_036407055.1). GTDB lineage: Bacteria > Desulfobacterota > Binatia > UBA9968 > UBA9968 > JAJPJQ01. The sequence goes on from DASWZY010000402.1 coordinate 5,171, forward strand.
GATTCCCCGTGCCCGACGACGGGCCGTAAGCGTGGAGCTTGCCTTTGAACGTGCCGCCGGTGGCGCCGAGGAGCATCGCGACGTGGCGGCCGCCCATCTCCGCCTGTGTGGTTTTGCAGAAAGACGGGAAAAAACTTTTGATCTCGTCCGCGCGGCCGCGCGTCACCATGTCGATGAACTGACGGTCGAGCTTCTGGTTCTCCTCGGTCGGCCAGGTCGACGGGCCGCGCACGAGCTTGTGCGAGAGGGCGCCGCTCGCGACCACAATCGCGCGCCGCGAGCTTTCACGGATCGCTGCGCCGACCGCCTCGCCGAAGCGGAGACACTCCGCGACGTCCGCCATGAGGCAGCACGAAAGCGGCACGACCGGCACGTCGAACTTCGGCGTCAGGTACTGAATCGGATTCACCGTGCCGTATTCGAGCATGAACGGCTCGGCCGACGACGCGATCGCCGGCGCGCCAACTTCGTTGGCTTTCTTCGCGATCGCCTCGGCCAGTTCCGGATCGCCGGGGAAATCGTACGGCATGCCGGCGATGATCTCCGGCGCCTCGGACGAAGTGAGAATGCCTTTGTGGCGCTTGTGGCTGAGCGCGTAATGGTTGAACGTCGTGACCCAGTGCGTGGAGGACTGCACGATGACGTCGGGACGGAGCCGCGCGACGACGCCTTCGAGCTCATGCATGCCGCGGATCATCTCGCGCGTGAACTCCGGCGCCGTCGCCTCGTTGGCGATGCGCGGCGTATGCGTGACAATGAGCGCGCCGACGATCTCTCCCATTAAATTTCCTTTCGCATCCTCACCGCGCGAAAACCTTGAGCTTTCCCGCCGGCAAGCTAACGAAAACTTTGGCCGCCGGCTCGAAGCCCGGATCGGCGGTCGTCTTGTAGGTGAGCTTCGCGCCGCCGGCGGACAAATGATATACCGTCACGTCGCCGAGAAAAAGCCGCGATTCGAGCGCGGCGGGAAACTCGTTCGCGGCCCCGCTCGCACTATTCGATACAAAAATTTCTTCCGGACGGATCGCGACCGTCACTTCATTTCTCATTCCCTCCGGCACGGCGCACGCAAGCAGACCGACCGCCGTTTTCACGCCGCCGTTTTCCACCGCGCCGTGAAAAATATTCATCGCGCCCAAAAATTCCGCCACCGGCCGGCTCTGCGAGAAATGGTACAGCTTCTCCGGCGCGCCGGTCTCGAGGACTTTCCCGCCGCTCATGACCGCCATGCGGTCGGCGAGCGCCATCGCCTCGACCTGATCGTGCGTCACATATAGAACCGTGATGCCGAGCTTCTTGGATAAGCCGCGGATCTCCTCGCGCACCTCTTCGCGCAGACGCGCGTCGAGGTTCGAGAGCGGCTCGTCCATCAGCAGCACCTCGGGCTCGACGGCGATCGCGCGCGCGAGTGCCACGCGCTGCTGCTGCCCGCCGCTCAAGAACGGCACCGGCCGCTCAGCGTGATCCGCGAGCTGCACCAATGCGAGCGCGCTCATCACTCGCTCGCGGAGCCGCGCGCGCGGCATGCGCTGGACACCGTTCTCCAGCGGGAAAGCGACGTTGTCGAAGACCGTCATGTGCGGCCAGACGGCATAGGACTGAAACACCATGCCGATCGCGCGCCGCTCCGGCGGCACGAAGACGCCGGCCGCCGCCGAGCTCATCGTGCGGCCGTTGAAAACAATCTCGCCCGCGTCCGGCTTTTCGAGGCCGGCGGCGCAGCGGAGCAGCGTCGTCTTGCCCGAGCCGCTGAGGCCCAGCAGCACGAAAAATTCCTTGTCGGCGATCGTGAGGTCGACGCCGTCGAGCGCGCGCACCGCGCCGTCGGAGGTCGTGAAGCGTTTGCTGAGGGCGCGAATCTCGATCATACCGGCGAAGCCACCTGCTGCTGGCGGCGCGCGTAGACCCAGAAGGTCGCGACCAGCGGCGACATGACGGCCATCATGACGATTGCGACCGCCGCCGCGTCGCCGAGCCCGCCGCCGTGCCACTGTCCCCAGACGTAAGTCGACAGCACCTGGCTCCGCGGCGACGCGAGAAAGACCGCCATCGTGAGCTCGCGGTAGGCCGAGAGCGAAGTCCATATCCACGCGTAGACGAGCCCGGGACGGATGAGCGGCACGATGACTTTCAACAGAATGCGCAGCGTCGGCACGCCGCCAACCTCGGCGGCCTCTTCGAGCTCGCGGTGCACCTGGATCATGCTGCTGTTGAGCACGCGCGTGCCGAAGCTGATCCAGCAGACGGCATATACCGCCACGAGGACGTAGATCGAGCCGTAGAGCGGCACGATGTCGGAGATCAGCAGCGCGAAGTAGGCGATCGCGAGCGCGAACAAAAGATGCGGCACGGGATGCGGCAGGAAGGCGATCGCGTCGAGCGCCATACGCCCGCGCAGCCGCGAGCGCGTGACGATCCACGAGATCGCCGTGCTCACGACGACGACGATCGTCGGCACCAGCACCATTAAGAGAAGTGTGTTCCAGCCTGCGCCGAGCAGCGCGCTGTCGAAGAGCGTCGCGCCGTAGCGCTCGAACGACGCGGCGGCGAGAGCCCGGCGCGACGGCATCTGCACGTACGGCAGCAGCGAGACCCAGAAGATCGCCAGCAGCGGCAGCACGAAGGCGACGAAAAAATACCCGCCGAGCAAGACCCAGCCCGCGGCGCGCCAGCGCCCGAGCGCGATCAGGCTCGCGCGGTACGATTTTCCCGAGATGATCTGGTAGCGGTGACTCTGCTTCAGCGCCGCGAAGTACGGCAGCATAAGCAGCAGCGAGACGCAGATCATGACCGCGCCGAACGCGCCGCTGAGGCCGTAGCGCGGCAGCCCTTCGTTGGGGTTGATCATGAAGTAGAGCGCCGTGCTGAAGGTGAAGATGTTGTTCGCCATGCCGATCACGCCCGGCACGTCGAACGCGGCGAGCGCGATCGTGAACATCCAAATGACAGTCGAGAGCAGCGCGGGCCAGATGAGCGGCATCTCGACGCGCAGCAGCGTGCGCAGCTTTCCCACGCCGTGGATGCTCGACGCCTCGACCAGCGCCGGGTTCATGCCGCGCAGCGCGGCCGAGATCATCACGTAGGCGAGCGGCGCGAGCGTGAGCCCTTCGACGAAGCCGATGCCGGCGACCGTCGCGATGTTGAGCGGCGCCGCCGTGAGGCCGAGCATCTGCATGAGAAAAATATTGATGACGCCGATGCGCGGATGGAGCAGGAAGACCCAGCCCATCGCCTTTAAGAACGTCGGGAAAAGAATGCCGATGCCGAGGAGGCTCATCGCGAGCGCCTTGTGCGGCAGGTCGGTGCGCTCGATGAGCCAGGCGAAGACGAGCCCGAGCGGGATCGCGATGCCGATCGTCACGGCCGCGAACCGGAGCGTCGTCCACATGACGCGGTACATGTAAGGATCGCCCGCGAGTGTAAAGTAATTGGTAAAACTGTAGGTCGACGGCTGGCCGGGGACGCCGGTGCGGAGGCTCATCCAGACGATCGTGGCGAGCAGCCCCAGGATCGCGAGCGCCGCAACGCCGGCTACCCCGGCGAGAAGGAATTTTCCGTCGAAGTGTGCGGCGGCGGCCTTCACTGCTTGAGCATCTTCGCGAGCTCTTCCTTGAACTTGAGCCCTTCCCCGCCTTCGCTCTTCACGTAGGCAGCCATCGCCTCGGCCGGCGGCTGGAGCTTGATGCGATTGGCCGAAAGATATTTCGCCAGCCGCGTTCCTTCGACGAGATGCGTCGTCCGGCCTTGATATTTCTCGCTGAGCGCCTGCGCCTCCTTCGAAGCCATGAAGGCGACGAAGAGCTTCGCCGTGTTCGGGTGCGCGGATTTTTTCAGAGCGCCGAGCTGGAAGTACGAAGTGATCGGCGGCGACGAGCCGGTGACGGCGACGAGCGGCGCGCCTTTTTTCTCCCACATCCACATGTGCTCGACGGCGCCACCCATGTTCGCCGTGATGGGAAATTCACCGCTGATGATCCTTTCTTCTTCGCTGTAGCGAAGGCGCCCGCCGGAGAGCGGGACCAGCTTGCGCGCGAAGTCTCTGACTTTATCCTGCCCCCACAGAAGCGAGAGATCGGCGAGCCACTGGACGTACGGCGGGATCGCCAGCTTTCCCGCCCAGGCCGGGGACAGGCGCGGATCGACCAGATCGACGTAGCTCTTGGGCGCCTTGTCCTTGGCGATGAGATTGGAGTTATAGAGAATGCCGTTGAGTGAGATATACACGAGCACGCTCTCGCCCGGCAGCACCTCCATCTCTTTTGTGATCCACGGGAAGGTCGCGCTCCAATCGACATTCTCCAAAACTTTTTCCTGGTGCAGCAGGGCGAAGTGCGACTGCGAGCCGAGATAAAAATCGGTCGAGGCCCTGCCCGCCTTCACCTCGGTGATAACGCGCGCCGCCATCGAATTCATCTCGGGCCCAGCGGCGAAATTGATCTTCGTATTGAGGCCGAATTTCTTGTTGAACGCCGCGCCGAGCTCGCCGAAGCCCTTCCGGCCGCCGAAGGTCTCCGAGCCGGCGACGAAGACGAGCTCGCCTTCCTTCGCCGCGCCGGCGACGAGGCGATCGTATTCCGCCGCGGGCGACGGAGAAGCGGCGAGCGCGAGCCACGCGAGCGCGGCGATGATGATCATCGTGAAGCGATTCATGTGGTCGTCTTTATCCCAGCGCGCCGATTTCCTGCATGCTCGCGTCGAAAGCGATGTTCTCGTTCTGCCGCGGATCGCGGATGACCCACACCGGATCTTTGCCGTCGCGGACCGCGTCGATCGATTCTTTCAGCATGTTGCGCAGCATGATGACGCCCTCGTCCGACGCGCCGAGGTGCTCCGTCGAGCGGTCGTAAATCGGCCCCTGGCTCTCCTGCGCGACGCGGTCCTGGTCGTGCGATGCGATGCCCCACCAGCCGTCGTCGACGCGGTCGTAGACTCCGGGCTGATCGTTGTCGTAGCCGAGCGTCTTCATCACGAACGGCTTGCCGCGCTCCTCCACGGTGTACGGATAGAAGCGCAGCCAGAAGGTCATCGTCTTCGTGTCGTCCATCGGCACGCGGAAGCGGATCGCGTGGTCCGGCCGGCGCCCCTTGCGCGCGGTCGTGTGCCGCGTGTGCGACGGAAATATCCAGTGCGAGAATTTCGGCTTCGTGACGCCCGGCACTTCCATGGATATTTTCGCGCCGTAGTCGCGCCGCTCCCAGTCGATCACCGGGCGCTTCAGCGCCATGTGCGGATATTCCGGCGCGTGCAGCGCGACGAGATGCGTCTGATCGACGGAGTTCTCGGCGCGCTGGAGCCAGTTGCAGCAGTCCTCTCCCGCGCCCAAATGGCGCTCGCCGTCCTCGCGCGAGAAAAGATCGTAGCGCGGCAGGAGCGGCGCGGGGTCGGGGCCCAGATAGGCGAAGACGAAGCCGCCGATCTCCTCGGCCTTGTAGGCGGGATGTTGGATGCGCTCCTTGAACGTGCTGCCTTCCGGCTCCGTCGGCTGCTCGACGCATTTGCCCGCGAGGTCGTACAGCCAGCCGTGATAGCAGCAGCGGATGCCGCAGTCTTCGACGCGGCCGAATTCGAGCGATGTCCCGCGGTGGGAGCAATGGAGGCCCAGAAGCCCGAGCTTGCCGCTGCCCGCGCGGAAGATCACCAAGTCTTCGCCCAGCAATCGGACTTTCGCCGGCCGGCTTTTTTGCGTCACGTGCTCGCTGAAAGCGACGGGCCACCAGTAGCGCCGGAGCATGTCTCCGCCCGGCGTGCCGCGCCCGACGCGCGTCAATAAATCATTTTCTTGTTTCGACAGCATCGGAACGTTCCTCCTAAAGCTTCAGCATCTTCGCCAATTCTTCCTTGAGCTGCAGGCCGCTGTCCTCGCCCTTGAGATAGAACGCGATGGATTCTTTCGCCTCCTGGAGCTTGATCCCGCTCTCCTTCACGTAGCGCGCCATCTTCGTCCCGTCGACCAGATGCGACGAGACGAACTCGTGCTTTTCGAGCAGCGCCTGCCCTTCTCTCGAAGCGAGAAAGGCGACGAATAGTTTCGCGAGGTTCGGATGCGCCGAGCTTCGCGGCACGCCGAGCTGAAAGTACGACGGCAGCACCGGCGTCGAGCCCGGCACCGCGACGAGCGGCGCGCCCTTCGCCTGCCATTTCCACATCTGCTCGACCGCGCCGCCCATGTTCGCCGAGATGGCGAACTCGCCGCTGACGATGCGCTCCTCCTCGTTGTAGCGCAGCCGTCCGACCGACATCGGGATGAGCTTCCGCGCGAAGTCTTTCACCTTCTCCTCGCTCCAGATCATCGACATCTCGACGAGCCACGAGACGTACGGCGGGATCGCGAGCTTTCCGGCCCACGCGGGCGAGAGGCGCGGGTCGACGAGATCTTCGTACCGCTTCGGCGCTTTGTCTTTCGGGATGAGAGTAGAGTTGTAGCTCATGCCGCGGAGCGATGTGTAGACGAGCACGCCTTCGCGCGGATAGATCTCCATCTCTTTCTTGATCCAAGGAAACGTCCCGGACCAGTCGACTTTCTCCAGCGCGTTCTGCTGGTGCAGCAGCGCGTAATGGGACTGCGAGCCGAGATAAAAATCCGTGGACGACTTGTTGCCGCTCTTCGCCTCGGTGATCACGCGCGCCGCCATCGCGTTCATGTCGGGTCCGGCGGCGAAGTTGATGCGCGCCTTCAGGCCGTACTTCTTGTTGAAGGCCTCCTCGATCTCGGCCATCGCTTTCTTGCCGCCGAAGGTCTGCGCGCCGGCGATGAAATTGAACTCGCCTTCCTTCTTCGCCGCGGCGACGAGATCATCGACGGCCGCGGCGCGCGCGGTGGAAACGGCAAGCGCGAGCAATAAAAGTACGAGGAAAAAGGTTCGCGGGATATTTTTCAAAGGCTCCGCCTAATCGAGCAGATCTTCGTGCGGCACGAGCCGGATGATCTTGTTCTTCGCGGGGTCGCGCACGACAGCGATGGGATCGCGCCCGCTCTGGACCGCCTCGATCGATTCGCGATAGAGCCGGCGCAGAAGGATCACACCCTTGTCCGTCGCGCCGAGATGCTCGGTCGAGCGATCGTAGATCGTCCCCTGGCTTTCCTGGGCGGCGCGGTCCTGGTCGGCGCGCGCGAACCAGCCGATGGAGTCGTCCCAGCGATAGACGCCGTGCTTGGTATCGACGATGCCCTGCTCCGAGCGGTCCTCCATGATCTTGACCGTTTGGCCGTCGCGCGCCGCGCCGAACTCAACGGTGAAGTGCATTGCGCAGGTGTCGTCCACCGGCACCCGCCAGCGCATCACCTCGCCCGCGCTGCTGGCGCGATGCTCGGTCGGATGGCCTTCCTCGACGTTGCCGGTCTTGTTCATCGTCGGGAAGACGAAGTAATTGACGTGCGCCCACTTCTTCCCGTCGACGTGGCGCGTGTAAGTGTTGACGATACCGTAGTCAAAAGGCTGCGGATCGATCTCGCCGTCGTCCCATGTCGGCGTCGATGCCGTCCGGTGCAGCCACTTGAGATGGTGCTGGTCGACGGAGTTCTCGATCATCTGGAAAAAATTGCAATGGACGAGGCGCCCCTGGCGCGCGCGCATGCCGTCCTCGCGCACAAGCACGTCCCAGCGCGGCAAGAGCGGCGCAGGGTCGGGGCCGAGATAAGCGAAGATCACGCCGCCCAGCTCCTCGACTTTGTAGGCGCGCTGGCGCACGCGGTCTTTGAAATTGCTCTCGGGCGGCTCGCCCGGCTGCTCCATGACGCGGCCGTCGACGGCGTAGAGCCAGCCGTGGTAGCAGCAGCGGATTCCGCCGTCCTCGATGTGGCCGAACTCCAGCGACGTGCCCCGGTGCGCGCAGCGCAGCGTGAGAAGGCCGAGCTTGCCGGCGTCGTCGCGGAAGAGCACCAGATCCTCGCCCAGCAGCCGCTTCTTCACCGGACGCCTTTTCAGCTCTGCCGCGAAGCCGATCGGGTGCCAGTAGCGGCGCAGCATCTCGCCGGCCGGCGTGCCCGGCCCGACACGGGTCAATAAATCGTTCTCTTCATGCGACAGCATGACTGACCTCTTGAAATTTATTGCTTGAGTATGTTCGCGAGCTCTTCCTTGAACTTGAGCCCTTCGCCGGTCTCGCTTTTCAGATAATAGTCGATCGACTGTTTCGGCTCCTGAAGCGCCACGCGGTTCTCGCGCAGGTACTTCGCCATCATCGTGCCTTCGACGAGGTGCGAGCTGCGCGATTCGTTTTTTTGCAGCAGCGCCTGGCCTTCCTTGGAGATCATAAAGGCGACGAACAGCTTGGCGAGATTGGGGTGCGCGGAATTTTTCGGCACGCCGAGCTGGAAATAATCGGTGTTGATCGGGTTGAGCCCCGGCACGGCGACGAGGGGCGCGCCCTTCGGCTGCCAATCCCACATGTGCTCCAGCGCGCCGCCGATATTCGCCATAATCGGAAACTCGCCGCTCACGACGCGCTCCTCCTCGTTATACCGCAGCCGCCCCGCCGAAAGCGCCACGACTTTGCGCGCAAAGTCCTTCACTTTGTCCTGACCCCAGGCGAGCGACAGCTCCGCCAGCCATGCGACGTAGGGGGGAATGGCGAGCTTTCCCGCCCACGTCGGGCTCAGGCGCGGATCGATGAGATCGAGATAGTTTTTCGGGACCTTGTCTTTCGGGATCAGACCGGGGTTATAAATGATGCCGTTGGGCGATGTGTAGACGAGCACCGTTTGGCCGGGGAAAAGCTCCATGTCTTTGGTGAGCCAGGGAAAAATTCCCGCCCAATTCACATTCTCCAGCGCGTTTTCTTTGTGCAGCAGAGCGAAGTGCGATTGCGAGCCCAGGAAAAAATCCGACGACGACTTTCTTCCGGCCTTGAATTCCGTGATGAGCCGCGCGGCGCGCGCGTTCATGTCGGGACCGGCAGCGAAGTTGATGCGGAGCTTGAGGCCGAATTTTTTCGCGAACGCGCCCTCGATCTCGGTCATGCCTTTGCGCCCGCCGAAGGTCTGCGAGCCGGCGACGAAGACGAGCTCTTCGCCCTCCTTCTTCGCCGCCGCGGTGACCTGCTCCAGGCTCTCCGCAGCGATGGACGTATGCTGTGCGGCGAAAAAAGCGGCGCCGAGAATCAGCGCCGCGATCGTCGCTTTAAACGGCGGCATGGGCCAGCTCCGCGCCTTCGAGCTTATATTCGCCCGGCACCAGACGAAGGATTTTGTTTATCTCCGGATCGCGAATGATCCCGATAGGGTCCTGACCATCTTTTACGGCGTCGATCGATTGTCTCAACATGCGCCGCAGCAGAATGACGCCTTCGTCGGAGACGCCGAGATGCTCGGAGGTCCGATCGAAGATCGCGCCTTGGCTCTCCTGCGCGCAGCGGTCCTGATCGCCGCGCGCGATCCAGCCGGTCTCCTCGTCCCAGCGGTATTTTCCCGGAACGCTGTCGAGCAGCCCCTGCTCGCTCTGGTCGGCGGGCATGCGCGCCGGCGGCCTGCCGTCGACGAGCGGCGCGAAGTAGAGCGTGAAATGCATCGTGTTGGTATCGTCGATCGCGACGCGCCAGCGCAGCGCCTCGTAGCCCTCGTGCGTCGCTGCGAACGCGGCCGGATGATCCTCCGGCAGGTGATAGCCGACCTTGTTCATGTTCGGCATGAGAAACAGGCTGATGGTCCGGTAATACTCGTCGCCGACGCGGCGCGTAAACGTGTCGAGGATTCCCCATTCCTTCGCCTCGGAGGTGAGCTTCTCGTCGCGCCACAAACGCGTCTTGGGCGTGCGATGGAGCCATTTGAAATGGTGCTGATCGACGCTGTTCTCGACCATTTGCAGGAAGTTGCAGTGGACGATGCGCGCGTTGAGCGCGCGCACGCCGTCGTCCCGGACGAGGACGTCGTAGCGCGGCAGCAGC
>DASWZY010000403.1:0-9791 GCA_036407055.1 Binatia bacterium
AAAAAGCTCAACGTGCGCGGCTTCATCGGCTTCTCGCTCATCGGCCGCAGCCAGGTGTGGAACCGCGTCGAGTAACGTCGATAACCCCGAACTTCCCGCCTTGTCGGAATTCCAAAAGGGGATAAGCTTCATGCAGGAGCGCGATGCCGGCCCTCTCTCTTGCGAAAGGGCGACGGTTGAGGGGATTCCGCCATGCAGGAAAGCGAAAAGCTCGTCCGCGTCTTCTACGATTCGACCGCGCCCGGCCACCGCGAGCGGCTCTGCGCGATTCAGGCGCCGGACGTCGTCTACGATCTGCCCGAAGGCATGCCGGTCGGGGCCGGACAGTTCCAGGGTTTTCAGGATATCGTCGACCGCTTTCTCGTAAACTTCTACGGCGCTTTCGACGTGCGCTTCCGCGCCGACGAGTACATCACGTCCGGCGATCAGTGCGTCGTTCTCGGCCGCATCCAGGGTAAAGCGCGCAAGAGCGGCGCGCCTGTCGACGTGCCCTTCGCCCATGTCTGGACCGTCGGCGACGGCCGCCTCCAGCGCCTGCGCGCGTTCACCGACACCGCGACGATGGCGCGGGCGTTGGGGAAATGATAAGCCGATCCTAACCTTCTCCACGCTCATGAAGCGCTTCATCCTCGTGGTCCTCTCCGCGCCGGCTGAGCAGTCCCTGCCTGGCCCGATTCTCATCCATAGATGCGCGGCCTCGAACGCGGCATGATCGATGCCTGAGACGGTTTTCTATCGCGATCTCGCCTACGTATTCGTCGCCGCCGTTTTAGGCGGTCTTCTCGCGAAGCGCTTAGGCCAGCCGTCGATCATGGGCTACGTGCTGGGTGGAATCCTGGTCGGGCCGTTCACGCCCGGTCCTACGCTCTCCGATATTCACAATCTCGAGCTCTTCGCCGAAATCGGCGTCATTCTGCTCATGTACTCAATCGGCATGGAGTTCTCCGTCCGGGACCTGCTCACGGTAAAATGGGTTGCCCTCATCGGCGGCCCGCTCGGACTTCTACTCGTGATCGGCCTCGCCGTCGTCGTCGGACGGCTGCTGGATTGGGGTCTTTTACAAAGCATCATTATCGGCGCGGTGACGTCGCTCGCCAGCACGATGGTGCTGTCGCAGTTGCTCATCGATCGCCGCGAGCTGCATTCCGAGCACGGCCGCGCCATGATCGGCATTACGCTCGTCGACGATCTCGCGTTCGTCCTCATGGTTGTGCTGGTTCCCGTACTAACGAGCCTGAGCGGGAGTCAGTTCTTGAGCATCGCCGGCGCTTTCGGCGAGGGGCTGCTGATCCTCGCGCCGGTCATCTTCATCGCCGCCAAGCTGGTTCCGCGCCTGATGGCGCGTATTCCGGATACTCGAGACCACGAGCTGCGCATCCTGATCGCGCTCGCGTTGGGATTCGCCACCGCGGCGGCGACGCAGGCGCTCGGTCTCTCGCTCGCGTTGGGAGCCTTTTTGGCGGGCATGATCGTCAGCCAATCCGAGGTCGGCCACGAGATCTTGAACGATCTGCTGCCGCTGAGAAATTCTTTCGTCGCGCTTTTTTTCGTCACGATCGGCACTCTCATCAACCCCGGAGCTCTCGTCTCCAATCCGGCTCTGCTCGCGGGCATCGTGGCCGTCATCGTATTGGGCAAGCTCGCGATCTGGACGGCCGTCGTGAGCCTCTTTCGTTATCCGCTCAGGACGGCGCTGCTGGTCGGCGTCGGCTTGACCCAGATCGGCGAGTTCTCCTACGTCCTCATCCGGGTCGCGCGCGATTCCGGCCTGGTGGCCACTGATGTTTACAGCGCGGTACTCGCCGCGTCGCTGTTGACGATTCTATTGAACGCGATCCTGATCCGCGCCGCGCCGGGATGGCTGGACCGGTTCCGGCTCACCCGGGCGCGGTCCGCCGATGCCGAAGCACAAACGGAACCGGCGGCCGAGGGGTGTTGATCGCCCGGCGCTGCCAAGCGCCCACCGTATGGCGACGCGCGCCAAATGACCGGTCTCGCTTTTTTTTCGCCAGGCGCTAAGACAAAGATATGCGCTTGCGAGAACATCCGCTGATGAACTGCATGACGCGCCGGGCCTGGCCGCCGTCACAATGGAAATCGGTGGGTGGCCAGCAGGACGTCTTTCTTACCGGCGAGATCGGCATCTTGAAGGAGATCCGCATCGCGACCTCCTCGCCGAGAATGACCAAGCTCTACCTGCTGATCGAAGTCGAGAAGCGGCTCTATATGGGCATCTCGCTGATCGAGGATTCCGCGTTCGCGCGCCAGGTTTACGAGCTGCTGGAAGAGCACCTCGACGAGCCGATCGCATCCGTCGGCGACCTCGACGTCGGGCACCTGCTGTAAACCGTACGCCGAAAAATTTCCCGGGCTCTCTTTAGCCGCCTTCACCCGCGTCCGGCGCGAAGCGCCGGCCGGCGGCGAGGCTCGGAATCATACAATTCAGTCCGACGTTCAGCATCGTGCGCACGATCTCGGCGAGCGGATCGACGATCAGCATGAGCGGAACCGCGATCTCGTAGGACAGCCCGAACGGTCTCAGCACGATCGCCAGCGGCGCGAGCGCCGCGAGCCCGCCGACGCCGATCGTCGCGAACGAGGCGCCGACGGCGAACACCCCCAGCAAGGCCAGCTCGCCCGGGCTGAACTCGCGGCCCATCAAAAGCCCTACGAACAGCGTCGCGATGATGAAGTAAGGGATCGCGCCGATGCGCAGCGTCGCGACGCCGATCGGCAGATAGAGCTCGCACGGCTCTTTGGGCAGCTTGAGGTCTTTCTCCAGCGTATCCAGCGCCAGCGGCACGCAGATGAGCGAATTGCGCGTCGAGGCGCCGAGCATGACGGGCTTGACGAGCGCGCTGAAAATCCGAGCGGGCCGCGCGCGCAGCGCCAGCGCGGAGACCGCCAGCGCCGCCAGCAGCAACAAAGCGCTGGTCGCGAGAAACGGATAGGCGAAGAGCTTCAGCGCGGTGAAAGCGTCGGGGCCGAGCAGCGCGACCTGCGGCGCGATCAGCGCCACGATGCCGATCGGCACGAGCAGGTTGAACCAGTCGAAGATCAGGACGCACACCGTCTGGATGTGGCGCAGCGCGTTGAAGATCGAAGTGCCGGAGCGGCGCTCCGCCAGCACCATGGCGACGCCGAAGAGCGCCGCGAAGACGAGCACGCGCACGCTGTCGTCGGCCGACAGGGAGGCGAAGATGTTGGTCGGGATGAGCGCCATGAGACCGGATGCGCCGGCGGCGGCCGGGGGCTGGCGCGCGTCGAGCGCGAACTCGACGTCGATTTTCTCCGCCGAGCGCCCGATCAGCGCGCCGACGTGCGCGATCGTCGCCTCGTCGGGCCGGGCATAGGCAAAGAAGAGGCTCGGCACGACGACCGACAGCGCCGCGACGCCCGCCAGCATGACCAGCACCCACAGAGACAGCGCGCGGATGACGCCGGGCGCCGAGCCGCTCGCCATCGCCGAGCGCACCGCGAGAGGAATCGTGGCGAGCAAAAACGGCAGCACGCAGATGTGCAGCAGCGCGATGTAAAAATCGCCGACGGGGCGGAGGTAGTCGAGAAACGGCGGGCGCAGCGCGCCGAGCATCAAAGCCAGGACGACCGCCGCGAGCGTGATCGAAGGACGATTGATCGAGCGCGACAGCGCGTCGAGGCCATGATCGTCGTGACCGCGAGCGGGCGTCATCGATTTTCCTTCCCCTCGGAATCGAGCAGGCGCTGGAGCGTGAACGCGCCGCGGCTCCGGCCGACGTGGTAGTTGAGAAACTCCTGGAGTTTCGAGCAGCTGTCGCAGATCGCGATCGAGAGCAGCGCGGTTTGATCGGTGATCACCGCCGAGCCGAGCTTGACGTTGAGCGCCGGCCGGTTCTTGAGCACGCGGCGGATCTCGAACTCGTCGCGGTAGAGAGCGTCGGTTCCGCCGGCGATGAGATGGTCGAGCGCCGCCTCCCAGCTCCGCTCCTCCACGAGCGCCGCGCCGGGAAAATTCCGGCGCGCGAACTCGACGTAGGCGCTGCCGGCGATGACGCCGAGCCGGCTCGAATATTTTTGCAGCCCCGCCGCCGGAGAAAGATTGCCGCCGGCGCGCGCGATCGCGGCGCGGTTGAACAGCAGCGCGTGGCGCAGCGTGACGTACGGGTCCGAGAAGCGCACGCGCTTCAAGCGGTCGTAGGTCTGGGACAGCTTGCTGACGCCGATGTCGGCGCGGCCTTGCGCGACGAGATCGACGACGCCGTCGAAGGAATCCGCGGTGTCGACGAACTCCACCCTGACGCCGAGGGCGCGGCCGATCTGCTGCGCCATGTCGATCTCCGGGCCGCCGAGCGTCCCGTCGCTCGCGCGCGCGTGAAACGCGGGCAGGTCGAAGCGCGTGAGCGCGACGCGCAACACAGCGCCGTCGACGATCGTTTGCAAGTCGCGCGGCTCCGCGGCGGCGGTCGATTGCGCGGCGTAGAGCGCCAGAGCGACCGCGCCGAATAACGCTCGCAGCATGGAACAGGTATATTACACGCGGAGGGGGATTTTTTATTGGACCAAAGTCCAATGCTCGCGGCGGCGCGCGAGCAAGGTACAAAGCCGGCCGCGCGCGCGGTATAGTAAAATATGACGCCGTCCGAGCCCAATCCGCCGCACGTACCCGTCCAGGCCGCTTTAAGATTTCAGTGGAAAGAATACCGTCTGCTCTTGTATGCGGCGCTGATCGGCGTCGCCGGCGGCCTCGCCGCGCAGATCTTCGTCTGGATGCTGAACACCGCCGAGCGTTTTCTGCTCTACGGCATCGCCGGCTATAAGGCGCCCGAGCCCGGTATCCCGAATCCAGAAGCCATCGTCGGTCCGCACGGGCTCTGGCTCGTTCCGCTCGTCACGACGCTCGGCGGGCTGATCTCGGGAATTCTCGTCTACACCTTCGCGCCGGAGGCGGAGGGGCACGGCACCGACGCCGCGGTCGAATCGTTTCATTATAAAGGCGGCAAGATCCGGCCGATCGTGCCGCTGATCAAGGCCCTGTCTTCCGCTGTGACGATCGGCTCCGGCGGCGCCGCCGGCCGCGAGGGACCGACCGCGCAGATCAGCGTCGGCGTCGGCTCGATCCTCGCCGACCTGCTGCGCCTGCCGGACGAGGAGCGGCGCATCCTCGTCCTCGCCGGGATGGCCGCCGGCCTCGCCGCGATTTTCAGATCGCCGCTCGGCATGGCGATTTTCGCCGTCGAGATACTCTACTCCGGCATGGCGTTCGAGGGCGAGGCGTTGATCTATACGATCGTCGCCTCCGTGATCGCCTACGCCGTCAACGGGCTGTTCGCCGGCTGGACGCCGATTTTTCTCTTTCCCGGCACTATCCACTTCACGCGCCCGGTAGAGCTCGCCGGCTACGCGGCTCTCGGCGTGCTCGCCGGCGTCGTCGGCGCGATCGAGCCGCCGATTTTTTACCGCACGCGCGATTTCTTCAAGGCGCTGCGCGTGCCGAATCATATCAAGCCCGCAATCGGCGGGCTCCTCGTCGGCCTGCTCGCGCTCTGGGCGCCGGAGATTCTGTCGACCGGCTACGGCTGGATTCAAAAGGCGATGACGGGAAACTACATCGGCGGCTTTTTGATCTGGCTCGCGCTGCTGAAGATCGTCGCGATGTCGCTGACGATCTCCTCGGGCGGCTCGGGCGGCGTCTTCGGCCCGAACGTCTACATCGGCGGCATGCTCGGCGCGTGGGTCGCGTACGAGGCCGACCGCTGGATTCCCGGCGTCGGCTTCATGCCGCCCGCCTTCGCCGTCGTCGGCATGGCGGCGGTCTTCGCCGGCACGGCGCGCGTGCCGGTCGCGACGATGGTGATGGTCGCCGAGATGACCGGCGGCTACGGCCTCATCGTGCCGTCGATGCTCGCGACCGCGCTCGCCTTCGTCGTCGAGCGCACGGTGGCGGCGCGCTTGCGCTACCCGCGGCTCTACGAGGCGCAGGTGGAATTGCGCACCGACTCGCCGACGCACTACGAGCAGATGCTGCGCGCGGCGTTCGCGGTCCTCGAAGCGGGGCCGCTGGTGAACCTCCACAACGTCACGTTTCCGCACCTCGTCTCGCTGCTGCGCTACGGAACGCCGATCCCGATCCACAACGGCCAGGGCCGTCTGATGTCGCTCGCGGTCGCGGAAAAATCGCCGCTCGCCGGCCGCACCGTCGCCGAGATGTCGGAGCTGTATCCCGAGATGGTCGCCGCCGCCGTCATCCGCGCCAAGCAGGTGCTCTACCCGCGCGGCTCGACGCGCCTGGAGGCGGGCGATCAGCTCCTCGTCGTCGCGGGAAAAGAGCTGAAGCTGGAAGCGGTGAAGGAGGCGGAGGGGCAGAAAATATTGTGAGCGCGCGCGCCGCTCAGCTTATTCACTTCGGCTTCAATACGCTCGCGAAGCGGATGCCGAAGCCGTCGGGATCGGCGATGGTGAAATCTCTCAGGCGGTAGTAGCGGTCGGCGATCGGCAGGACGATCTCGGCGGCGAGCTTTTGGACCCGCGCCCAACACGCATCGACATCCGGCACCATCACGCGCGCGTTCGCGCGCGGAAACTCAGGACATGGCGACAGAGCGGCGCGGGCGCTCAGGTGAAAATAATGCGCTTGCGCGGCTTTCTCCGATAGGCGCGCAGCGCGTCCTTGATCTCTTTGATCGCCTCCGGGCAGTGCTCGGCGGCGATCCGCTCGAGATCGCCCGCCACCGCCTCGTCGCATTTCATCATGAAACGGTACGGCGTATTGCGCATGGTGCGCGTGATGTCGGCCGCCGCGAGGACGGCGAGCGACACCGCCGAGCCGATCGGCGCCCAATAAAGAAAGGCGTCCAGCCATTCCGGCGTCAGCAAGATGAATATCGCGTCCATGCATCGAGGGTAAACCGCGCGTACACGGAGTCAAGATTTTCGGCCGTAAAAAGAATGTTAAAAAATAGCCCTATGCAAAGAGCCGTTAAAGTCGTATCACAATAAGATGTATCTGTGGACGGGACATATTTTCTGCTTCAGCTGCGGCAAAGACTTCATCGTCAATCGCCTGGCGCCCGTGGAGATCGATGCCGCGCTGACGATGTTTCAATGCCCGCACTGTCTAAAGACCCCGACTCGCGAAAAGCCGCATCGAGTGAATTATATCTCCTCCGCCAACCGCCCGTTCCGTAAGACGCGGCACGCGGAGGTTTGGCATTTTTGTCAATACTGCTCGAGCTGGCCAGACGATGAATTTATCGAGATAGACTTCCGCCCCCGCGGCGAATTTTGCAACGAGTGCAAGGTTCTCGCCGTAAGCTGACCGCGCGCCCGCACGGACGCTTCATTTACTCTCACGCCCCGGGTTGCAGCTCGACGATGTTACCTTCGGGGTCGGCGACGCAGCGCCAGGTCGCGCGCGCCGCGCGGCGCGGCTACTTCGATTTCAACGCGCACGCGAAGTGCATGCCGAAGCCGTCGGGATCGGCGATGGTGAAATCTCTGAGGCCGTAATAGCGGTCGGCGAATCCATAATTCGGAAAAAGACTTGCGACCCTTTTTTCCTCCAAAATGGTCTTGGAGCTGGCGAATTTAAGAGCTCCCTTGACTCTGGCATTACATTGTAGTTACACTCTTCCGAGTGGCCGAGCTGCGGTTCGAATGGGACAAGCGCAAGGCGGCGGACAATCGGCGCAAGCACGGCGTCTCCTTCGAGGAAGCCCAAACCGTTTTCTCGGACGAGCATGCGATCCTGATCGACGACCCGGATCATTCGCTTGAGGAGGAGCGCTTTCTGCTTCTCGGTCTGAGCGCCAATTTCCGAACGCTCGTGGTCGCCCACTGCTCGCGCGAAGGAGACGATTCGATACGCATTATCTCAGCCCGCAAAGCGACGCGGATGGAACGCAATATTTATAACCGAAGGTGGCGACGATGAGAAAACAGTATGACTTTTCGCATGGCCGGCGAAACCCCTATGCGCGGCGGCTTAAACGCCAGGTAACGATCCGCTTGGACGAGCAAACGATCGCGTACTTCAGGGAGGTGGCGAAGGAGACCGGCATACCCTATCAAACGCTGATCAATTTATACCTGAGGGAGTGCGCGGCGTCGCGAAAGCGGCTTTCGATGACCTGGAAATCCGTCGCCTGAGCGGCGTTCCGAAATGCGCCGGCGGCTGAATGTAAGATTCAAGACCCGACCCGCAACTACGCCTAGCGACCGGGCAAAGTGCTCGCGAAGCGGATGCCGAAGCCGTCGGGGTCGGCGATGGTGAAATCCCTGAGTCCGTAGTAGCGGTCGGCGATCGGCAGCACGACCTCGGCGCCGAGCTTCTGGACCCGCGCCCAACACGCATCGACGTCCGGCACCATCACGCGCACGTTCGCGCGCGGAAACTTGGGCCGCGGCGCAGCCTCGGCCGCCGCCTCGCGGAAAGCCGACAGCTCGGCTAAAAACAGCCGGTGATCCTCCCAGGTCAGCTCGACGAAATCGCCCCCGTCGCGCAGCAGTGTAAAGCCCAATTCGAGATAAAAGCGCACTGAGCGCTTGATGTCCGCGACGACGATCTCCGTCACGAGCTGATCGGTGGGATCGACGTAGCGTGACATGGCCTGTCTATAGCCAAACGCGGAGAGGTTGGGAAGTGATTACAATGAATTTGGCGCGTTGCGGGCCGCGCCGAGGTCGCGCCGTCGGTCGGGCGCGAGTAGAGACCGCCCCGACCGGCGAAGGCGAAAATTCAAGTTCCAAGACCTGACAAGGCGAAACGCCGGCGCGCCGGCCGGGGGACTCGACCTGCAGCGCCGGCTTGAGGCAACGCGAAGCGCGGTACTATTCGATTCGCACCTGCTTGGTTTTTTTCTTCGCCTCCTCGGTCTTCGGGATGTGGATCTCGAGGACGCCGTTCTTGAAGGAGGCCTTCGCCCTGTCGCTCTCGACGTCGGCGGGCAGCTCGACGGTGCGGAAAAACGCGCCGTAGGAGCGCTCGGCGCGGTAGAAGTTTTTCTCCTTGGTCTCCTGCTCCTGCTTCTTCTCGCCCTTGATCGTGAGCTGGTGATCGATGACGTTCACCTCGATGTCGTTCTTTTCCAGGCCGGGAAGCTCGGCCTTCGCCACGACCTCGTCCCTCTCTTCGTAGACGTCGATGGCCGGCGCCGTCGCGCGCGGAAACCAGCCGCCGAAGGGGCCGGCGAGCCGCCGGCCGAAAAAGTCCTCCAGCGTGCGCTCGAAGTCGCTCTCCCACGCGGTCAGCCCCGGAAACTGGCGCCACGGGGTGATCTCTTTTCTGCTCTCTTGCTTGGCCACGGTAATTCTCCTTTCCATGATAAAAATTTCCGACGATCCGATAGTAAACCGCCCGCGCGCCGGCTCGCGCTGCCCGTCCTCCTCCTCAACGCTCATGGGGTATCTACCTTTTAGGTAAGTCTCACGGCGGCGCGTTTGAATCGGGGTAAGCCCTGAAATCGCCGGGAAAATTTTCCCGACGAATGTAAATCCAGCGGGAAAAGGCTCTACGCCGCTGGATCGTTAAAGCGCGCGAAGAAAGCCGAGATTTTTCTTGTCAGGCCGACTTTACATCGCGTACAATGGCGCCTCCTGACAATCTCATGCGCTTTGGAGTTTTAGGCATGAAAGTCATCTTTCTTCTCCTGTTGTTTTTGACCGCCGTTTCCCTGCCCGCCTTCGCCTTCGATCTTTCTTCTCCCGCGGGGCACTGGCTGACGACCGACCTATGGGGCCGCCCCACGGGGATCATCCGCATCGATCGGGTCGACGGCGAGTACCGCGGCTTTATCGAAAAGATTTTCCCCGCCGCC
>DASWZY010000404.1:0-13677 GCA_036407055.1 Binatia bacterium
CGCCAGCGGCACTTCCCTGCCGAACGTCAGCGCCAGATAGATGAGCCGGGCGCCGACGAAGCCGCAATAAACGGCGATCGCCGCCGCGATGAGCGCGAGAAGAAGCAGGACGTAGCTGGAGCCTGTGGCTTCGGTACGCATGTTCCAGTTCAACAGGCGGCGCGGCGTAAGGCAATAGGGCAAATAAAAAGCCCGGCGGGAATCCCGCCGGGCTTTTCGCATTTAAAGCGATGGATGAGGTAAAGGGATTACTTCTTGTTGAGCGCCTTCGAGGCCGGCGTCGAGCCGCCCTGCACGCCCAACGTGCCGCCGGTGCCGAGGCCACCTTTGACCTCCTGCGCGCGATAGTTGCGCACCGCGCGCACGAGCTGGTTATAGGCGTCGGCGAAAGAGCCGGCGAGGACTTTGCCCTGCGGGGTGTTGCTGAAGCCGCCGAGGCCGCCGCCACCGCCGCCGCCCCATCCGGCGCCGAACAGGTTGAAATCGAAATTCGAGGCCGCGCCTTCGGCCGCGGCGAGCTGCACGCCCGAGCGGTTATCGACCATCGTCAGCGTCGTCGAGGCCTCGTTCTTACTGAGTCCGCCGGCGAGAAAGCCGAACGCGCCGGCATGGGGAATTCCACCCAGCGCGCCGCCGAGGCCCTGAGTGCCGCGCGCGTTGAAGGTGATCATCGGATTCATCGAGTAGTCGGCCGCGACCATCTGCCCCTGGCCGAAGTTGCTGCCCCCACGCAGCTCGCCGGACTGCTGCAACGCCCGCTCGCCCTGCATCTGCTGGAACGCGCGGCCGCGCTCGACGACGACGAAGCAGTTCGACTGCTGGATCAGCAGGCGGATCAGCGGCACCGTCGATTGGATCTGATACTCGTTTCTCATCCGGCCGTACCACTGCGCGTTCTGGTCCTCGACCACGGCGACGGTGCCGAGCGATTGATCGCATCTTTCGAGCGACGCGTTGGCGTTTTCCGCGTTGGCGCCGCCGGCCGAGCCGGTCACCGGCGTCCGCGCGCTGTTGTCGCCCATCTGGACGCCGCACGCGGAAAGACCAAGCGCTGCCAAGAGAGAGATAAAGCGAATTACGTATCTCATTGGAGACCTCCGGTAAAAAATATACGGGATCAGGGAAGGCCCCTTTTATCGCGTTTGGCGGGGACGCGTCAAGCTTTATTCCATGAAATACCGATGGGGTTTCCAAGGTATAGATCCCCCCTTTGCGGCCAAATGCCGAGTGTTGAATACCGGTGGAAAAGCGGACGCGGGATGCGCGATCTACCGGAGCGTCTTCTTGAGAATTTTCATCGCGCTGGTCGCGTCTTCCGCGTTGTCGAAGGCGAAATAGGCGACGCTTTGCCTGCCGAGCGCCGCGCCGGAGACGCCGCGGAGGTTCAGGCCCGCGTCCGCGAGCGCGCGCGTCATCCTGACGCCGAGCCCCTGGCGGTCCGGGCCGGAGACGCGCACGGAATGGACGCGGCTCGTCGTGTTGAAGCCCGCGTCATTCGCGGCGCGGGTCTGCTTCGCGCCGCGGACCGGCGTGAGGAACACGACGCCTTTGCCCGGCTTGTCGGGCGCGCGCCGGGAAATGACGAATTCCAAAGTGGCGCCGGCCTGCGCGAGGCCGTCGAGCTTGTCCGCGAGCCCGCCGGGGCGGTCGTCGATCTCGGCGACCCAGACGTCGACCTTGTTCACCGAGTAGGCCATGATCGCACCTCCTGCGAATTATTCTTTCGCGTATTATCCCCAAACCGCAAGGATCGCCCCCATCGCGAGCAGCGAGAGCAGCAGATAGCCGTTCTGGATCAAAAATAGCTGAAAAGGTTTTCGCAGGTAAGTGACCGTGCCGATCGTCACCACGGCGACGAAGCCGAGCCAGTTGAAGAATCCGACCGCCATGCCCTCGGCGGCGGTCGCCGCGCCCGCGTACTTGACCGCGTGCAGCAGGACGAAGGCCATGACGAGGCTCCCGACGAGATCGATCACGACCGCGCGCGCGATGCCCGCGTTCATCTCCGCCTCGCTCACGCCCGATACGCGATGCCATGCATGCAAAAACAGCATCGGCGAGTACCACAGCGCGCCGATGACCATGCGCGTCAGCGCCGCCGCCAGCAGCGGCGCGAAGTGGATCGGTATCTCGCGCATAATCTACATCCCGACGGCGCGGAGATCGAGGCGGCCGTTTTTCACCGGCGGGCACCAGAAGTAGCTGCCGGTGACCGGAGTCGTGAAGCGAAACAGCGCGTCGGCGATGCCGTCCTCCGCGCCGACCATGCGCTTGAGCTGCGCCTCGAAGGCGTCGAGCGATTTTCCGAACGCGACGAACATCAGGCCGCCGCGCGAGCCCTGCGCCCACGGCAGCGAGCGCCGCAGCACGAACGCCTCGGGCGTAAACGATTCCTGCGCGGTGCGCTTGACGTGCGACGATTCCGGCGCGTCCGTCAGCTCCTCGTTGTCGCTCTTGCGCCGGCCGATGGAATTGTCCTGCTCGCGCGCCGACAGCGCGCCGAAGCGCTTGAAGTCGTGCACCCACTGCTGCACCGCGACGAAGCTCGAGCCGTCCATGCTCTCGCCCCGCCCGGCGACCACGCCCGCCTCGACCGCCTTCTTGCCTTTCGGGTTCTCGGTTCCGTCCTCGTAGCCCGTGAGATCGCGGCTGGCGCCGTACTGAAAGCCGTCGACGACGCTCTCCTCGGCGAAGGGCGGCGCGAGCGCCGCCGCGAGGGCCTGCGACCTGAGCATCAGTTCGCCGCGGTCGTCGCCGCGGAGCCAGAGCCAGAGATGCGACTGCGTCGACGGCACCGTGAAGCCCTTGCCGGAATACGAAGGAAACGTCTTGAGTCCCTGAATCGCGCCGCCGATCGCGAGCACGAGCGGCTCCCCGAGACCGACTACAGTCTTATTGCCGTCGGCGATGTCGCACAGCGCGCGCAGCGCCGCTTTCGCCTCCGCCGGATCGACCAGCGTGAACGTCATGTACATCGCCAGCCGCGGGGCGACGGCGAGGATACCGGGTTGAGTATCGCTCATGTCACCTCCCATACGGATCTACTCGCATCCGTAATTATACTTCGCAGCATCATGGAACGCTCTCGGCCTGCGGAGCGTCCGGCCGCCAATCGCGAGAGCGCCGGCGCAGACGACGCAAACGCCTTGCGGCAAACGCAAACAGCCATCGTTTGAGCTCGACGAGCAGCGGCAGCGGATCGCCGGAGGAATAATTGGCGACCGCCTTGATGCTGCGGAACTTCAATGCGAGAGCGAGCAGCTCGCGCGCGACCGGCCGGTTGCTTCGGTTCGCGGCGAGCGACGACAGGTATTGGCTCACCCAAAGCCAGGCGACGCCGTCGGCGTACGCCGGCGCCGCGCCGGCCCTGCCGCCGGTGAACGCGCGATAGAGCGCCAGCGGCACATCGAGTCCCAATGCGCGCGACAACGCCGTCGCGCGCACCGGCCGCGGATCGGCCTTGATCAGCACGAGCTTCCCGTCGGAGGAGTCGCGGCGAAACTCCAGCGTGATCGGCCCGAAGTAGCCCATGCGCCGCACGAGCCGCGTCGCGGCCGCCGCGGCCTCGTCGTCGTGCGCGCTCTCGCAAAAAACGTTCGAGCCGAGCGAGTACGGGTGCAGAAAGCGCCCGCCGCTCGAATAGGTAAAGAGCTTCAGGCGCCGGATCGCATGCAGCGCCGAGACCTCGCCGCTCCGATCGACGACCATCGACACGCCGATGCAGCGATCCGCTTCGCCGGGAACGACTTTCACGATCAACGGAAACTCGCCGAGCCGCCGGTAAATCTCCAGGCTGTTGTCGATCGCCTCGGCGGGGCTGTCGCCGGCGACCTTGGTGAAGCGGCCGGTGGCCGCGTCCGCCGGTGCCGTCGCCGGCGGCGTCCGCAGAAGATAGCTGTCGCGAAAATCGAGCGCCGCGATGTATTCGCACATTTCCCGCTCGTCGCCCGGCTTGAAGAACTCCGGCGTGCCCAGGCCGCAGGCGCGCGCCGCGGGATAAAATCGCGAGAGATCGGTCAGCGTGCGCAGCGTCTCCCAGGGCGGTGTGGTCAAAATGTAATTGCGAGCGAGCGCATCGTAGTGCTTCGCGGCGAAAACCATATATTGATCGTTCGTCGCGACAATCATGCCGCCGCCCGGCGCGAGCTCGTCGAGCAGCCTAAGCGCCGCTTCGTCGGTAGGTTCGATCGTAAACGCGCGCGCGGCATAGCGCGAATAAAAGCTGAGCGGCGACTTGGAGTAGTGAACGACGAGGACTTCGATGCCGGCGCGCCCGAGCGACTGGACAAAGGCGAGCGCCCGCGGATGCTCCGCGCCCAGGATGATCGCGCGCTCGCGCCGCGCGCCGGCCCGCGCCGCTTCGGTCTCGCGGTAAGTCATGACGACGGCGTCCATTCATAACAACTTTCTCCATGCCGCGCCATTGCCCACGCGCACGGCAGAAACATTTCTTGGAATTCGCGGCGGCTCAGCGTCTCGGATGACCAATAACTTGACAAGGAGAGCGCAGCGTTTCTCCCCGCCGTCGCGTGCCGGACGATTTTCCCGCTGTTCGTCTTGACAAACTTTATTTGTTAGTCTATACGAACATTATATCGATTGACGCCACAGCGGCCGGAGGTCGTCGAACCCGGAGCCCGGAGCCATCGCGAATGGCCCGGGCTTTTTTTTAGGAGGCGATATGGCGGTAAACACGCAAGGAGCCAGCGGCAGACGGCGCGTAAAGAGCTCTTTCTTCCTTCGCGGACGGCGCGAATTGGTGATCGTCCACGACAAACAGGAATATCTCCTGGGAACGATGCCGGACGGAAGCCTTTCATTGGTGAAAAGAGATGCAAACGGCGTCGGGCCGGCCGATGGCGGCGAGAGCGCGTAATCGGCAGCCGCGGACGGGAGATCGCGCGATGTTTTGCGAAAGCATGCTGCAAAAGGCCTGGGCGCTCTGCCGAACCGCGCAGGGCTGCCCCGAGACGGTGATACTCGGCGCCACCGGATGGCTCGAGGAAAATTATCGCGCGCCCGACCCCGGGACGGCCGCCACGATCGCGATCCACTATTTGATGCTCGCCATGCGCCGGCCCATCGCCGCCGAGAGCGCCAGGGGCTATGTTCAGCGCGCGGCGCAATGGCGCCAGGAAGCGCAGCGCGCGGCCGACCGCGATCATATTCAGCGCGCCGGCTGAGCGTTAGGCGGGCCCGCGCACCGCGCCGTAACCGCGGCCGTGATACAATGGAGCGGTGAATTTCGCCGAATTCGCCGCGCTCTGCTACGCGCTGGAAAAAACCCCCGGCCGGCTCGCCAAGGTCGCGGCCGCCGCGGAGTATTTAAAGCGGCTCGATCCTGAGGAGATCCGCCCCGGCACCGCGTTTCTCTCCGGCCGCCCGTTTCCGGTCTCCGACCCGCGCACGCTCGACGTCGGCCCCAGCGCGCTCGCCGAAGCCTACGAGCTTCCCGAGACCCGGAACGGCGATAAGCCGCTGACGATTACCGAAGCCGCGAAGGACTTCGGCAAAATCGCCGAAGCCGCCGGCAAGGGCTCGCGCCGCGAGAAGTTCGCGCGCCTGCGCGCGCTGATCGAGAAGACCGACCCAGCCGAGCGGCGGATTCTTTTTCGCATACTCCACAACGAGCTGCGCGTCGGCCTGCACGACGGCCTCATCCTCGAAGCCATCGCGAAGGCCGCCGGCGCCGAGCTGAAGATCGTCCGGCGCGCGGCGCTGTTTCTCTCCGACCTCGCCGAGGTCGCGGCAATCGCGCTTCCCGAAGGCGACGCGGCGCTGGAGAACGTCGACATTAAATTATTCGTCCCGCTGCTGCCGATGCTCTCGGAATTGTCGGAAGACTTCGCGGAGATCTTCAAGGCGCACGGCGGCGCGAGCGCCCTCGAATACAAATACGACGGCGCGCGCATCCAGATGCACAAGGAAGACGGCCGCGTGCGCATCTGGAGCCGGCGGCTGACCGAGGTGACGGACAGCATCCCCGAGATCGGCGCGCTCGCGCAGAGCGAGATCGCGGGCGATTCGTTCATCCTCGACGGCGAGGTCGTGGCGATCGGCAAGGACGGCCGGCCGTTCCCCTTCCAGGAGCTGATGCGCCGCTTCCGGCGCATCCACGGCATCGAGGCCGCCGCGGGCGAGATTCCGCTCCGGCTCTATCTCTTCGACTGCCTCTATCTCGACGGCGTCTCGCTGATCGACGAGCCGTACGAGAAGCGCTGGACGGCCCTCGCGCAAATCACCGGGGGCAATCATCTCGCCGAGCGCCGCATCACCGCCAGCGTCGACGACGCGGAAGCGCTGCTCAAGGAATCGCTCGCCGCCGGCCACGAAGGGCTGATGGCGAAATCGCCCGCGAGCCCGTACATGCCCGGCAACCGCGGCAAGCTCTGGTTCAAGATCAAGCCGGCGGAGACGCTCGATTGCGTGATCGTCGCGGCCGACCGCGGCTCGGGCCGGCGGCGCGGCTGGCTCTCGAACTATCATCTCGCAATCGCCGACGGCGAAGGCGGTTTCGCGCCGGTCGGGAAAACCTTCAAGGGACTCACCGACAAACAGTTCGGCGGGATGACGGAGCGGTTAAACGCGCTCAAGACCGGCGACGACGGCTACACCGTCACGGTCGCGCCCGAGGTCGTCGTCGAGGTCGCGTACAACGAGATTCAGAAAAGCCCGCAGTACAGCTCGGGCTTCGCGCTCCGCTTCGCGCGCATCAAGCGCATCCGCGAGGACAAAGACCCGCGGCAGGCCTCCACGCTGGCAGAGCTGCAAGCGCTCTACGAGCGGCAGTTCACGGCGAAGAGCCGCCGTTGACAATCGCGCGCGCGCCGCTTTATGGAACGCACATGCTGATCGACGCCCACGCGCACATCGACAAGCACGGCGCCGAGCTGGACGCCGCGCTGGAGCAGATCGAGGAGCGCCGTATTCTCACCTGGGCGGTCGCGATGGACGTCCCCTCCTATCTGCGCACACTCGACATCGCGGAGCGATGCGAATGGGTCAAGCCCACCTTCGGCATCCATCCCAACCGCGCGCACGAGTACGCGGATAATTTAAAAGCTCTCGCGCCGCTGATCGAGCAGAGCCCCGCGCTCGGCGAGCTCGGCCTCGACTTTCACTGGGTGAAAGAGCCGGAGAAGTATCCCGCGCAAAAGAAAGTCCTGGAATATTTTCTCGCCGCCGCGCGCGAGCAGGACAAAGTCGTCAACCTCCACACCAAAGGCGCCGAGCGGGAAATCCTCGACCTGCTGGAGCGCTACGCGATCCGCCGAGCCCTCGTCCACTGGTATTCCGGCACGGAAGATATCCTGCGCGCGCTGATCGACTACGGCGCCTACTTCACCTTCGGCGTCGAGCTGCTCACGTCCGACAAAATCCGCGCCCTCGCCCGCGCCGTCCCGCTCGACAGAATCATCACCGAGACCGACAACCCCGGCGGGTTGAAGTGGCTCACGGGCGAAGTCGGGATGCCGGAGGTGTTAACGCGCGTGGTGGAGGAGCTGGGGAGGGTGAAAGGAATGAAGGCGGAGGAGATGGAGAGGAGAGTGGAGGAGAATTTTAGGAGGATGATGGGGGCGCAGATGTTATGATCGCAATACCTGAGCCGACGCTCATTGTTCCGCTATTGTTTTCTGCCGAATAATCTTCTCACGCGCCCACAAAGCAAGTAACGGTGCCCATACCGGAAACAAAGTGGAGACCTGATACATCAAACCGCCGCTGGATATTCCAGTTGCCGCGCCAATTGTATAGTTGTAGGTCGAGTTCGCCCATAGAGCACCGACACTCATAAAATACATAAACTCGCCAAGGACTACTCCCAATAAAACAAAACTCCAGCCGGTTCTTTTTCGGATTAGCTGAATCCCAGAGATGATGAGCACCAAATAGAACGTAACACATATACCCGACATGATATAAAATATCGGATAAAATCGGCTCATATCGTGCGTCTTGATCAGTTCCGTCGTGAGCCTAGAAGTGTAGTCTGCAAATAAAGTACCCCAGTTAAACCATATCCCACGCACCGCCACATAAATGCTGGCCACACCGACAATAATTAATGCGTAGCGCGGTAGATCTTTATTTGAAAACATTCACGTTCTACAAAACGATCCCTTTTTCCACAAAAAATTGGGAGGAAATCCGCCCGCAGGTCTGAGCGAGGCTGAAAAGTCGGGCGGCAGCACAGCAGGCACGATTGCCAAGTCTCTTGTAACCCTCAAGAGACATCCCGTGTTGACGCCCCACTCGCTCCAGCTAGGAGGATTTCCGGGGACATAATACTAGCTAGCCATAGCGGTGGCCATCGAAAAATCGGGTGCAGCCGCACGGTCAGACTTTCTATTCTTTTCTTTACAATCTTAAATCAACGGTAGGCTTCTCTTCGATGCGCAATGCTGTAAACGAATACACGCTTCGTCTCGTCGTCGATCGTATAGAGAACGCGATAGTCTCCGACGCGGAGGCGGTAGCCGTCGCCGCCTTGCAGTTTTAGGCGCCTGCCGGGCGCGGATTATTTTCGAGCGCGAGAATCCTGTTGCTGGCGTTTTTATGAATCTTGGCGGGAAGGCGATCCATCTCCTTCTCGGCGGATCGCTTGATCTCGACGGTATAGGCCAACTAGCCGTTCCGCGTTTTCAAGTATTCACGGAAAGAGCGGGAGGGCTCGCTTCTTCTCTCCTCGATCGTCGCGAGATCGATCAGATCGCGGCGCACGTTCCTATTCTTAACGAGGCCGAGCAACACGACTTCGCGCTCGCGCTTGGGCAACGACCGGATAGCGTTGAGAAGACGGTCGGCCGATTTCTTTTCGGACTTGGCCAAGGCAATTACCTCCGACAGCCGTTACTATAGCCGACTTGGCCCAAGAAGTCACTTTCTGCAAAGTATTTAGCTCACCATCTTCCTCGCTCTCCCCTCCTTGACACCCTCCCCTCACCTGCTAGCTCTCAAATAGTCCCCCACTCCGAATCCACCGCTCCCAATCCTACGGAGGTTAATGCATATGTCGCTCGTCATGTCGAAGCAGGAACGCGAGAAGTTTTTGGCCGATGTTCACATCGGTGTGATCAGCATCGCCGAGGAAGGCCGCGGGCCGCTCACAGTGCCGGTGTGGTACGACTATCAGCCCGGAGGCGATCTGCGGATCGCGACCGGCAGGTCCTCGCGCAAGGGAAAGCTGCTCGCGCGCGCCGGGCGGTTCAGCCTGCTCGCGCAGGTCGAGACCTGGCCTTACAAATACGTCAGCGTCGAAGGCCGCATCGTCTCGATCGAGCAGGCGGATATCGAGCGCGACATGCGCCCGGTCGCGCGCCGCTATCTGGGCAAAGAGGGCGGCGACGGCTTCATCGAGCAGATGCGCGGCCTGCTCGGCGACAACGCGATCTTTCGCATGCGGCCGGAGCGCTGGCTGACCACCGACTACTCGAAGGAATAGACGCGCGCGTGCGGCGGCACGCCTGCGGGAATGAGGGCACCGCATGCCGTGCGGTTAAATTCGGAACCCTTCGACAAGCTCAGGGCGAACGGAAATAAAATCTAAGCGCGTTCAAGGGCATTTTTCGTTCGTGCTGAGCCTATCGATGCATTCCTCGCATTGAATCACACGTCGGGGCACGGCGCGCCGTGCTCTCTTTTTATTGGACCAAGGTCCAATAGGCGTTCCCTCCGCCATATTATTAAGTAAACTCATAAACGCTAAATGCGCCGACACTTACCCATGGCACGTGTCCGATATCCGTCGCTGTACCTCGCGCTCGCGCTGCTGCTCGCCGCTTGCAGCGCGACAGTCAATTGGGATTACCCGCGCGTTGCCTCGACCGTATTCGCGCATCCCGAGACCACTTCTGTCGGCGCGCTGTTTCAAGCAGCGGCCGACAAGCATCCGGGCTTATCCGGATTTTCTGTTGTTCAATACGGCGAGAACGCTTTCCTCGCCAGGCTGGCGATGATCGATCTGGCGGAAAAGTCGATCGACGCGCAGTATTACATCTGGGACGCCGACACCACCGGCCGGATCCTGGCCGATCGGCTTCTCCGCGCCGCAGACCGCGGCGTGCGCGTACGCCTGCTGCTCGACGACATCTACCAGACGAGCGAAAAAGACTCCGTGATCGCGCTCATGGACGCCCACCCGAACGTCGAGGTGCGCGTGTTCAACCCGGTCGAGAACCGGCGCTGGCGCAGACTGAGCTTTGTGGGCGACTTTTCCCGCGCCAATCACCGCATGCACAACAAGCTGCTGGTCGCCGACAACGCCGTGGGGATCGTCGGCGGGCGCAACATCGCGGATATCTATTTCGGCGTTTCACAGGACCATAACTATCGCGACCTCGACGTCCTGGCGGCGGGTCCCGTCGTCCGCGAGCTGTCGGCGAGCTTCGACGCGTTCTGGAACAGCGATTCGGGCGTCCCCGTCGGCGCGATCGTCAAGGAGCTTCCGACCGAGAACGATTTGCAGGCAGGCAGAGAGCGGCTGCAGGGACATATCGCCGCCGCCGGCGCCCCATACCCGATGTATGGAAACGTCGACGAGGTGCGCGACCGGCTGGTACAGATTCGCGACAATTTCATCTGGGCGCCGGGCCACGTTTTCGTCGAGAACCCGTCCAGAGTCACGACCGCCGTCGCGAGCGGCGTCATTCACAAGGCGCTGAGCCAGCGCGTGAGCGAAGTGCAGCACGAGATATTGATCGAATCGCCGTACTTCGTTCTGCCCGAATCGGTTATTGAACACCTGGGGCAGCTCACGGCTCGCGGCATCAGGGTGCGGGCGCTGACCAATTCCGCCGCCTCCAACGACGTCATCGCGGCGCACGCCTTCTATGCGCATACCCGCGAGAAGCTGCTGAAGGCGGGCGTCGAGCTTTACGAGCTGCGTCCGGATACGAACATGGAAAAGCATTGGTCGGTGCTTTCGGGCAAATCGCGCGCGGCGCTCCACTGCAAGGCGATCGTTTTCGACCGCAAATCGGTCTTCATCGGCAGCTTCAACCTCGACCCGCGATCGTCCACGCTCAACACCGAGATCGGCGTGATGATCGACAGCCCGGAGATCGCCGGGCGGGTCGCGAAGATTATGGACGAGGGAGTCACTCCCGGCAGCGCGTTTCACGTCACACTCGACGGCGGCGACGGGCTTTTGTGGAGCGCGGAGAATAGCGGCGAAAAAGTCCAGTACCGTAAAGACCCCGACACCAACGCATGGCACCGTTTTCTCTTCGGCGTCGTCGGCATTCTGCCGATCGAGGATCTGACGTAGCGGGGTAGATTAGGAGAAGGGATTAGGGGCACGGCACGCCGTGCCCCTACGTATTCGAATGCGAATGAAGAAAAGCACCTCCCCTAACCCCTCCTGACCCTTCTGATTCCCTCTCCCTTTGGGAGAGGGCGAGGGTGAGGGGAAATGCGGACGCGACCCTCACCCCATCCCTCTCCCGGTTGGAGAGGGTGACAATAATCTGTCCCTACCTGTTCTGCCCGCCGCTCTCCGCTTTCAATCTCCGCTCCAGCTCCTTCTCGCTCACGCGGTATTTGAACGCCTTGCGGCCGTCGATGAAGAGCACCGGCACTTCGCTGCCGTAGCGCGCAGCGAGCTCGGGCGACGAATCGACGTCGATCTCCTCGACTGAGATTGCGATCCGCTTCGCCGCGGCGGCGACAACGGCTTTCATCTCATCGCAGAGGCAGCAGTCTTTGCGGGTATAGAGCGTGAGCGCGGCGGTCATTGCGCGGGCGCGGGGCCTGTCGGAAGGGACGGCGCGGGCTCTTTTTCAGCGGCCGGCGGCTCTCTCGGCGCGGAGGGCGTCGTGGGCAGGCCGATGAGGCCTTTCGGAATCCTGAGCGCGCCGTAGAAAAATTCCGACAGCGTGCTGAGCGGCGCGGGCGTGACGCTCGCGTCGTTGATCGGCCCCTGCACGCGGAAGCTCGCGACCAGCAGCGAATTCTTGACCGCCGCGAGCCCCGTGCCGATGACCGGAATGTAATTCCA
Source organism: Binatia bacterium (assembly GCA_036407055.1). GTDB lineage: Bacteria > Desulfobacterota > Binatia > UBA9968 > UBA9968 > JAJPJQ01. Next base: position 11,996 of record DASWZY010000404.1, read on the forward strand.
CGCGCGATCGAGTCCCGGGAACGGCCGCACGGCGACAACGAAGTCGAGATCCCCTTTCGTCCCGTCGAGGTCGCCCGCGCCGGTGATGCGCAGGTCGTCGCCGTCGAGCAAAAAATTCTGAGTAAAATAAATTCCCTGAGCGATCTTGACGTCGGCGGAGACCGACCGGAAGCCGATGCCCTCCTGATTGATGTTGGGGAGCCTGAGCGTGAACCAGCGCGACAGGTCGAGAAAGCTCAGAATGCGGACGGCGAGCTGGAAGCGGCGCATCAGGCCGTCGTCGACGCGCACGCGGAGCGCGCCGTTGAGAGTGCGCCGGTGCTCTTCGCCGGTCTTGCCTCTGAATTCGAGCTTGCCGGTGAGCCGGACCGCGCCGCTGACATCGTTGTTGTCGATATCGAACCACCCGAGCACCGTCTGGAGCGGCACGCCCCTGATATCCGGATCGATCGTGAACAGGCCCGCCTCGCCGCGGTCGCGGAATGCGCCCGAGCCTTCGACGGTGCCGCCCTGCGCGCGCGCGGAGAAGCGCTCCAAGCTCCAGGTGCGGTGGTCGAGCACGAGGTCCGTCTTGAGATCGGTGAAAACGAAGTTGTCGTACTTGGCTTTGGCGAGGGCAAACTTGCCGCGCACTTGGAGCCCCTCGTACCATGCGTCGTCCGGCGTGACGTGATGCGGCAGAATGTGCCGGATATCGAGGTCCGGCGCGCTCAGATTAAAAACCAGCATCGGGTGCTCGCCGCCGGTCCACCGGCCGTCGAGCGAAATCGCGTCGCCGCCGATGCGCCCGCGCATTCCTTCGAGATCGATATTCGCTCCGGCAATGCGCACCTTGCCGTTCACGTCGCGAAAAGGGTCGTCGAAGACCGGCACCGGAATCTGCACGCCGACGAGCTCGAGCTCGCCGGCGACCTTGCGCGCCTCCGGCGCGGCGAAGCTGCCGGTAATGCGGAGATTGACGCCGACCTGACCGGGGCTTTTGGAGAAGTCGAGCGGAAGCAATAGACCGAGCGCGTCCGCCGCCTTCAACGCCCGGGATTCGATTCCGACGTCGAAGGTCCCCGCGCCGGACGCGAGATCCTTCAACGCAAAGCGCAGCCGGAGATCCGAGCCGTTGAGCGTCGCCGTGGCGCGCGCGGCGCTGATCTCCGCGGGAGAGAAGTTGACGTCCCCTTTGACTTGATTCAATGCGACATTGCCGACGCGGAAGCGCGCCCCGTCGAGCGACGCGACGCCGGAGAACTCGAGCGGCGCCGCGCCGTCGGCGCGGAGCGAGAGGTCGATGCGCGCGCGCCCGGCGAGGTCGCGCAGCCCGTCGATGGTCTTGGCGGCCGATCCCGGCAGCAGCGACGGCGGAAGATGCTCGCGCAGCTCCGCGAGGTCGGCGTCGCCGCGCACGCGCAGCTCGAGCGGACCCCCGCTGAACGGGCGCCGCTGCGCGCCGCTCAATTCACTTAGCTGCGACTGCCCGAGCGTCGCGCGGAAATTTTTATAGTAGAGCGTGCCTTTTTCGAAAACCAGCTGTCCGCTCGCCGCGCTGAAGGCGAGCGGGCGCTCGCCGGCCCATTCGCCGCCGGCGTTGCGCAGCTCGGCGGTGAACGCAAGGCTGTCGTCCTTGCCGCCCTGCGCGAACGGCCGCAGGTCGGAGAACGAGCCGGACAGCTCCGCGCTCGCGACCCGGA
>DASWZY010000405.1:0-12728 GCA_036407055.1 Binatia bacterium
GATCATCGCCTTCTACGGCCGGACGCTCAACTGGGTGCTGGAGCGCCAGACGGCGACGCTCTGGGTCGCGGCGGCGACGCTGGTCCTGACGGTGCTGCTCTACATTTTCATCCCCAAGGGATTTTTCCCCGTGCAGGACACCGGGGTCATCCTCGGCATCTCCGAGGCGCCGCAGAGCATCTCGTTCACCGGCATGGCCGATCGGCAGCAGGCGCTCGGCCGCGTGATCCTTCAGGACCCCGCGGTCGAGAGTCTCAGCTCCTTTATCGGCGTCGATGGCACCAACACGACGATCAACAGCGGGCGCGTCCAGATCAATTTAAAGCCGATCGAAGAGCGCCGCGTCTCCGCGAGCGATGTCATCCGCCGCCTCCAGCCGAAGCTCGGCCCCGTGGAGGGCATCACGCTTTTCATGCAGCCGGTGCAGGACCTGACCGTCGAGGATCGCGTGAGCCGGACGCAATTCCAGTACAGCCTGGAAGACGCGGACGGCGCCGAGCTCGCGGAATGGGTGCCGCGCTTCGTCCAGCGGCTGCAATCGGAGCCGGCGCTGCGCGACGTCGCGACGGACCAGCAGGACCGCGGCCTCAAGACGAATCTGGTGATCGACCGCGCGACGGCTTCGCGCCTCGGCATTACGCCTCAGGCTTTCGATAACACGCTCTACGACGCGTTCGGGCAGCGGCAGGTCTCGACGATTTTCACACAGCTGAACCAGTACCACGTTATTCTGGAGACCCAGCCGGAATTCCGGCGCGACCCGCAGAATCTATCCGACCTGTACGTGCAATCGAGCGGCGGCGGAGCGGTGCCGCTCGGAACGTTTACGCAGCTGAATTCTTCGAACGCGCCGCTCGCGATCAATCACCAGGGACAGTTTCCCGCCGTCACCGTCTCGTTCAATCTCGCGCCCGGCGCATCGCTGGGCGACGCGGTCTCCGCCGTCGAACAGGCGCGCCGCGACGTCGGCCTGCCGGCGAGCATCGCGGCGGGCTTTCAGGGCACCGCCCAGGCGTTTCAGGCCTCGCTCGTGAACGAGCCGTTTTTGATCCTCGCCGCGCTCGTGACCGTCTACATCGTTCTCGGCGTGCTGTACGAGAGCTACATCCACCCGATCACGATTTTGTCGACGCTGCCTTCGGCGGGCGTCGGCGCGCTGCTCGCGCTGATCATCTGCCGGAGCGATTTCAGCGTCATCGCGCTCATCGGCATCATCCTCTTGATCGGCATCGTCAAGAAGAACGCGATCATGATGATCGATTTCGCCCTCGACGCCGAGCGTGAAGAAGGGAAGAGCCCGCGCGACGCGATCTACCAGGCGTGCCTGCTGCGCTTCCGCCCGATCATGATGACGACGATGGCGGCGCTGCTCGGCGGCGTGCCGCTGGCGCTCGGCACGGGCATGGGCGCGGAGCTGCGGCGCCCGCTCGGCATCTCGATCATCGGCGGTCTGATCTTCAGCCAGCTGCTCACGCTCTACACGACGCCGGTGATCTATCTCGCGTTCGACCGCGTGTCGCGGCGCCTGCGGCGTTTGCGCGCGCGGCGCATGCGCGCGTTGCCTGAGGGGGGCGTGTGAGCCTCTCGTCGCCTTTTATCCGGCGCCCCGTCGCGACGACGCTTCTCACCATCGCCGTGGGGCTTGCGGGCGTGATCGCTTATCATTTCCTGCCGGTCTCGCCGCTGCCGCAGGTCGATTTCCCGACGATCCGCGTGCAGGCGCGACTCCCGGGAGCGAGCCCGGAAACGATGGCGTCGGCGGTCGCGACGCCGCTCGAGCGCCAGTTCGGCCGCATCGCCGGCATCACCGAGATGACTTCGTCGAGCTCGATCGGCTCGACGTCGATCGTGTTGCAATTCGACTTGAACCGCAATATCGACGCCGCGGCGCGCGACGTCCAGGCCGCGATCAACGCCGCGCGCGGGCAGCTGCCCGCGAATCTGCCGAGCAATCCGTCGTACAAAAAAGTGAACCCCGCCGACGCGCCGATCTTGATGCTGGCGCTCACCGCCGACCTGGTGGATCGGGCGAGGATCTACGACATCGCCTCTTCCGTGCTTCAGCAGAAACTCTCGCAGGTCGAAGGCGTCGGCGAGGTAGTCGTCGGGGGCGGGGCGCTGCCCGCCGTGCGTGTCGAAGCCAATCCGACGGTTCTGAATCATTACGGTCTCAGTCTGGAAGACCTCCGCTCAGCGCTGTCGAGCGCGAACGCCAACCGGCCGAAGGGGTCGCTCGCGAACGAGCAGCGCGCCTGGTCGGTCGATGCGACCGACCAGCTGTTCAAGGCCGACGACTACCGCCCGCTCGTCATCACCTTCAAGAACGGAGCCGCGGTCCGGCTTGGCGATGTCGCCGACGTCGTCGACTCGGTCGAGGACATCCGCACCGGCGGCCTCGCCAACGGGAAGCCGGCGGTGCTCGTCATTATCTTCCGTCAGCCCGGCGCCAACATCATCGATACAGTCGATCGCGTGCTCGAGCTCCTGCCGCAGTTTCGCGCCTCGATGCCGCCGACGATCAATCTTTCGGTCGTCTTGAACTCGACGACCACCATCCGCGCCTCGGTGCGCGACATCCAGATCACGCTGTTGATCTCGATCATGCTCGTCATCCTCGTGATTTTTCTTTTTCTCCGCAGCGTGCGCTCGACGCTCATTCCTGGCATCGCCGTGCCGATCTCGCTGATCGGCACTTTCGGCGGCATGTACCTCATGGGCTACAGCCTCGACAACCTCTCGCTGATGGCGCTCACGATCGCGACGGGATTCGTCGTCGACGACGCCATCGTCGTGATCGAGAACATCACGCGCCACCTGGAGGCCGGCATGCGGCCTTTCGAGGCGGCGCTCGCCGGCGCGCGCGAGATCGGCTTCACCGTCCTGTCGATCAGCCTCTCGCTCATCGCGGTTTTCATCCCGATCCTCATGATGGGCGGCATCATCGGCCGCCTGTTCCGCGAGTTCGCGGTCACGCTGTCTATCGCGATCGCCGTCTCGCTCGTGGTGTCGCTGACGACGACGCCGATGATGTGCGCGCTGCTGCTGCGGCCCCATGACCGCGAGCGGCACGGCCGGCTCTACCGCGCCAGCGAGCGCGCCTTCGATTGCATCCTCCGCGGCTACGAACGCTCGCTCTCCTGGGTGCTGCGCCGCCAGCCGCTGGTGCTGGTGATCACGCTGTTGACGATGGTCGCGACAGGTTTTCTCTACGTCAAGGTTCCAAAGGGCTTCTTTCCGCAGCAGGACACCGGTCGAATCAACGGATCGATCCAGGGCGACCAGGATATCTCGTTTCAGGAGATGCGCGGCCGGATTACCGAGCTCGCGCAGATCGTCATGGAAGACCCCGCCGTCGCTGCGGTGATGACATTCAACGGCGGCGGCTTCGGCCGGGCGCTTAACACCGGTAACATGTTCATCACGCTGAAGCCGCTGTCGGAGCGGAAGCTCTCCGCCGATCAGATCATCGCGCGGCTTCGCGGCAAGCTCGCGCGCATTCCCGCCGTCACGCTCTACCTTCAGCCGGTGCAGGATCTCCGCGTCGGCGGCCGCTCGAGCAACGCGCAGTACCAGTACACGCTGCAGGCGGACAACGTCCAGGACCTGCTCGTGTGGGGCCCGCGGATGATGCAGAAGCTGAAGACGCTGCCCGGCCTCCTCGACGTGAACAGCGACCAGCAGAACAAAGGCCTCGAGGCATCGCTCGTAATCGACCGCGCGACCGCCGCGCGCCTCGGTATCACGGCGCAGACGATCGACAATACGCTTTACGATGCGTTCGGCCAGCGGCAGGTCTCGACGATCTTTACGCAGCTGAACCAGTATCACGTCGTCATGGAGGCAGCGCCGCAGTTCTGGCAAAATCCCGACGGGTTCAAGCACATTTACGTGAAGACGCCGAGCGGGACCCAGGTGCCGCTCAGCGTCTTCACGCATTACGAGCCGGCGACCTCGCCGCTGGTCGTGAATCACCAGGGGCAATTCCCCGCCGTCACACTATCTTTCAATCTCGCGCCCGGCCTGGCGCTGGGCGACGCCGTCGCCGCGGTGGAAGAAGCCGAGCGCGAGATCGGTGTGCCGACGACGATCCACGGGAGCTTTCAGGGAACCGCGCAGGCGTTTCAGCAGTCGCTCGCGAACGAGCCGCTGCTGATCGCCGCCGCGCTCGTCGCCGTCTACATCGTACTCGGCATTTTGTACGAGAGCCTGATTCATCCGATCACGATTCTCTCGACGCTGCCGTCGGCCGGCGTCGGCGCGCTGCTCGCGCTGATTCTCTGCCGCACCGAGCTCAGCGTCATCGCGCTGATCGGCATCATCCTCTTGATCGGAATCGTGAAGAAGAACGCGATCATGATGATCGACTTCGCGCTCGAGGCCGAGCGGCAGGAGGGCAAGCGGCCGGTCGACGCGATCTATCAGGCTTGTCTCCTGCGCTTCCGGCCGATCATGATGACGACGATGGCGGCGCTTTTGGGCGGCCTGCCGCTCGCGCTCGGCACCGGCGTCGGCTCGGAGCTGCGCCGTCCGCTCGGAATCGCGATCGTCGGCGGGCTGATCTTCAGCCAGATGCTGACGCTCTATACGACGCCGGTCGTCTACCTCTATCTCGACCGGCGCCGGCTCTGGTTCCAGCGCGTCCGCGCGCGCCGGCTGCGCCTTGCGGCGCCGACGCCGGCATTGGGGGAGGAGAGGATGCGATGATAGAACTTACGGCGACGACAACGGGAGCGAAAACGAACAAGCTCACGACCGCCGCCTTGACGGCGGCGTTCTGCTTGCTCGTCTCTTGCACCGTCGGCCCGGATTATGTCCGGCCGAAAATGGAGGTTCCGGCGGCTTACAAGGAAGTCGACGGCTGGCGCGTCGCCGAGCCGCAGGACAACGCGCTCCGCGGCGCGTGGTGGGAGATGTTCAACGAGCCCGAGCTGAACGCGCTCGAAGATCAGGTCGACATCTCCAACCAGAACATCGCCGGCGCGGAGGCGCGCTACCGCCAGGCGCGCGCTCTGGTGCAAGAGGCGCGCGCGGCTTTTTACCCGACCGTAACGATCGGCCTCGGCGTCAACCGAGCGGTTAAATCGGGAACCGTTGACTCCGGCTTCACCAGCGGGGGTAAAGGAGGCGGAGGTGGTGGAAGCGGCGGTAACTCCGGAGGCGGAGGTCACCCGGCGTCTTTTACGACCTATACATTGCCGCTCGACATCTCGTGGGAGATCGACGTCTGGGGGCGCATTCGCCGCTCGGTCGAGTCCGCGCGCGCAAACGCGCAGGCGAGCTCCGGCGATCTCGAAAGCGCCCGGCTCAGCGCGCGCAGCGAGCTGGCGCAGGATTTCTTTCTGCTGCGCGCGCTCGACACGCAAAAAAAATTGCTCGACGACGCCGCGGCCGTGTTTCAAACTTCGCTCGATCTCACCAACAATCGCTACAAAGCCGGCGTGGCGTCGCGGGGCGACGTGCTGCAGGCCGAGACCCAATTGAAATCGACGCAGGCGCAGGCGATCGACGTCGGCGTGCAGCGCGCGCAGGTCGAGCACGCGATCGCCCTGTTGATCGGCAAGGCGCCCGCGGAATTGACGATCCCTCCCGCCGTTATCACGGCTCCGCCGCCGGCGATTCCGATCGGCCTCCCTTCGGAGATCCTTCAGCGGCGGCCGGACATCGCCGGCGCGGAGCGGCGCATGGCCTCAGCCAACGCCCAGATCGGCGTCGCGATCGCCGCCTACTATCCGACGGTATCGCTCGCCTCCAGCGGCGGCTTCGAGAGCGGCAATTTCGGGCAATGGTTCTCCTCGCCGAGCCATTTTTGGTCGGTCGGTCCGTCGATCTCGGAGACGGTCTTCGACGGCGGATTGCGGGCGGGACAGACCGCGGAGGCGCGCGCGAACTACGACGCGACGCTCGCGATTTATCGCGAAACGGTGCTGGGCGCGTTTCAAGAGGTCGAGGATAATCTCGCGGCGCTCCGCATCCTGGAAAACGAGGCGCGCGTGCAGGACCAGGCGGTGGCGGCGGCGCGGCAGACGGTTGTTGTAACTCTGAATCAATACAAGGCGGGCATCGTGAATTATATCAACGTCACCGTCGTCCAGGCGGCGGCGCTCGCTAACGAGAGAACGGCGGCGGATATTCTCGGCCGGCGCATGATCGCGGCGGTGCTGCTAATTAAAGCGCTGGGCGGCGGCTGGAGCGACTCAGCGATCGAGGCTTCGGCCAGCTAAAATAAAAAGGCCGGGCAGAGCCCGGCCTTTCTTTTCCAAGGGTATTTCTTAAGACAGCGTCAGTTGAAAACGGCCTTCTCGTCGATTGGACCGAAAAACTCGCCGCGCTGCCACGCCGGCGCGAAGCGCCGGCGGATCATTTCGAGCAAGACGAGGTTGGTAAACGCGTAGGCTTCGACGCTGTCGTCGCAGCGCTCGAAGGCGATCTCGCTAGCGGCTTTCATGAGTTGGTTGATGGTTCCCTCGATCTCCGTTCGCTCGGCTTTCATGGTTGTGGCTCCTCTGAAGCGTTAGACGCCGGGACATGGAAAAGGTTCACATCCACTAAACGCCCGTTCAGTGGGCAGGAAAACGGCTATTTTTCCCAATAAAATGGCTCCTATACCGGAGTACCGGCCTCGGCAGCCGGATATTCCCGCACGACTTCGTGCGCCGCTTTATCCTCGCGGAGTCCGACGAACCTGGCGTGACGCAGGTGATTCGCGGCCGTCCAGTCGGCGAATTCGACCTGAACGACCATCTCCGGCTTGAGCCAGCGGCAACGTTTCATCGCCCCTGCCGTCAGCGCCTCGCCGCGGCGGGCGCCTTTCTTCTCCGGCAGGTTGGCAAATGGGGACACGTCGGTTTCGAGAGCCTTGAAGCGCTCGGCGATCTCCCGCTTTACGCGCGGGACGAAACCGTTTTTGATTTTGGCGATGAATTGCAGGTTGCCGCCTTCATAGTAGCCCGCGAGCAGCGACTGAAAGCCGTCCGAGCCCGGGATATATCCGCCGACGACGAATTCCTGCCCCCGATTGATCCGGTACTTGATCCAGGCGCCGCTTTTCCGGCCGGGCTCGTAATTCGAGTCCGTTCGCTTGGCGACGAGCCCTTCCAGGTGGAGGTTGCGGGCGGCGGATATCAGATCGTCTGCCGCGCCGGCGAAAACCTGCGATAGCCGCACCGGCCCGCCGAGCCGCGCGGCGATCGATTCGAGCAGCCGCCGGCGTTGTTCCAGCGGTACGCCGAGCAGACTCTTGCCGCGGTAAATCGGGACGTCGAAGACATAATAAAAGATATTCGCCGCCGCCGCGCGGCGGTCCTGCAGAGCGTTGAACGATGGCCGCCCCTCGGAGTCGAGCGCCACGACCTCGCCGTCGAGCACCGTGCCGGATTCGAGCGGCGCCAGCGCCTGAACGATCACGGGAAACGTTTTGTCGAACGATTTGCGGTTGCGCGAGTAGAGCGACGCTTTCTTTTCTTTTTTCACCGCGAGACAGCGGTAGCCGTCGAGCTTGATTTCGTAGATCCACTCGCCGCTTTCGGGGAGTTTATCGACGGGCCGGCATTGCATCGCCTCGATGAATCGAGCCTCGGCTTCGGGCAGCGCATCGAAATCGATTGCCGCCTTCGCGGGCGGCGATTCTTTGCCGCCGCCGTTCCGATTGCTGTGCCATTCGGCGTCGCGCGCCGCGGCGATCGCTGCCATCGAGCGGCGCGTCAGCGCCGAGGAATCGTCCTGCCGTGGCGACAGCGGCTTCATCGACGCGCCGGCTTTGATCAGGAGCCAACTCTGCTTTTTGCCGTCGCTCTCGCCGCTGCGCACGAGCACCCATTCGCCTTTGAGCTTTTTTCCATGAAAGACGACATGGAGCTTTCCCTGCCAGTAGTTTCCGTCCATGACGTCGTAGGTGCCGATGTCCCAGACCATGACGGTGCCGCCGCCGTACTGGCCTTCGGGGATAATGCCTTCGAATCGGGCGTACTCCATCGGATGGTCTTCGACCGCCATCGCGAGCCGCTTCTCGCCGTGCTCGTACGGCGGCCCTTTGGGAACCGCCCACGACTTCAGCGTGCCGTGCATCTCGAGGCGCAGGTCGTAATGCAGGTGGCTGGCGTCGTGTTTTTGAATGACGAACAGCCGCCCGGCTTCGGCGTCTTTCGATGTCGGTTTAATCGCCGGCGGCGGCTCGGGCGTGACGCTGAAATCGCGCTTTTGCCGGTAGGTTTCGAGCGATCCGTCGCGCGCGCGCGAACCCGTGGCTGCGCCGTTTTGCAGGTCCATAAAGGGCTGCGGCAGCTTTGGCTCGAGCTTCAGCACGGGCGCGAAGAGATCGCCGCGCTTTTCAAGTCGGCGTAAACATTCATCGGGCTCGAAAAAGAGCGCCTCCGCGTCGCCTTTCTTCGCCGCGTTTTTGAGCTCGTCCCAGGAGATCGGCAGCGCGACGAAGGGCGTCTCGCGCTTGGCGCGCAGCGAATACACCGCGACGGTCGACTTGCGCTCGGAATTCTGGCTCCAGTCGACGAAAACTTTACCCTTGCGCTTCGCCTTCGTCATCTCGGAGATGACGCGGTCGGGGTGCTCGCGCTCGAGCGCCTCGGCGATGATCTTCGCAAAGGGCTGGGTGGCGTCGTATGTCACCGGCGTGTTCAGCGGCACGTGCAAGTGGATGCCTTTCGATCCGGATACTTTGACGAACGATTCCAGCTTCAGCCGGTCGAGAAGCTCGCGGATGAGCAGCGCCACTTCGCACGAAGCCGAAATATCCGCGCCCTCGCCCGGATCGAGGTCAAAGACCACCATAGTCGGCCTGTCGACTCGCGGAGCGCGGGCGAGGAACGGATGGATCTCCAGCATCGCCATGTTCGCCAGCCACACGAGCGTGGGCAGGTCGTTGATGAGAATATAACGCGTGGTCGCCTCGACGGTCGTTCGCGGCACCGCGAACGTCGCGATCCACTTCGGCGTGTAGGCCGGGGCGTTTTTTTCGTAGAAGTGTACGCCGGCGACGCCGTCGGGAAAGCGGATGCGCGTGATCGGCCGGTCTTTGAGATGCGGCAGGAGATGGCGCGCGACGCGCGTGTAGTAGTCGATGACCTGTCCCTTGGTAAAGCGCGTCTCGGCATACATCACTTTATCGAGGTTCGTGAGCTCGAGCTCGCGGCCGCCGACGCGCAGTCTTTTGCTCACACCGGTCTTCGCCATCGCTATGATGCTAGCGTTTTCGCGCTGACCGTCAATGGCACGGGCGAAAACCGGATGCAAGTAAATTAGTCATGGGCGAATCTTTCATACTTGCAACGTGAGTAGGGAGAAATTCTCCCCCCCATCGGGCATTAACCGGATAAGGCCCGGGGCCGCCGTCCCGTTAAAATATAAATCGAGGCGGCAGGCGCAATTTTGCCGAAAGGAGGTTTTATGGAGAAAATCGAAAAAACCATCGACGTCGAAGCGCCGATCCAAACCGTTTACAACCAGTGGACGCAGTTCGAGGAATTTCCCCGATTCATGGAAGGCGTGAAATCCGTCAAGCAGCTGGACGACAAGCGGCTCCACTGGGTTGCCGAGATCGGCGGCAAGCAAAAAGAGTGGAACGCCAGAATCACCGAACAGCTTCCCGACCGCAAAATCGCGTGGCAGAGCGAGACCGGCGACTACACCGCGGGCACCGTTACGTTCCAGCCCGCCGGAAACAATCGCACGCGGGTCCATCTCCAGCTGAGCTACGATCCCAAGGGGCCCGTCGAGAATACCGGCGACGCGCTCGGAGTAGTGTCCGGCCGCGTCGAAGGCGACCTCGGGCGCTTCAAGGACTTCATCGAGCACCGCGGCCAGGAGACCGGCGCATGGCGCGGAACGATTCGCAGTTAGTGGATAAGAAAAGTGGATAGTCGATAGAAAAAAAGGAGGCAAACATATGCAAAGTTCAGTCAAACTTCTGGCGGTGGGCGTCGCGCTGCTTTTTTCGAGCAGCCTGGCGATGGCCGCCGACAAGCTCTCGTCAGGGGACCAAAGGTTCATCAAAGACGCCGCGGCCGGCGGCATGCTGGAAGTGCAGCTCGGAAAGCTGGCCACTGAAAAAGCGTCCAGCCAGCAGGTAAAGGATTTCGGTAAAAGAATGGAGCGGGATCACACCAAGGCGAATACCGAGCTCAAGCACCTCGCTTCGACAAAGAACGTCCAGATCCCGACCGAGCTGGAAGGCAAGGAGAAATCAACCTACGAGCGTCTCTCGAAGCTTTCCGGCGATCGCTTCGATCGCGAATATATGAAGGCGATGATCGACGACCACAAAGAGGACGTCAGTGCATTCCAGAAACAGGCCGACAAAGGTAACGACGCCGATGTGAAGAGCTTCGCGGCCAAGACGCTGCCGACGCTGAAGGAGCACCTCGAGTTGGCGCAGTCGACCGGCCAGCAGGTGGGCGCCGCGTCCGAGGGCGGGCTCAAGGGTTTCATCGACAAGACCAAGGACAAGATTAAGCACTAATACATTTTCCGGCTTCTTGAATGGGCCGTGGGTGGGTCGCGCTGCGGCCCGCCTGCGGCCGTTTTATTTCGCAAACCGATACGCCTAAAACGATATTGCGATTTATTCCCTTTGCGCTGGTAAACGGCGATTTGTTTAGTTATATATCAGCGCGCCGGACCCCATGCGGCCGGCGCGGTGTTACGTGTTTGGAATCTTCGAAAACCCGGAGTTTTGGGCACGCTGGTTCGGCATCGTCGTCCTCGACCTGAGCCTGGGCGGGGACAACGCGCTGCTCATCGCCATGGCGGTGCGCACGCTGCCGGCGCGCGAGCAGTTTTTGGGCCGCATCGGCGGCACGCTCGGCGCGGTCGCGCTGCGCTTTGCGTTTATCGCCGTCATCGTCGAACTCCTCTCGGTGCCCTACCTGCAAGCGGTCGGCGGAGTCGTCCTCATTTGGATCGCCGTCAAGCTGCTGCGCCAAGACTCGGGCGGCGACGGCAATGTTGCGCGGCATGGAACGAGTCTCTGGGAGGCGATCTGGATCATCATCGTGGCCGACCTGGTGATGAGTCTCGACAACGTGCTTGCGGTCGCCGCCGCGTCGCACGGCAGCCTTGTGCTCGTGATCTTCGGCATCGGCCTTTCGATCCCGATTATCGTCTGGGGCGCCGGCTTTCTCGCCCGCTTGATGAACCGCTTCCAGTGGATCGTTTGGATCGGCGGTGGCGTCCTCGGATGGGTCGCCGGCGAAATGTTTCTCGACGACAATCATGTCCACGAATTCCTCGATCCGTGGACGAACGTTCTCCGCTGGTCAGTCCCCGCGGTGCTCGCAGGATCGCTCATCCTGTTGGGATGGTGGCTCGCGCGCTTTAAATCTGCTTCTCCGGAATCGGTTTAACTATGGGAAACTTCATCTGGCTTATCTCGGCAGTCCTATTGTGTCTTCAGTGGGCGGCCGTGCACTTCTTCGCACTCGACTTGCCGCCGTGGCTGATCGCGACGCTGAGCGGCGTCGGCGTCTTCGGCGCCGCCTTCCTGCTCTCCTGGGCGTCGGAAGTCGCGCAGCTCGACATCCCGCAGGCGCTGGCGCTCGCTTTTCTCGCGCTGATCGCGGTTCTGCCGGAGTACGCCGTGGATATGTACTTCGCCTGGTCGGCGGGAAAAGATCCTCAATACGCGGCCTACGCGACCGCGAATATGACCGGCGCCAACCGGCTTCTTATCGGCGTCGGCTGGGCGGCGGTCGTCTTTACGTTTTGGCTCAAGACCCGCGTGCAGTCATTCGCGCTCGAACCCTCGCACAAGATCGAAATCTTTTATCTGAGCCTCGCGACGCTCTATTCGTTCGCCATTCCGATTAAGCAGCAGCTTGATTGGACCGATGCGATCGTGCTGATCACAATTTTCGTTTTTTACATCCGCGCGGCGTCGCGCGCGACGCACGTCGAGCCGGAGCTCGAAGGCCCGCCGGCGATGGTCGCCGAGTGGGGCGTCGCCGGCCGGCGCATCGCGACCGTCGTCTTCTTTCTCCTTTCCGGTTTTACGATTTTCATCGCCGCCGAGCCTTTCGCCGAAAGCCTCCTGGCGACGGGGCGGGATTTGGGCGTCGAGGAATTTCTACTGGTGCAGTGGCTCGCTCCGCTCGCTTCGGAAGCGCCGGAGTTCATCGTCGCGGTTCTCTTCGCGCTGAAGGCGAATCCCGGCGCGAGCCTCGGTACGCTCGTCTCATCGAAGGTGAATCAGTGGACGCTGCTGATCGGCATGCTGCCGCTCGTCTACATGTTCTCCGCGGGCGAGTTGAAGCCGATGGAGATGGACGACCGGCAAGGGGAGGAGATCTTTCTCACCGCCGCGCAGTCGTTGTTCGGCATCGCGGTGATCGCGAATCTTGTCCTTTCCGTCAAACAGGGGGCCGTGCTTTTCGGTCTCTTCGCCGCGCAATTGCTTATTCCGGACCCGAGAATCCGCTACGTGTTTTCTTTTATTTACATCGCGCTGGCCGTGACCCATCTCGGTCTGAGACGCGAAGGCCGCAGATCTTTTGTCGAGCTCTTCGCGCGCCGGTCGGCGGGCGAGCGCTGAATCGGAATCAGTCTTTCCTGAGCGGAAGCCGTCCGTCCTCGACCAGCAGGCGCCACGCGCCGCCGGCGTATTCGACGCAAACGTGACCGCCGGGCGGGACGTGATAGGTCCGGTACTGGTTGAGCGGCGTGCCGAGAATGCGGCAGACGAGGGATAGAATCGGAAAATTGTGGCTCACCACGACGAGCGT
>DASWZY010000406.1:0-26190 GCA_036407055.1 Binatia bacterium
GTTGATCGAGCCGATGGGCGTGATCATCGATCGCAACGTCGATCCTCGATCGGTCATCGTACGCGGCGGATTTCCAGGCGCGGCAGGGGCGCAGTAGGCGACCAACGCATCGATTCGTACAACCCGGCGTTGAATCCGTTCGTCACCGTTGCGCGCGAGCAGGCGCTCGAAACGGCGCGCCAGTTGGAACAAGAGCAATCGTGCTAGGCAAGTTGAACATGCACGAGTTCGCGCTGGGAGGAACCAGCGCTGTCACGTACTTCGGGCCTGTGCACAACCCCTGGGCGTTGGATCACCATCCTGGAGGATCCTCCGGCGGTAATGCCGCCGCCATCGCCAGGGCTGGGCGCAGTCTCGCAACGCCGAGATCTACGCCTATCACGCGCCCTGATCACCAAGACGCCCGAGCTGTATCAAGAGGCGACGCGTCGCATCGTGATGGGTGGCGCCAACACGCGATCTGAATCCTACGTTCAGGGTCGTCGACAGGTGGAGCTTGGACGACGTGAGATCGCGAACGTGTTTGCATCGATCGATCTGTTGGTCACACCAACGACCACCAGCGTCACGTCGCTGATCCCACAGCGTGGTGCCTCGGCGGCTGCGCCGGCCGCGGCCGCTGGCCCCGCGCCGGCAGGCGGCCGGGCGCCCGGCTTCAGGAACACGTCGTATTTCAGCTTCTATGGGTTGCCCGCGATCTCAGTCCCTTGCGGCGTTGCCTCGTCCGGTCTTCCCATTGGTCTTCAGATCAGCGGCAACCACTTCGCGGAAGCCACCGTGCTCGCGCTGGCGCACGCGTACGAGCAAGCCACCGAGTGGCACAAACGGCGGCCGTCTCTCTCCACGTAGAGCAGCGGCTTTGGCGCCGCCGCGACATCCTGCCGTCGCGGTATGCTGTCGGTCGGCCACACGCGCCGAAGAGCGTTGAACACTCCCCTCACGGCAGGGTTACTCTCCTGTTAACATTTAGGACTTCCTAGTCAAATCAACTCCCAGGTCCCAACCTCCAACTCCCAAACGACTCTGAGGGAATGGGTCGTTGGGGGTTGGCGCCGAGTCACCCTATGTTGAAGCTCTTTCGCTTTCTAGCCCCGTTCCGCGGCTACCTCGTGATCGTCCTCGTGCTGGCCCTCGCGCAGTCGATTGGCTCGCTCCTGCTGCCGCGCCTGATGGCCGACATCGTCGACCACGGCATCGTCAGAGGCGACCAGGGCGCGATCCTGAAAACCGGCGGGCTGATGCTGCTGATGTCGATCGTCGCCACGCTCTGCGCGATCGCCGGCAGCTACTACTCATCGAAGGTGGCCACGGGTCTGGGGCGCATCCTGCGCGGCGCGATCTTCGCCCGTGTCGAGCACCTCTCGATCCATCAGTTCGATCGCTTCGGCTCCGCCTCCCTGGTGACCCGCACGACCAACGACACCACGCAGGTGCAGCAGATGCTGATCATGATGCTGATGGTGGTGATCGTCGCGCCGATGATGGCGATCGGCGGCGTGATTCTCGCCGTGTCGCAGGATGCGCAGCTGGCGTGGGTGCTCATCGCCGTCATGCCGGTGATGGCCGTCGTGTTCACGCTCATCATGCGCCGGTCGGTGCCGCTGTCGACGGCGATGCAGGCCAAGATCGATCGCCTGAACCTCGTGCTCGGTGAAGGCCTGAGCGGCGTCCGCGTGATTCGCGCGTTCGATCGCGGCAACCAGCAGCGTCAGCGTTTCGATGAGGCAAACCTCGATCTGACCGACACCGCGATCGCAGTGAACCGCCTCACTGCGATCCTGATGCCGGCGCTGATCCTGATGCTGAACCTCACCAGCATCGCGATCCTCTGGGTCGGCAGCCACCGCATCGAGGCCGGCGTGATGCAGGTGGGCGCGATGATCGCGTCGCTTCAGTACGCGATGCAGATCCTGTTCTCGGTGTTCATGGTGACGGCGATGTTCGTGATGCTGCCTCGCGCCTCGGCATCAGCGGCGCGCATCAACGAGATTCTCGACATCGAGCCGGAGATCGTCGATCGGACGGGGCCCGCCACGCCGCCGTCCAGGTCCACTCACGGCGGCACCGTTGAATTCCAGAACGTCACGTTCCAGTATCCGGGCGCCGAAGAGCCGGCGCTCGCCGGCGTGTCGTTCGTCGCGAAGCCAGGGGAGGTGACGGCGATCGTGGGCGGGACCGGATCGGGCAAGTCGACGCTCGCCGGGCTGATCCCGCGGTTCTACGACGTGAACGCCGGCCGCGTGCTCCTGGACGGCGTCGACATCCGTGAGATGACGCAGACCGATCTGCGATCGCGGATCGGCTTCGTGCCGCAGAAGGCCACGTTGTTCACCGGCACCGTCGCCGCCAACATCCGCTACGGCCGCGAGGATGCCAGCGATGACGAGGTGCGTCACGCGGCAACGGTGGCGCAGGCGGTCGAGTTCATCGACGCGATGCCGGAGAAGTTTGCGTCGCCGATCGCGCAAGGCGGCATCAATCTCTCGGGCGGGCAGAAGCAGCGGCTCGCCATCGCCCGCGCCATCGTCCGCACGCCGCACATCTACGTGTTCGACGACAGCTTCTCGGCGCTCGACTTCGCCACCGACGCGCGGCTGCGCGCCGCCCTGAAGCAGGAGACGACGCAGGCCACTGTCTTCGTGGTGGCGCAGCGCATCAGCACCGTGCTGAACGCCGACCGCATCATCGTCCTCGACAATGGCCGTGTGGTGGGCATCGGCTCACATACGACGTTGCTGGAGACCAGTCCGGTGTATCGCGAGATCGTGTCGTCACAGGTCTCGCTCGACGAGGTCGCATGAGCACCCCTCCACGCCCCTCCGGCCCGCCCGCGCCCGCCGCGCCACCACGTACGCCTCCGCCGATGTTTGGCGGCCGTCCCATCGGCGGTCTCGGGGTGCCGACGCAGAAGGCGAAGAACTTCAAGGGAACGCTCGTCCGGCTGCTGAATTATCTGCAGCCGTATCGCGCGCAGCTCGTGATCATCATCATCGCCGGCGCGATCGGTACCGTGTTCAGCGTGCTGGGCCCCAAGGTGCTGGGTCTGGCGACCACCAAGATCTTCGAAGGGTTCATTGCGAGGCAATCGGGGGCGCCTGGGGCGGGGATCGACTTCGAGGCGGTGGCGCGCATCCTGCTCAGCCTCGTCGGCCTCTATCTCATTGGCAACGCGTTTCAGTACCTGATGCAGTACCTCATGGCGTCGGTGGCGCAGCGCACGGTGTATGCGCTGCGTCGCGAGGTCGAGGCGAAGTTCGATCGCCTGCCGCTGAAGTTCTTCGATTCGCGGACGCGCGGCGAGGTGATGAGCCGCGCCGTCAACGATCTCGACAGCATCAGCAGCACGCTGCAGCAGAACATCACGCAGCTGCTGACGTCGGTGCTGATGCTCATCGGCACCGTCGTGATGATGCTGACGATCAGCTGGATTCTCACCCTGGTGATCGTGCTGACGCTGCCGCTCAGCATCGTCATCGTGGCGCGGATCGCCAAGCGGTCGCAGAAGTTCTTCATGCAGCAGCAGGCGGCGCTCGGCGCGCTCAACGGCCACGTGGCCGAGATGTTCGGCGGCCACATGATCGTCACGGCGTTTGGCCACGAGAAGAAATCGGTGGCCACCTTCGACGCGCTCAACGAGAAGTACTACGACGGCGCGTGGCGGGCGCAGTTCGTCACCGGCATCATCATGCCGACCATGATGTTCGTCGGCAACATCGGCTTCGTTCTCGTCGCGGTGATCGGCGGCCTGCTCGTAACACGGCAGTCGATTCCCATCGGCGACGTGCAGGCGTTCATCCAGTACGGCCGTCAGTTCTCGATGCCGATCACGCAGTTGAGCGGAATCGCCAACATGATCCAGCTCACCATCGTTGCCGCCGAACGCGTGTTCGAGCTGCTCGACGAGCCCGAGGAAACACCCGACGCGGTCAACGCGACCACGATTGCCAATCCCCGCGGCGCCGTGCGGTTCGATGCCGTGAGCTTCAGATACAAGGACGACGTGCCGCTGATCGAAGACCTGTCGCTCGACGTGACGCCGGGGCAGATGATTGCGATCGTCGGTCCGACCGGCGCCGGAAAGACGACGCTCGTCAACCTCTTGATGCGGTTCTACGACGTGAACCAGGGCGCGATCCGCGTCGACGGCATCGATATCCGCGAATTGAACCGTGGGCCGCTGCGCCGCATGTTCGGCATGGTGCTGCAGGATACCTGGCTCTTCTCGGGGACGATTCGTCAGAACATCGCTTACGGCAAGGAAGGCGCCAGCGAGGACGCGATCGTGCACGCGGCGAAGGCGGCGCAGGCCGACCACTTCATCCGCACGCTGCCCGAGAACTACGACACCGCGATCAACGAGGAAGCGAGCAATCTGTCGCAGGGGCAGAAGCAGCTGCTGACGATCGCGCGGGCGTTCCTCGCCGACCCGGCGATCCTGATTCTCGACGAAGCGACGAGCAGCGTCGACACGCGTACGGAAGTCCTCATTCAGAGTGCGATGCGCGAGCTGATGCGCGGCCGCACGACGTTCGTCATCGCGCACCGCCTGTCGACGATCCGCAACGCCGACCGCATCATCGTCTTCCATCACGGCGAGATCCGCGAGGTGGGCACGCACGCCGAGCTGATGCAGAAGCAGGGAATTTACTACAAGCTTTATCAGCTCCAGTACGCCACAGACGATGAGCCGAAGCCGGTCGACGACGACACGGCGGCGAAGCTGTGAACGTTTAAGGTCAGCGCGTGATTTTCTTCGAACCGTAAGCTATCGATGCTCGACGGTGACCTTCGTCAAAAACTGCTCCACTCGAAAATTTTTGAGCTGGAGCGTGCCTGCGGCTTTGCTCACATGGAGATTAATCGATAACTCTTTCGGGAGGTCACGTAGCCGCGAACCCTCGTTCGTGGCTGACGTATTTTTGTACATCCGAAAGAAATGTTCGGTTTGCCACGATGCGGTTGTTTGCAGATCGTGTTTAGACGAAATGTAGCTGCCGTGGGTTAGAGGGTCTTGAAGGCTAAAGATGTAGAACTGTTGACCGTTAGGATCCCAACGACCTTGGAACTTCAATTGGTAAGAAATTTTGACCATCTCGGTGTTCGAAGCCAAAGGCCAAAGCCTGGACAGTTCGGTTTCCTCAGACGGCGACATTTTGATGCTGAGAACATCTTCCTCGGCGACCGTCGAGACGTTTCCTTGCGGATGGAATTGCCAGGCTTGAAGCCTATTTGACGGAATGACTGGCGGCACTGAGGCCCTGCAGCCGCCGACATAGAGACCCCCAGCTACGGTTAGCAGGATGAGGATTCGTCTGCCTATGAGCTTGTAAGTCAACCGCCACCGTTCCGTCGCAGGATGCGGAGGGCCAGCTCGTTGGTCGGCTCGTAGTAAAGCACTTTTTTGACATCGGCGACGGCTTTGTCTTTCTCTCCGATTTTTTCGTAACAAAGCGCCCTATAGTTCAGAGTCGATAGCCTGTCGCCGAATTGCAGGGCCTTCGTGTAGGATTGGATGGCGGCGGCATGATTGTTTGCCAAGAAAAGGAGATTACCCCGATCAGTGTCGACTTCCGCTTGCAGCGTCCACAGACGCGCGTTGACGTCCAAATATTGAATCGCATGCTGTGCGAAAGCCGCCATTAATTCATAAGAGCCGCCCCAGCGGGGCTGCAGCGTTGTCATAAACTCGTAGCGGACGTAGTAACTGCGTTTGTCGATCGCTTCGGCCTTTTGCGCCATCTCGTGGGTAGAGAATGGCATTCGCGAAGCCTTCGCGAGGTCTATTAAATTCGAGTAGGCCGGCATGAAGCGAGGATTCTTGCTGATCGCTGTTTGCAGGTCCTTTGCCGCAAGCTGATGGAAATAAATCATCTGCTTTATGTTGCTCTCGGGAGTTTCATTGATAAATTTGTCGCCCCTCGCGGCGAACCCTTGCCGGTCCCGGTAGGTGCCCCGCGCGGCATAAGCCACGTAAGAATCGGTCTTCGTCACCCAGAGGTCCAAATCGGCCGGAGAAATCGAATTGTTCGGACGAAAAAGCCCGTACGCTTTATCCAGCGGTGACTCGTAGTCGGCGTCCTTTTGGTATTGCAGAAGTATCCCGTCATAGAGTTTTTCAAGGTCTTCGAACTTTCCGGTATAAAGCAGTTGCTGTACCTCGAGTAGATTCGGCCGGGCGAGGTCCAAAGCTCGTTTGAGAGAGGCGTTTGCCGCCTCGACTTCTTTTGTTTGCGCGACGTCAGCGCCTATGGCCGATGACGGGCTCTCCTGCGAAATCAAAATCGCGGCGACAAACAGCAACAGAAGGGTCTTCCCGGCTCTCATCGTTGATAAAGCTTGCGCGCTTCGGGGTTCGGATAGGTCTGTAACTCTTGCACGGTGAAGTCTTTCACCTGTAAAACGCCGGTGCCTTCGCCGATTTTGATCTCCACGACCAAGTCTTCAGGTAGAGTCGGATACGGTAGTGATTTATGCTCCGGTTTGTCGGTCCTGAAGACCTGGACTAGCTCGTGACTTTCCCAGCCCGCATTCGAATTGACGTACCGCGCGCCGGCGACGTAGTTGCCATAGTAAATGGGCTGTTGAAGATTCAGCGAAATTAAAGCCTGACCGTCGGCGTTCAAGCGGCCTTCGAATTTTGTTTTGAAAGAAATTCTTACGATCTCAGTATCGGGCTGCAGAGGCATTATGCTCCGCACGCCGACGGGTTCCCATCGCGACAGTTTGATGTTCAGAATCTTTTCAGTGTCGACCAGCGATATGTTTTCGGCAGGGTGACCGCGCCATTCTGGTAGGGGTTTTTCTTCCAAGGCAGGAGAAAGTGAACAATTCGACAGCGAGAGGAAAACTATCGTGCCGAGGGAGATCAACGCGAGGGCTGCCCGCTGCATTGATTGAACTAATATCTCACATTACTAGAGTCTGTGGCAAGCAGATTATGCGACCGCGCGAGGAACCGGCGCAAATTCTTAGCCAGAAATCGGTTATTCTTTTGGCTTGTTGACTCGAACGTTCTTACCGCTGTCTACAAACCAACCGTCTTGACCAGCCGCGCTTCTCACACGCCAAGCACGAAAATCTTTGCCATAGCCCATGCGCAGGACCATAACTGGGTCGCCAGGATTCACCTGCCCGACGGTAACATTTGATCGAGGATAGCTCTGGGGCGCGTTTTCTAGAAGGGTAATGGGTTCGAGAACTTCCAGTTTATATTTGCGATCCTCGTAGATGTCCTTCACCCACAGCCCAACGGCGATAGCAGTCAAAACAGCGATCGATAGCACGATTGTTTTCATGATCGGACGCAATTTTTACCGTGTACAGTAAGCTTGTCAAACGAAACGGCGCGGCTAGAACTTCCCCTTTGCATTCTTCTCTTCCTTTGTGTAATCTGCCTATTCACGCAATGTTTCCAAGCTTTACCCAAGGGAGCCGGCTGGCCGCCGTCTTCCTTCTTTTAGCCGTGGCTCTTTCCGGCTGCTCGCCGACCTATGTGATGCGCGCGGCGTACGAGGAAGGAAAGATCCTCTGGCGCCGCGAGCCGATCGAGGACGCCCTCCAGAGGCCCGATCTCGACCCCAAGACGCGCGACCAGTTCAAGCTCGTCCTGGCCGTGCGGGAGTACGCCCGCGACCAGCTCAAGTTCAACGTCGGGGGCAGCTATTCGAGCTACTCTTTCGTCGACCGGCAGAACCTGAGCTACATCCTCATGGCGGCGCCGAAGACCGAGCTGAAGCCGCACATGTGGTGGTTCCTGGTCGTCGGCGACGTCCCTTACAAGGGCTACTTCTCGCAGGAAGATGCGCTCGCCGAGGCGAAGAACTTCGAGAAGAACGGCTACGACACGTATATCCGCACCTCGCCAGCGTTCAGCACGCTGGGATGGTTCGACGACCCGCTCCTCGCGCATCTACTCCGCTACGACAAGGTGACGCTCGCGGATATCATCTTCCACGAGCTGTTTCACAACACGCTTTACGTCGGCAGCGCCGGGGAGTTCAACGAGAGCCTGGCGAATTTCGTCGGCGCCCAGGCGGCGATACAGTTCTTCCGCGACCGGTGGGGCGAGGGCAGCCCCGAGCATCTGCGCGCCGTCGAGGAATGGGAGGAGCAGATCGAGTTCTCGCGCTATCTCGGCGACGTGGCCGCTTCCGTGGAGGAGCTATACGCGAAGAACATTCCCGACGCCGAGAAGCTGCGGCTGCGGGAGGAAGTTTTCGCGCGCGCGCAAGCGAACTGGGCCGACAGGATCGCCGATCATCCCAATCACCGCTACATAGGCTTCGCGAAGGTAAGCCTCAACAACGCCGTGCTCATGCACTACCTTCTCTACTTCAAGGATCTGGAGCTTTTCGAGACCGTGTATCAGCTAAACGGCAAGAACCTGGCGCGCTCGATTGCGTCGATCAAAGACGCCGTCAAGACCGGCGGGGACCCTTACGGCGACGTGAAGGTGCTGGCTCAAAACCTGGAGCAGAAAGTTCTACAGGCCGGCAATCGCATCACGGAATCGCCGAATCGCGTCAACGTGCCCGGCGGCTCCTGATAACACCGTTTTCATCGTATTCACCGACAGGTGCGTCGCGCCGAGCGCTTTCCATGCCGACACGGCCGCGCGCCATTTGTCCGGATCGCCGCCGCCGACGCTGACGCGTCCTTCGATGCCGATCGTCGACGGGTCGCGCCGCGCTTCCGTGGCGTAGCCTTTTACTTTTTCGATCATCGCGCGCACCTTGTCGCCGGGCTCGGCGAGCGGGAACCAGCCGTCGCCGAGGCGCCCGACGCGCCGCAGCACCGGCTCGGCGTTGCCGCCGAACCAGATCGGGATCGGCCGCTGCACCGGTAGCGGCTTGATGCCCGCGTCGGTGATCGTATGCCAGCGGCCTTTGAAGGTCACGAGCTCCTTCGTCCAGAGCATGCGCATGACTTCGATCTGTTCTTCCGAGCGCTTGCCGCGGTCGTTGAAATTCTCGTTCAGCGCCTCGTACTCGACCGGATTCCAGCCGATGCCGACGCCGAGACGCAGGCGTCCCTTGCTCAGCACATCGACTTCCGCCGCCTGCTTCGCGACCAGCACCGTCTGCCGCTGCGGCAGGATCACGATGCCGGTCGCGAGCTCGATCTTCTGGGTCGCCCCGGCGAGATAGCCGAAGAGCACGAACGGCTCGTGAAAATTATCCAGGTGGGTGTACGGCGGCGTCCAGCCGGGACGGCTCGCCGGATTGGCGCCGATTACGTGATCGTAGACGACGAGGTGTTCGTAGCCGAGGCTCTCGGCCGCCTGCGCGTAGTCGCGCACCGCCGCCGGATCGCTGCCGATCTCGGTCTGCGGGAAAATGACGCCGAATTTCATGAAGCGCTCCTTACGGCGCGACGATCAGCGGCGAGAGGACTTTTTCCTCGAGCCAGGCCGTAAGATCGGCGAGACTCTTGGGGCTGATCTCGTGCGCCATGTCGTATTCGCGGTAGGTGACCTGTGCCTTCAAGCTGCGGAGCGTTTCGATGGAGTCGCGCGCGCGGCCGATCTCGATCAGCTCATCAACCGACCCATGCTGGACGAGAATCGGCGGCAGCGGCTGTGATTCACTTTGCCGGAAGACGCTCAGCAATTCCTTCGGCAGCCATGAGCTCAGCACCGCCGCGCCGGCGAAGCGCTCCGGTTCCGTGAGCGCGAGCCCGTAGGCCATGACGCCGCCTTGGCTGAAGCCGAGCGCGACCAGCTTCTTACGATCGATCGGGTAGCGCTCCAGCGCGGAGTCGAGGAATGCGCGCAGCGTGTCGCGCGCGGAGACGATTGCCGCCATATCCGGCGGCCTTCCCATCGTGAGTGGAAACCAACCGTAGCCGACCGCGTGCGGTCCGAGCGGGACATCGAGCGGCCCCTGGGGACAGATCACGAGAAAGCGTCCGCCGGCAAGGTAAGGCGCGAGGCCGAGCAGGTCCTGCGCATTGGCGCCCCAGCCGTGGAGCGCGAGAATCGTCGGATGCGGGCCGTTGCCGGCGGGCTCGAAGATCGTGTGTACGAGCTGCATGCGCTTGAATCTCGCATACTCCAGGCGATTTTGGAACGATGGCGCTCGCGATAATGAGATTATAGTCTGACCTGTGTTATTCGTTGCGGACAAAATGCTCGGGCGGCTTACGCGCTGGCTCAGGATCATGGGGCAGGACGTCATATACGGGCCGGAGCTTTCCGGCGCCGGGCTCCTGCGCGCCGCGCGGCAACAGGGAAGGCTCATTCTCACGCGCGACCGGGCGGTCGCGAAGCGGAATCCGCCGCCGTACCTGATGATCCGGAGCGATCATTTCCGCGAGCAACTGGAGCAGGTCATCGACGAGTGCGGGCTGGATCCGATGAAAGACGCATTCGCTCGTTGTGCCGAATGCAATACGGTTTTGCAGTCGGTCGCGAAAAGCTCGGTCGAGGACAAGGTGCCGCCGTATGTTTTGGCGACGCAGGACAAGTTCTCGTTTTGCGCGACATGCCGGCGCATCTACTGGCCGGCGACGCATCAGCAGCGGATGCTGGCGGAGCTACAGTCGCTCGGGCGAAAATAGCGGTTTTTTCATGGGGAAAGTGGCATTTGCGCCGGGCGTATGCTAATTAAATTGACTTGCGCCCCGGGGCTTCTTCCGGGATGCGCAAGCGAAAATATCGACCTGGAATACTCCCCGGTAGCTCAGTCGGTAGAGCGGGTGACTGTTAATCACTAGGTCGGGGGTTCGAGTCCCTCCCGGGGAGCCAATATCTTTTCACAGAGGGTGAGGCGATGGCGCGAAAAAAAGTCGTAGGCAATCCGACGCCCCGCGTCGAGGGCGAATACAAAGTCTCCGGCAAGGCGATGTACGCGGTCGACGTGGTCCTTCCCGGCATGCTGTGGGGAAAAATTCTCCGCAGCCCGGTTCCTTACGCGCGCATCAAGCGCATCGATACCAGCCGCTCGCAGAACCTTCCCGGCGTGCGCGCGGTCGTGACCGGAGAGGATACGACGGGGTTGAGGATCGGGCGCAGGCTCTATGATATGCCGATCCTCGCCGACGGCGTCGTGAGGTTCATCGGCGAGAAGGTCGCCGCCGTTGTCGCGGACACCGAAGACATTGCCGAAGAGGCGGCCGGCCTCATCGACGTGGAATATGAAGAGATGGACCCGGTGCTCGATCCACTCAAGTCGATGGAGCCCTCCGCGCCGATTATTCACCCCGACGTGCAAGGCTATAAAGGTCTGCCTAAGAAGCTCGATGCGCCGTCGAACGATTTCATCTACGTCACGTGGAAGAAGGGCGAAGTCGACGACGGCTTTCGCCAGGCGGATATCATCGTCGAGAATACTTTTTACACCAACCAGGTCCATCACGCCTACATCGAGCCGCATTCATGCGTCGTCAGCACGGCGGCGGACGGCTCGGCGGAGATATGGGCGTGCAGCAAGGTGCCGTACGCGATCCGCGAGCAAGTGGCGAACGCGTTGAAGCTGAGTCCGGAGAAGCTCGTCGTCCATCCGTGCTACATAGGCGGCGACTTCGGCGGCAAAGGCGATTTCATGGACGTGGCGCTCGTCTACGTCATGTCGAAGAAGGCCGGCCGTCCGGTGAAACTCGTGATGGATTACGACGAGGAATTCGTCGCCGGCAATCCGCGCCACGCCTCCGTCATACGCGTGAAGACCGGCGTTAAAAAGGACGGCAAGATCGTCGCGCACCACATGGACTTCGTCTTCGACAGCGGCGCGTACGGCGCGTTCAAACCGAACGCCTTTCTCAACGGCCCGCACGCGTCCGCCGGCCCGTACAATATCCCCAACGTCTTCATCGAAGAGCACATGGTCTACACGAATAAGATTCCGTGCGGGCACATGCGCGCGCCGGGCGATCCGCAGGGATTTTTTGCCAACGAAAGCCAAATGGACTTGGTCGCGAAAAAGCTCGGCATGGACCGCGTCGCCTTCCGCCGGAAAAATCTCATGCACGACGGCGACACCGACCCTACCGGCGAGAAGATCACCTACATCAAAACCGACGAGACGCTCGACCTCGCACTCAAGGAAGCGGGCTACAACAAAGCCAAGCCGAAGCACGTCGGCCGCGGCGTCGCGCTCGTCCAATGGACGCCGAACGGCGGCTCCGGCACCGTCGGCATCAAGATCGATAAAGACGGCGTCGTCACGATCTCCTCGGCGATGCTCGATCAGGGCGCGGGAACATACACGCTGCTCTGCGAGATCGTCGGCGAAGAGCTGCAAATTCCGCTGAGCCGGATCAAGACCGACACGCTCGACACGAAGACCGGCAAGCCCGACACCGGCGTCGGCGCGAGCCGCGCGACGCGCGTCTACGGCAACGCCGGCTATCAGGCCGCCATGAAGGCGGCGGAAGCGCTGAAGCAGGCGGCCGCGGCGCGCCTCGGCGTCGGCGCTGAAGAAATCATTCTTGCCGACGGCGCCGCGCAGGCGAAGCGCGGCGGTAAGCGCGTGAGCTACGCCGACCTCGCGAAAGCGAACGGCGGCGTGATCGCCGTTGAGGCGACCTACAGCGACACATCGAAAATCCACGAGGCGTCGATGTGCGCGCAGGTCGCGGAGGTCGAGGTCGACCCCGAGACCGGCCAGGTGAAGCTCCGGAAATTCACCACCGCGCACAACACCGGCACTGTGATCAATCCGCTCATGCACCAGGGGCAGATAGAGGGTGCCGCGATGATGGGCATCGGCTACGGCCTGATGGAGCATCTGATGATCTCCGACGGCAAGGTGACGACCGCGCACTTCGGCGATTACAAAATTCCCACGGTCAAGGACGTCCCCGAGTTCAAGACGGCGATAGTTCAGAAGCCGAAGGGCGCCGGACCCTACAACAGCATGCCGATCGGCGAGACGTCCAATATTCCGGTTGCGGCGGCGATCGCCAACGCGGTCGAAGACGCGATCGGCGTGCGCATCAACTCGCTGCCGATCACCGCGGAGAAGATTCTGACGGCGCTCCGCGGCGCGTGAGCCTCCGGTACCCCGAGCCGCTAGATTTCTTCCCAGCGCTCCTGTAGTGAAGGTTCCATGGCTGGGAAAACGCTAGAAACCGTTTCTATGGATTCGCTCGTGCCCGAGTGGCCGAAGGATAACCCCTCGCCCGGCCATTTCATGCACGCCGAGGTAAGCCCGCGCCGCGTGCGCGTCGTTTTCGGCGGCGAGACGCTCGCCGACAGCAAGCGAGCGGTGCTGCTCCGCGAAGCGAAACGCTTGCCGGTTTATTATTTCCCGCAACAAGATGTTCGCATGGAATTCATGCAGCCGTCCGGGCGCCGGACGCGCGACGAGCATAAAGGCGAGGCTGTATACTGGGTGCTGCGCGCGAATTCCAAAACCGCCGAGAACGCGGCCTGGAGCTATGGCGAACCGCCGCAGGCCGCCGCGGCGATCAAGGATCATTTCGCCTTCGAGTGGAGCGCAATGGACGGCTGGTACGAAGAGGACGAGGAGGTTTTCGTCCACGCGCGCGATCCCTACAAGCGCGTCGACGCGATCCGGAGCGCGCGCCGCGTGCAAATCGCGGTCGCCGGCGAGACGGTTGCCGACACGCGCCGGCCGACGCTCGTCTTCGAGACAGGCCATCCGGTGCGCTACTACATTCCCCTCGACGATATCCGGCGCGATTTATTGATTGCGAGCGACACCGCCTCGCGCTGCCCGTACAAGGGCATCGCGTCGTATTGGTCCGTTAAGGCCGGCGGCGAAATCTATCCCGATCTCGCCTGGAGCTATCGCGATACCATTCCCGAATGTCCGAAGATCAAGGGCCTCGTCTGCTTCTTCCAGGAGCGCGAAGCCGTCATCACCGTCGACGGCGAAGAGTTGCCGCGGCTCCGCACCAAGTGGTCGCGCTCGTAACATGAGAGCGCTCTACTGGAACGGCCAAAATCTCGCGCTCGATAAAAATCATCCCGACCCCAAGACCACGGGCGGCGAAGCGGTCGTGCGCGTCCGGCTCGCGGGCATCTGCTCCACCGATCTGCAAATCCTCCAAGGCTACATGGGTTTTCGTGGCGTTCCCGGCCATGAATTCGTTGGCGAAGTCGTGAAAGGGCCGCCGGCGCTGGTCGGCAGGCGCGTCGTCGGAGAGATAAACTTCGGATGCGGCTTCTGCGAGTCGTGCCGGCGCGGTCTCGCGCGACACTGCCCCAAGCGGCGCGTCATGGGGATTCTCGGCGCCGACGGCAGCTTCGCGGAACTGGTGGCGATCCCCGCGCGCAATCTGCATCCCGTGCCGGAAAATATTTCGGACGAGGAGGCGGTCTTCACCGAGCCGCTCGCCGCGGCATTCGAGATCTTGGAACAGGTCGAAGTCGACTTCACGCGCGAGGTTCTGGTCCTGGGCGACGGCAAGCTGGGGCTGCTGTGCGCCCAGGTGCTCGCCGTCGCCGGAGCGCGCGTGACGCTCGTGGGAAAACATCCCGAGAAGCTCAAGCTCGCCAAGCGCGCCGGCGTGCGCACGGCCTTGCTTGACGATTTGAAGCCCAAGCTCTTCGACATCGTCGTCGAGGCGACGGGATCGACCTCCGGCCTCGAAGCCGCCCTCGCCGCCGTTCGGCCCCGCGGCACGCTGGTACTCAAGAGCACCGTCGCCGGAGAGCACAAAATCTCGCTCGCCCCGCTCGTCATCAACGAGGTGACGCTGGTCGGCTCGCGCTGCGGGGTCTTCCCGCCAGCCCTGGAAGCGCTGGCGCAGAAAAAAATCTCCGTCACAGCGTTGATAGAGAAGACTTATCCACTCGCCGATGGCGTCGATGCGGTCGCGCGCGCCGGACAGCGCGGCGCGCGGAAGATCCTGCTGAAGGTCTGACAGCCTGCGTTAATTTCATCCATTCGCAATTGACTTCTATCGCTAGCCTTTGGTATATAGGGCCGATTTATCGGCTCTAACTTCGGAGGCGGCGCATGAATTATTCCCAGCCGGTAACATTTTCGGTCGACGAAAATCTCATCGGCGCGTGGGAATCGCGGCTCCGCGATGCTCCGGCAATCGTAACCCGCCAGGCAGAACTGTATCCGGCGTTCGCGGATGCGTACGCCGTACTGAAAAACATGCCGCGCGGTGCGCGCCGGACGCTTCAGCGAAAGCTCGCGCGGTCCAATGATGTAGCCCTGTCTGCGCGCGCTCGGCGGACGCTCGCCGCATCCGTGGCCGGTGCGGCCCTGTTACTCGCCCTCTCGCAAAATACGCAAGCCGCGACGATCACCGTCAATACGAACATTCCGAGAATCGCCGCCGACGGGAAATGCTCGCTGGTCGAGGCCATCATCAATGCGAACAATGACGCGGCGACGCACCCGGACTGCACGGCAGGTAGCGGAGCGGATACGATTGTGTTGCCGGCGGCGAGTGTCCACACAGTGCCGGCTATCTATGACAATACATATGGCGCACGTTTGCCGGCTGTCAGAAGTCAAATCACGATAGCGGGTAACCATAGCAGGATCACGCGGAAAAAAGGTAAATCAGTATCTCGGCTTTTGACCGTAGCTGCCTCCGGCGATCTTACGTTGCAGGATGTTACGATGACTGGCGGGGTGCAGTATTTCGGCGGCGCAATTTTCAATTATGGAAATCTTAATGTGTCGGGCAGCATCATTTCCGCAAATATCGCCTTCAAAGGTGGAGGCATTGCCAATGACGTCAACGCTACGCTTGTTATCTCCAACAGCTCGATTTCCGGAAATTCGGCTTCTCGCGGCGGTGCAATTTTTAACTCTGGGAAGCTTTCGATTGACAATAGCTCGTTCTTACAGAACAAAGGCTACAACGGTGCCGGCGTACTCAACTACGGCAGTACGAACATTGAGAATTCTACGATATCCGGAAACAAGGCCGGCTTTCGCGGCGGCGGTTTACTGATTTATGGCGGATCGCTGGCCATCGACAACTGTGTTATCTCAAAAAATACAGCGCTTGCCGGCGGTGGAATAGGTAGTTTTAGTAGCCTCGCAATTTCAAATAGCTCTATTACCGATAATCGTTCAGTTTACGACGGCGGCGGAATAAGCAATCAGGGAAATCTCGACATTCACGACAGTACCGTCTCGGGAAACAGAGCCGGCTCGATTGGCGGCGGGATTGCGCATTTCGACGGACCTTTGAATATCGAAAATAGCACTGTTTCGGGCAATAGGAGCACCGGCGACGTCGGAGGCGGCATATGGAACCAGGGTACGGCTACTTTTTCGAATAGCACGATCACTGGCAACAGTGCCAAACGAGGCGGCGGGGTATTTGTGAACACTCTTCTTTCGCTTACTTTGAAGCGGAGCTTAATCTCCGGCAATAAGGCCAGCGCTGGCGCTGAGATTTTTGCTTACGCTAATGTGGTTGCTGACGATAGCAATCTTTTCGGTACGAACGGCAATGCCGGCGTCAGCGGGTTTTCCCCCGGCGTATCCGACATCGTTCCGTCGGGGGCCATTACCAACATCCTGGCACCTCTCGCCGACAACGGCGGCCCGACGCTCACGCATGAGCTCGTAGCCGGTAGCCCGGCCATCGACGCGGCGCCAGTTGACGCCGATTGTCCTTCCGAGGACCAGCGCGGCGTCGCACGCCCGCAGGGCGCGCTATGCGATATCGGCGCCTTCGAGAAATAACAGCCTCGTAAACTTTTTTTCTGCTCCCGCGTCTAAACCTCTGCCGCGATTTACCGATTTAGGGTCTTTACCTGAGTTTTGAGCAACCTGGTTCCCGCGGCAAGGCCCGGAATGCGAGGAGCACCATGGATTACCTCCGTCCTTACGCCTTTTCAGCCGACGAGGCGGTTCTCGCCGCGTGGGATTCTCAAATCGATCGATTGACGCGCGAGCCCGCATTCGCCGCATTGCTGCCCGGCTCCCGCGGAGAATTGTTCGTGCGCTTTGCGGCGACCTACGCGGACCTACAACGCCTGCCGCGCGGCGCTCGCCGAATGCTGCAGCGACGGCTGGCGCTGCGGGCGCCGTCATGGAAAGCGAAACTCGCCACCTCGGTTGCCGGAGCGGCGCTTCTCGTCGCGCTGTCGCAAAGCGCCGCGCCCGCCGCGACGATCACCGTCAATACGCTGACTACGAAAGTGAAGGACGGCGACGGGCTGTGCACGCTGATCGAGGCGATCGTCAATGCGAACAACGACGCCGCCACGCATGCCGACTGCACCGCCGGGTCGGGCCCGGACGTCATCGGTCTGCCCGCGCTCGGCACCATCAAGGTGACGAAGAGCTTTACCAAGTATTACGGCAAAAACGGCCTGCCCGCGATCACCAGCGACATCACGATCTCCGGCAACGGGGCAAAGATCGTCGGCAAGTTCGGCTTTCGCCTTTTTGCCGTGAAAAGCACCGGCGATCTCACGCTCGACAATGTGACGGTCAGCGGCGGATCGGAGAAGTTCGGCGGCGCCGTATTCAATTACGGCACGCTGACGCTCACCGACGCGACGGTGACGAATGCGCGCGCGCATTTGGGCGGGGGGATATTCAACGGCTCCGCCGCAGATCTCACGATCGACAACAGCGTCGTTTCGAGCAACTACGCCGATTACGGCGGCGGCCTGTACAACTACGGCGCGACTGTGGCCGTGAGCTACAGCACGATCAAAAACAATCGCGCCTTTGTCGACGGCGGCGGCATTTACGATCGCTCCGGAAGCCTGGATATCGAATACAGCACGGTGACGAAGAATTTCTCCGGCCGCAACGGTGCGGGGCTGCACCATCGCGACAGCGCCGTGCTCGTCGCCTACAGTACGCTATCGAGCAACGACACGGGATTCTTCGGCTACGGCGGCGGCATCTTCGACCGCTCCGGCACGACCGGCATCATCAACAGCACGATCTCCGGCAATACCGCTTTGACGGGCGGCGGCGTCTACAACCGGTCGACCATGACGATCTCGAACAGCACGATCTCCAAGAACTCCGCCCGCGACGGCGGCGGTATCTTCAATGTGGTCAACGATCTCACCTTGACCCGCAGCCTGATCTCCGGCAATTCCGCATCTTTCGCGGATGAAATCGACCGCTTCTCCGGCACGGTGTATCGAAATAACTACAATGTCTTCGGTGCCGGCGGCGGCGACGGCGTCAAAGGATTTTCACCCGGCCCGACCGATATTGTCCCGAACGTCGGCATTGCCGGCATTCTGATGCCGCTAGCTTATAACGGCGGTCCGACCAAGACGCATGCGCTGGTATCCGGCAGCCCGGCGATCGATGCATCGCCGGCCGACGCCGATTGCGCGCCGAAGGATCAGCGCGCCGTTTCGCGCCCGCAGGGGCCCGCCTGCGACGTCGGCTCGTTCGAATTCTGATCGAGCGAAAATACGTTGACAGCGGCGCCCCGATAGCGCAATTTATAGCGCTATGGCTGAAGGACCAGAGAGCAACGCGGACGCCGCTCTCCGCAGCGTCCACACCGCGAATCTTCCAGACCTTTTCGATAAACTGCAGATCAGTCTCGTTGTTTCCACCTACCAGGCGGGGAAGGCGATCGTCGTGCGCAACGACGGCGGCGCCCTCAACACGCATTTCCGCACGTTCGCCAAGCCGATGGGCATCGCCGCCGATCAGAACCGGCTCACGATCGGCGGCGCGAATACGGTGTGGGAGTACCGCAACATGCCGGCGGTTGCGCAAAAGCTGGATCCGCCGGGAAAGCACGACGCTTGTTATCTGCCGCGCCGCATTCATGTGACGGGCGATATCGACATCCACGAACTCGCGTGGGACGCGAAGAACGAGCTCTGGGTCGTGAACACGCGTTTCTGCTGTCTCTGCACGCTCGACGTCGATCATAGCTTCCATCCGCGCTGGCGCCCGCCGTTCGTGAGCGCGCTCGCGCCGGAGGACCGCTGCCACTTGAATGGCCTCGCGATGGTGGACGGCCGGCCTAAGTATGTCACCGCGCTCGGCGAGACCGACACGGCGGGCGGCTGGCGCGCGAACAAGGCGCGCGGCGGCCTTTTGATGGATATCGAGACGAACGAGATTCTGCTGCGCGGCCTTTCCATGCCGCACTCGCCGCGTTGGTACCGCGACAAGCTCTGGGTGCTCGAATCGGGCGAGGGGACGCTCGCGCAGATCGATCTCGAGAAACGGAGCTGGCGCGCGGTGGCGCAGGTGCCGGGCTTCACCCGCGGCATCGACTTCATCGGCCCGCTCGCCTTCATCGGTCTCTCGCAGGTCCGCGAGAGCGCGGTCTTCAGCGGCATTCCACTCGTGCAGCGGCTGAAAGAGCGCACGTGCGGGGTCTGGATCGTCAACATCGAGAACGGTCAGACGGTCGGCTTTCTCCGCTTCGAGGCCGGGGTGCAGGAAATCTTCGCCGTGCAGGCGCTTCAGGGCATCCGGTTCCCGGAGATGCTCGAATGGACCGATCCGCGGCTTGCGCAGTCCTACGTTCTTCCCGACGAGGCGCTCGCGGATGTGCACCTGCCGAGCGCCGAAGAGCTGGAGCGCTCGCCGGGTTTTCACTTCCAGCGCGGCAACGAGCTGTATTCGAAAGGCAAGATCGAAGAGGCGGTCGCCGCCTATCGGCACTGCGTCGCGCTGCAGCCGGAGTTTCCCAACGCGCGCTTCAATCTCGGCGTCGCGCTGGGCGACGCCGGAAAATATGCCGACGCGGTGAGCGAGCTCGAGCAGGTCGTCGCTGCCGAGCCCGAGCGCGCCGAGGCCTACAACAGCCTCGGTTTCGCGTTTGCGCGCCGGCGCGAGCCGCAAAAAGCGATCGCCGCGTACGAGCGGGCGCTCGAGCTCCAGCCCAATTACCCGCAAGCGCGCATGAACCTCGGCATGTGTCTGCTACAGATCGGCGACTATACGCGCGGCCTCGCCGAATACGAGTCGCGCCGAAAGCTGCCGCAGTTTCCGGCGGTGCGCTCGCCGCATCCGCCGTGGGACGGAAAGCCGGCGCCGGAAAAGACGCTGCTCGTTTATAACGAGCAGGGCGCGGGCGACGCGATCCAGTTCGCGCGCTATCTGCCGATGGCGGCCGAGCGCTGCAAGAGGGTCGTGCTCGCCTGCCGGCCGGATCTGAGCGCGGTCTTCGCGACGATCCCCGGCGTCGCGCATATCCGCGAGCCCGGCGAGATCAAAGTCGGCGACTTCGACACGCATCTGCCGATGCTCAGCCTGCCGTACGTTTTCGGCACGACGCCGGAGACGATCCCTTCGACGGTTCCTTACATCGACGCCGCCGCGCTCCGCCGGCGAAAAGAAAATCCGGCGCTAGTCCTGCCTGCTTCGCCGCGCCCGCGCATCGGCATCGCATGGGCCGGCAGCCCGATCAACCGCACCGACCGCCAGCGCTCGTGCGTCTTGACGGATTTTTTGCCGATCCTGCGCGTTCCGGAAGCTGAATTTTTCAGCATGCAAAAAGGCGAGCGCGCGAAAGACTTGAGTGAGCTGTCGTCGGACGTAAAGATTCAAGATCTTGATCCGCTGCTCGGCGACTTCGGCGACCTCGCGATCCTGCTCGACCAGCTCGACCTCGTCATCGCCGTCGATACTTCGGTAGCGCACATGGCCGGAGCGCTGGGAAAACCTGTATGGACGCTGCTCAGCGACGCCGCCGACTGGCGCTGGGGATTGACCGGAGAGACCACTCCGTGGTATCCGACGATGAGTCTTTTCCGGCAGAGCGCGCCCGGCGACTGGTCGGGCGTAATCCAGCGCGTTGCCGTAGCTTTGCGCGCCGCGAGCGCAAGGCAGTAAGTAGCAGGTCGGAATGAATTATCTCTCTCCGTGTCCGCTTCCCGCGGACGAGTCGGTCGTCAGCGCTTGGGATTCAGAGCTCCGCCGCATCAAAACCCCGTGGATCGAGCAAATCCTTGCCGAACAGGGCCAGGATCTCTTCCAGCGATTCACCTCCACATATAACGAACTTCGCGCGCTGCCGCGCAACGCACGCCGCGCGCTGCAGCGCAAGCTCGCGGCATCCGAAGATGGCACAATCCCCGCCGATTGGCGGCGGAGGCTCGCCTATTCGATTGCCGGCGCGGCGCTGCTGATAGCGCTCGGACAAACAGTATCTGAAGCGAAGGCTCCGAAGCCGACGAATATCAAGCTCAGCACAAAATGCACGCTGGACAATGCTCTCCAGGCGATATACCTCGCGAATAGTTCCAATTACGCTTATACCTACTACGGCTGCAAAGCATCGCCGGGCCCCGCCACGATCGTCATGCCGAAGACGCCGGTAAGTGGAGGCTCCGGGGCGCCGATCATTAGCCAGATCACGATTCAAGGCGCGAAGGCGAAAAAACCGAAAAAGGGCCAGCCTGTGCTGCTGGGCACAGGCGGCACAATCAGCGGCTCTTTTTCCGTTTACGACGGCGGAAATCTTACATTACAAAATGTTACGCTCCACGGCTCAAGCGGCTATGTAGGTGGCTCGATCTATGTCGGCTACGGTGGCAGGGCGTCCATCTTCGACAGTGTGATCTCCGGCACGGCGCAACAAGGCGGCGCGCTCTTCAACAGCGGCTCGGTCACGCTCAATCACAGCAACGTAACCAAGAGCAGCGCGAGTTACGGCGGCGGCATCTACAATGTCGGCAATCTTACGGTCACGAACAACAGCACGATAAGCGGCAATCATGCCGACTATGACGGCGGTGGCATCTACAACGCCTACAGCGCGACGATCAGCAACAGCACGATCTCGACCAATACAGCGGCGAGGAACGGCGGCGGTATAGCGAACAGCACAATCGGCACACTATCGATAACTAGTAGCACGATCAGCGGCAATCAAGCCGATTACGACGGCGGCGGCATCGATAACGCCTACAACGCGACGATCAGTAACAGCACGTTGACGGGAAACACTGCTTATAAAGGCGGTGCGCTGCATAATGGCTACAATCTTACGGTTACTAGCAGTACGATCTCGAACAGCACGGCGAATTATGGCGGCGGCCTGTACAATTACTCTGGTACCAATACCACGCTTACTGGCAGTACCGTTTCGGGTAATCAGGCGACCGTTTTTCCAAAGACCCCAATTACCCAGACATATTACTACGGCGGTTACGGCGCCGGCATCAACAATCACGGCGGTCTTACGCTAAACAGCAGCACGATTACCGGAAACACGGCCCAGGGCAAGAAGGTTACCTACAACACCAACACTTTCTACTACGGCGGAAAAGGTGGCGGCATTTACAACGCAGGCGATGTGAATATTTATACTGGTTCTTCTGTTACTTTGAATAAAGCTGCGTATTATGGTGGTGGCTTATTCAATTACCTAGGCAGTACTTACTACGCTGCGCCAAACACAATCACCGGGAATGGGAATCCCCCTGCAGCACCGAAGGGAGCCGACATTTTTCCACTGCCGCCGCCCTAAACGTTTGCGTTCGGAAATTCACTCATACTCACCCGACAGCTCCACTGCCGGGGCACCTCCTCATTAATTTTTCGTTAAAATCCAAATCGGTATCTCACCCGATACGAATCGCATAATCCGCGCTCCTAACCCTCGGTTTTACATAAAAACTCCCGCGCCAAGCAGGTAACCACCTGATTGTCGCAAACTGATCCCCACGGCATTATCGACGCTGGGCCGAAAATCCGCATCCAAGGGATTCTGCGCCCGGAGGAACATCTTCATGAATTACTTTCAGACTTATACCGTTGCGCTCGACGACACGATCGTCGCGGCGTGGGATTCTCAAGTAGCCGAGCTGGCGAATGTGCCGGCGTTCGGCGATCTGATCGCCGTCGAAGGCGCGAAGCTCCTGCTGCGCTTCGCCGATTACTACGCGCGCTTGCGCGCGCTGCCGCGCGGCGCGCGTCGCGCCTTGGAGCGTAAACTTGCCCGCCGCTGCCGGCGGGCCAATTTGCCCGCGTGGCAGATGCGCCTCGCCACTTCCCTCGCCGGCGCGGCCCTGCTGCTCGCGCTCGCGCCGGGAGTCGGCCAGGCGGCGACGATCAATGTGACGCCGAAGACGCCGGCGGACATCAATGACGGCGACGGCAAATGCTCGCTCGCTGAGGCAATCGTCAACGCCAACAACGGCGGCTCGACGTTCGGCGATTGCGAAGCGGGAACCGGAAACGACACGATCGTTCTGCCCAAGGGTACGATCACGATCACGGCTGAGGACAACAAGGACTTCGGCGAGACCGGGCTGCCGGTAATCACTTCGACGATCACCATCCAAGGAAACGGC
This sequence comes from Binatia bacterium, assembly GCA_036407055.1. Lineage (GTDB taxonomy): Bacteria > Desulfobacterota > Binatia > UBA9968 > UBA9968 > JAJPJQ01. The sequence goes on from DASWZY010000406.1 coordinate 23,186, forward strand.
GCGAAAATCGTCCGCAGCAAGAAAGCAGCGCCGTTTCGGCTCATCGCCGTCAGCGCTTCCGGCGATCTTACCCTGCAGGACGTGACGCTTAGCGGCGGCGACGGGGACGGCCGGCTGCGCGGTGGGGCGATCACGAACTACGGCAGCGTTTCGATCGTCAGCAGCACCATCTCGGGAAATGTTGCGTTCGAGGGCGGCGGCGTTTTCGTTGAAAACGGAAGCCTCAACGTAAGTGGCAGCGCGATCACGAATAACACCGCGAATTACGGCGGTGGTGTAACGGATTACAGCGGCACGTTTACGCTGACCAACAGTACGTTGTCGAAGAACAGGGCGCTGCCTTATAACGGCAACCCGTCATTCGGAGGCGGCCTCCTGTCTACAACGGCGCACGATACGATCACCGGCAGCGTCATTACCGGCAATGCGGCTACCAAGGGCGCCGGCATCGCCGTGTACGGAGTCACCGTCATTTCCAACACGACAATCACGAAGAATAAGGCGACGGACCGAGGCGGCGGCGTCTACAATGGTGACGGGCATGATCTGACGATCAACGGCAGCACGATCTCCGGCAATCGCGCCGATGCCGGCGGCGGAGTCTCCAATCGCGGCTCGTTCGATCTGGCCAGCGGATCGATCACGAAAAACAGCGCTTCGACCTACGGCGGCGGCGTCGATACTTCCGGGACGGGCGTTTTCACCGACGGCGGCACGGTAAGCGGTAATAAGGCGCCGACCGGGGCCGACATTTACGGCCAGTGATTCGGCTTGGCGCACGCTTCTGACCGGCGGTGTGGGTGGAGTTGCGGTGTGGATGTGCGGGTGAGGGCATGAAGGAGTCCGGTGTCGTCGCGCCATGGCTGGAGGAGAGAATCGTCGCCGCATGGAATTCCGGACTCGTACAATTCAGCGACGCGCCTGACCTCGCCGCGGCGTTGAGTCTCCGCCGCGGCGAGTTGCTGCCCCGCTTCGCGTTCTGGTATCCCGCCCTTCGGCGATTGCCGCGCGGGATGCGCCGATCGCTCGAGCGGCGGCTTCTTTCCGCGCTATATGTCGAAGATTTGCCGCCGCGCCAGTCGCGCCGGCATATGCTGCGCAAGCTCTCGCGCTCGATCGCGGCCGCGGCAATGCTATGCGCGATCGCGCAAGCCGGCGAAGCGGCGACAATTACCGTTACGACCACTGTTCCGGCAATCGTCGACTCCGACGGGCGCTGCTCGCTCGCCGAGGCGATCGTCAACGCCAACGACGACGCGCCGACGCATCCCGACTGCGCCGCCGGCGGCGGCGCGGACATGATCGCCTTACCGAAAGGATCGCTGACATTCTCATCGGGCGACACCGTCTATGTCGGCGCGACGGCTCTGCCGGTCATTACGACGGAGATCACCATCACCGGCAACCGGACCAAATTCTCCCGCGCGAAGAAGGCGCCGGCGTTTCGCTTCTTCGCCGTCTCGCCTGAGGGAAAGCTTACGCTCGAAAGCGTCACGCTGAGCGGCGGCTCAGCAACCACAGGCGGCGCGATTCTCAGCTACGGCAGCCTCGCCGTCAACGCATCGACGATCTCGGGCAACACCGCGAGTAGCGGCGGCGGCATTTACAGCCGCGGCCCGTCGGCCGCTCTCGCGATTCGCGGCAGCGTCATCAGCAAAAATGAAGCGGAGGTCGGCGGCGCGCTATTCAGCTACCAGTACGTTCGCATCGTGGACAGCACGCTGTCGGGGAATAGCGCGTCGAGCGAAGGCGGCGCGATCGCCAATTACGACGGCTATTTGCGCATCGAGCACAGTACGATCGCCAAAAATCGCGCGGCGCGCGACGCCGCGGGCATCGACAACGTTTACGGCACGGCGAAAATTTTCAACAGCGTCATCACCGGCAACAGCGCGATGTACGGCGGCGGCGTCGAGAACTACGGCAGCGGCGGCGCGATCGGCCGGCTTTACATTTATGACACGATGCTGACGAAGAACGGCGCCGGCGTTTACGCGGGCGGAGTCGCGAATATCCACGGCTATTTCAAGCTCGCCGACAGCGTCGTCAGCGGCAACAAAGCTGCGGACCGCGGCGGCGGCGTCTTCAACAACGCCGAAGCGACCTTCGTTCCATCCAACAGCACGATTGCGAAGAACAAGGCGCCGAACGGCGCCGACGTGTATCCCTGATCAATATCCGTTCGCCGGCGCATTCTTACGATGCCAGCCCGCGCTCGCCTGAATCGCGACGAAGGATAGAACGAAGCACGCGAGGCTCAGCATGAACGCCGACCGGTACGAGCCGGTCACGTCGAAGATCGCGCCGCCCGCCCACGAGCCCAGCGCCATGCCGATGCCGAAAGTGATCTCGAGAAAGCCGAAGATCGTGCCGATGTTCTTGCCGGCGTAGATATCGCCGATCACCGCGCCATAGGTCGGATTGCCGGCGCTATGGCCGAGCCCGTAGACAACCACGGCGGCGTACGCCAGCCACGGCGGCATGCCGGGGCCGATCGCCGCGATCGCGAGAATACCAACCGCCGCGACGAGAATCGAAAGACCGTAAGCCGGCGCTCTTCCGAGGCCGTCCGAGATGTAGCCCCACAAAAATGTTCCGACGACGCGCATCAAACCGAGGATTCCGAACAGGAACGCGGCGGTCAGTTTTGGGAAGCCTTGTTCGACGAGGTGCGCGACGAAATGCGTATAGATGATGAATAGCGCCGTGCCTAGTGCGAGATGCCCGCAGGCGATCGTCCAGAAGGGTACGGAGCGGAGCGCCGCGCCGAGCGTCCACTCGCGCCCCGAAGCGGCGCCGCCGCGACGCTTCGGATCGTCGAGGCCGCTGCTCGCGCCGTCGGGGAGCTGCCCGACGAGCGCCGGCGTGCGCCGCTGAAAGATCGCGTTCAGTGGAATCACCGAGAGCAGGATGAAAGCGCCGACGAGCATGAACGCCGTGCGCCAGCCGGAGCGGCCGATCCAAAACTGCGCAAGCGGTACCAGCGTGATGATGCCGAAGCCTTG
>DASWZY010000407.1:0-6148 GCA_036407055.1 Binatia bacterium
ATGCCGGAGCTGGCGCTGCGCACGCCGTGGTACGGCTACCCGCTCGGCATGTGGACCGAGGAAGACGACGCCGTCGCCGAGGCGGTCGCCGCCGGCGATTATTTCTACGGCAGAGACGGCGGCCGCAAAGAGCCCGGAAAAAAATGAAACGCGACACCAGCTACGAAGCCTGGATGACAAAGCAAGGCGTCCCGATCGTCGAGACGCACGGCGTCGAGGACGTGGGCGAGCTGCCACTGAAGCCATGGGCGCGCACCGGCGGCCGCGGCGCGTTCATCCAGCTGAAAGGCATGGAAGGCTTCACCGGCATGTATGTCAGCGAGATCCCGCCCGCCGGCGTGCTCGAGCCGGAGAAACACCTCTACGAAGAGCTCGTCTACGTGCTCCAGGGCGCGGGCTCGACAGAGGTATGGAGCGCGGACGACGGCAAGTCGAAGCTCCACTTCGAGTGGCAGCAGGGTAGTCTCTTCGCGGTGCCGCTCAACTGCTGGCACCGGCTCTACAACGGCAGCCGCGGGCCGGCGCTCCTCCTCTCGGTCACGAGCGCGCCGATCATGATCGACCTGCTGCATGACGAAGACTTCGTCTTCGGCTGCGACTACCGCTTCGATCAGCGATACGACGGACGCGCGGACTACTTTACTGTGTCGGACAAGCGCGAGGAGCGCGGCGGGTTCATCTCGTGGGAGACGAACTTTATCGCCGACGCGCGCAGCGCGCTGGTCGACCCGTCCGAAGCGAAGGGTGCGGGCGTGCGCATCACCTCGTTCGACATGGGCGGCAGCACGCTGGTGGGCCACATAGCCGAGTGGCCGGTCGGCCGCTACCACAAGGCGCACTTCCACCAGGGCGGCGCGATCCTGCTAATCCTGCGCTCGCAAGGCTACACGCTCATGTGGCCGCAGGAGGCGGGCGAGCGGCCCTACAAAAACGGCCACAGCAGCGAAGTTATTCGCGTCGACTGGCGCGAGGGCAGCGTGCTGAGCCCGCCCACCGGCTGGTTCCACCAGCACTTCAACACCGGCGGCGAGCAGGCGCGCCAGCTCGCGTTCCGCTACAGCGGCCAGTCGGGAAAATATCTCTTCGGCATCGGCAAGGCGCTCAACCGCGAGGGCGTGCGCACCAACACGCGCCAGGGCGGCACGCTGCTCGAATACGAGGATGAAGACCCGCAGATCCGGCGCGACTACGCAGCCGCGCTCAAACAAACCGGCGTCGCAATGGAGATGCCGCCATTGACTTACAGCAACCGCTCATGACTCGAAACATTTTCTTTGTCGCCGCAATTTTTCTTTTGACCGCGTTTTTGCCGTCGGCTTCGCTCGCTCAGGCGAAGCCCGGCGAATGGGAGCGCATCGTCGAGCTCGGGAAGAAAGAAGGCAAGGTCGTCGTCTCGATCCCGGCGACGAGCGAGCTGCGCCAGGCGCTCGAGGACGGCTTCAAAAAGCGCTACGGCATCAACGTCGAATCGGTCCCCGCGCGCGGCACGACCGTGACGCGTCGTATCGTCGAGGAGACCAAAGCCGGCATCAGCTATTTCGATATTCACATCGGCGGCAGCGAATCGATCGTGATGGGCCTGCTCTCGGAAAATGTCCTCGAGCCGGTCGAGCCGTACCTGATGCTCCCGCAGGTGAAAGATCCGAAGCAATGGTGGGGCGGGCACATCTGGATCGACAACGCGAAGAAATATATTTACGCGTTCCAGGCGTACCAGACCGAGAGCCTCTGGGCCAATACCGAGCTCGTCAAAGGCGAGGATATCCGCTCGTTCGACGATCTGCTGCAGGCCAAATGGCAGGGAAAGATCGCCATCCTCGATCCGCGCACGCCGGGCTCCGGCGCGTCGATGTGGTCGTATCTGCGCGTCGCGAAAGGCGAGGAGTACCTCAAGAAGCTCGTCGCACAGAAGCTGCAGATCGGCCGCGATCAGCGTCTGCTGGCGGAAAATCTGGCCAAAGGGAAAAGCGCGGTCGTCATGGGCATAACGTATTATTCTTTTGCTCCGTTTCTAAAAGCGGGGCTGCCGATCAAACCGCTGCCGAACCCGCGCGAAGGCGTCTACGTGAGCGGCGGCAGCGGGAATCTCACGATCGTCAAGAACCCGCCGCATCCGAACGCGACGAAAGTCTTCGTCAACTGGCTGCTGAGCAAAGAGGGCCAGGAGGCCTTCTCTCAGGCGATCGGCCAGGCGACGCGGCGCCTCGACGTCGATACGCGCGGGCTCAAAGCCTACGGCATGCTCGCAGCCAAGGACGGTCTGACGCTCGACCAATATTATAAACTTGAGAATCAGTCGGAGAAGAAAGTCTACGAGATGCGCGACCCCGGCGCGGATCTCGCACGAAAATTACTCGATTGAGGCGAAGGAGTCGATATGGGTTACACCGATTTACGTCAATGGATCGATGAGGTCGACAAGCTGGGCGAGCTCTCTCGCATCGACGGCGCCGATTGGGATCTGGAGATCGGCGCGCTCACCGAAGTCGCAGGCCGCGGCCGCGGTGCGTCGGCGATCCTCTTCGACCATATTAAGGACTATCCCGCCGGACGCCGCGTGCTCGTCGGCATGATCGAGTCGCTGAAGCGCGCCGCGCTCACGACCAATCTGCCGACCGACATCACGCGCGACGGCTTCATCGCCGCGTGGAAGCAGCGCCTCAATAATCCCACGCTCATCCCGCCGCGCTTCGTCGACCGCGGGCCGGTGATGGAAAACGTCTTCACCGGAAACAAGATCGACGTGCTCTCGCTGCCGGTGCCGCGCTGGCACGACCGCGACGGCGGGCGCTACATCGGCACGGCGCACGTCGTGATCACGCAGGACCCCGACGAGCACTGGATCAACATGGGCGTGTATCGCGTCATGGTCCACGACCGCGACCGTCTCGCGCTCTATATCTCGCCCGGCAAGCACGCGCGTATCCACCGGCAAAAGAATTTCGACCGCGGCAAGCCGCTCAAGGTCGTGATCGCCTTCGGCGAGGACCCGCTGCTCTTTCTGCTCGCCTCGCGCGCCCTTCCCTGGGGATCGCAGGAATTGGACTACGCCGGCGGCATCAAAGGCGCGCCGGTCGACGTCATTCGCGGCGAGTTCACCGGCCTGCCAATCCCGGCGGCGGCCGAAATCGCGATCGAAGGCGAAGTATCGCCCGAGGAGATGAAGGAGGAAGGCCCATTCGGCGAGTGGACCGGCTACTACGCCAGCGGCAGCCGCAATGAGCCCGTGCTGAAGATTCAATCGTTCATGCACCGCAACGACCCGATCATCACGGGCGCGCCGCCCTTCCGCCCTCAGGCCGGCGCCGACAACTGCCCGGCGCTGCTGCGCGCGGCATTCATCATGGACTCGCTCGATAAGGCTGGAGTTCCCGACGTGCGCGACGTTGCCTGCCACCAGAACCGGTTCTTCACCGCCGTCTCGATCAAGCAGCGCTATCCAGGCCACGCCAAGCAGGCGGCGACGATCGCGAGCCAGTGCCAGACCGGCGCCTATCTCAGCCGCTACACGATCGTCGTCGACGACGACATCGACGTCTCCGACATCAACGACGTCCTCTGGGCGGTCTGCACGCGCGTCGACCCGGAGAAATCGATCGATATCGTGCGGCGCTGCTGGAGCGGCCCGCTCGACCCGATTATCCCGCGCGCGGATAAAGGCTTCAGCTCGCGCGCGCTGATCGACGCGTGCCGGCCGTTCGAGTGGATGAAAGATTTCCCGCCGGTCTCCGGCGCGAGCAAGGAGCTCAAGGAAAAAGTTTTGGAAAAATTCGCCGCGTCGCTCAAGAAATGAGCATCATCGCGAAGATTGTTCTTTGTGCTTTCGCCGCGCTCGCGCTCGCTTCGACGGGGAGAGCTGCGGAAAGCGGCAAATCCTCCGAATGGGAAGCTACCCTCGAGGCGGCGCGAAAAGAGGGGTCGGTCGTCGCCTCGATTCCGCCGAACGCGGAGCTCAGAAAAGCGCTCGAAGAAACGTTCACCAAACGCTACGGCATCCGGCTCGAGCCGGTCCCCGGCCGCGGCGCGTCGGTGATCACGCGCATCGTGAGCGAGGCGAAAGCCGGCATCCGCTATTTCGACGTCCATTTCGGCGGGACCGAGTCGACGGTCAAAGGCCTGCTGCCGGAGAACATCCTCGATTCCGTCGAGCCGGCGATGATCCTCCCCGAAGTCAAAGATGCGAAATACTGGTGGGGCGGACACATCTGGATCGATAACGCCAAGCGCTACATTTATTCGTTCGCCGCTTACCAGACCCAGTCGCTCAATTACAATTCCGACTTGGCGCGGCCCGAAGAAGTCCGCTCATTCGACGATTATCTGCATCCCAAGTGGCATGGAAAAATCGGCATGAGCGATCCGCGGCTTCCCGGCTCCGGCGCGTCGCTCTGGTCTTTCATGCTGCAGGTCAAGGGCGAGGATTACTTAAGGAATCTTGTCGCGCAAAAACTTTTTTTGAGCCGCGATCTGCGGCTGCTCGCGGAGAACCTCGCCAAAGGACGCCTGGCGCACACGCTCGGCATCGGCTTCACCGAGTTCGCGCCGTACCTCAAAGCCGGACTCCCGGTGAAAACTCTGCCGATACCCAAGGAAGGTCTCTACGCGACGGCGGGCTACGGCAGCGTCGTCATCCTGAAGAACCGGCCGCACCCGAACGCCACGAAAGTCTTCGTCAACTGGCTGCTCGGCAAGGAGGGCCAGGAGATTTTCACCCGCTCGATGGGCGAGGCGACGCGCCGGCTCGATGTCGATACGAAATGGATGAAGGAGTTCGGCGTGCTCGCGGCGAAGGACGGCCTCACGATGGAGCAATATGTCAGGATGGAAAATCAGTCCGAGGAGCGCATCTACAAGGTGCGCGACCCCGGCGCCGCGCTCGCGAACAAATTGCTCGACGGCATGTAATCGTCTTTAGTCCCGAGTCTCATCGGAATCTCACATTGATGACAACCAAACGAACCCTCGCCTGCGTTCGCGCCATTCTGGCCGGGACTTTGTTGTTGGCGCTGCACGCGCGTGCCGATGCCGCAGACGCCGCGCGCGGCGAGCCGATCAAGATCGGCTATGCGTCGATCAGCGGCAACCGTATCTCGTTCTGGGCCGCCCAGGACGCGGGCTTCTTCGCCCGCAACGGCCTCGCGCCGGAGCTCGTCTTCATCGCCACGTCCGCTCAGGGGCTGCCGGCGCTGCTCGCCGGCGACCTGGCGATGTTCGTGGGCTCGCCCGAGACCGCCGCGCAGGCGGCGGTGAGGGGCGTGGATCTCGTCATCGTCGCGAGCAGCGATCCGACGCAGTATAAGCTCGTCGTCCAGCCGGGCATCAAGACCGTCGCGGACCTGAGAGGAAAGAAAATCGGCATCGACCGCATCGGCGGCTCGAGCTACTACGCCACGCGCCGGATTTTCGAAAAGCTCGGGCTCAAACCCGACGAAGTCGAATTCATGCAGGTGGCCGGCGGCGGCGTCCAGAGAGCCGCCGCGTTTCGCTCCGGCGTGCTGAGCGGCGTCGTGACCACCGTCGAGCGCCTCGATCGGTCGAAAATTCCCTATCACGTATTGGCCGACGCGGTCGCGATGGGCATTCGCGTGATCGGCAGCTCCGTGATCGTCACGCGAAGCTTTCGAGATCGAAACCGCCATCTGATTTTGGGCTTCGTCCGGGCTCTCAGCGACGCCGCGCATTGGACGAAAAATCCCAAGAACCGCGAGGCCGTGAGGCGGGTGTTCGCGCACTTTCTCAGGACCGACGACCCCGCCATACTGGACTTGAACTACCGCCTATACGTCGACTCGCAAGTGCTGTTCCCGCACACGAATATCGACGACCTGCGCTCGAACCTGTGGGATCTCGGCGAAAGCAATCCCAAACTGCGCGAGTTGAATTTATCCGAGCTCGTCGACAACAGCTTCGTGCAGCGCGTGGAGGCGGAAAGCCGCGCCACGCGGCGGTAAACTTTTTGAACGGGGAGTGATGCCATGGCGAAGGCGCCGAAGACATTCGAGGAATGGTACGTCAAAAGCGCGTACCAGAATTTCGTGCGGCAGGAAGGCGCGCCGCTGTACGAGGGCAGCGCGCTGGAAGACCTCGGCAGGCTCGAACTCGCCGAGTGGGGGCGGCGCGGCGGCAAGGTGGCGTACACGCGCCTCGG
>DASWZY010000408.1:0-3308 GCA_036407055.1 Binatia bacterium
CCCGGAGGCGGGAATTAGCACCAGCGTTTCACCTTTCGGTGAAACCGGTTGCTGTGGCATCTACGGGCCGCGATCCCTCCGCCACTCTGGATAAGGTCCAGTTATGTGACTTAACGCTAGCCCACCGGCCTATCGCTGTCAAGAGGGGCAGACCGGCCGGAAAGGCCCATATGCTTCGTTGCGCTCGAACCGCTTCGCTCGACGTACTGAAAAAAGTACGCCTCGCTCCCGGTTCGTCGCGCGCCTCGCCTCTGGACCTTTCTGAACGGCCTGCCCGGCGGGGTTTTCTCGAAGGGCCGATGCGTCCGATTACTAACCATTAGCTAATCTTTTGACGGAGTAGCACAGGCCCATCGCATCGGCCCGGAGAGAAATTCTCGCCGGGCTGAAATTCCCCTTGACGGGCTTCTGTGATTGTTGTAACCATTGGTTACATGAAGCCGAATGAACTCAAAAAAATCCGCCGCGAGCAGCTAAAGCTCACGCAGGCCGAGCTGGCCGGAAAGCTCGGCACCACGCGCGTCACCGTCGCGCGCTACGAGAGCGGCGCGCGGCGCATCCCCGGCGTCGTCGAGGTCGCCGTCGGCCAATTCAAGCAAATACCGCGCATCCCGATGCTCGGCATCGTCGCCGCCGGCAAGCCGATCGAGCCGGTCGCGCAAAAAGAGTTCCTCGACCTGCCGCTCGGCAACGAGGAGAGCTTCGCGCTCAAGGTCGAGGGCGAATCGATGCGGGAGGAGGGCATCATGCCCGGCGATCTCGTGATCGTCCGGCGCCAGGCGCGCGCCGCCGCCGGCCAGACCGTGGTCGCGCTCGTCAACGGCGAGGCGACGGTGAAAAAATATTTTCCCAAGAGCGACCACATCGAGCTCAGGCCGGCGAACGCCGCGATGCAGCCGATCCGCGTCACGCCCGAGGATAAGTTCGAGCTCCAGGGCGTCGTCGTCGGACTCATCCGCCACTTCAAATAATAAATGATGAGAAAGCTCTTTTTCCATGCCGCGCCAGATCGTCTGTTTCCAGGTTCCATCGCTTCATATCGCCGTCGCGCGCGCGAGCGCGCCCGCGCTCTGCCGCCGCCCCGTCGCCGTCGCGCCGCCGACCGCTAGGGCCGTCCTGTTCGAAGTCTCCGCCGAGGCGCTCGCCGAAGGCGTATGCGCGGGCATGCCGCTCGACCTCGCGCGGCTCCGCTGCCCGGGACTCAAGATCATCGCGCCCCAGAGCGAAGGCGTTCCGGCGGCGCACGCGGCCGTGCTCGAATCGCTCCGCTACTTCAGCCCGATCTGGGAGCCGATCCGCCCCGGCCATTTCTATCTCGATCTCACCGGTACGGCGCGGCTCTTCGGCCGCGCGGTCGACACCGCCGCGCGGATGGAGAAGGATGTCCTCGAGCGTTATCACCTGAGCGGCGTCGCGGGCGTCGCGACCAACAAGCTCGTCTCGCACATCGCCGCCGACGCGGTAATCAAGCCGCCCGACCTCTGCGGCGTCGACCCCGGCGCGGAGAAAACGTTTCTCGCGCCGCAGCCGGTCGCGGCGCTGCCGTCGCTCCATCGCCTGTGCGGCGGCAAGACGCCGGACTTTCTCGAAATGCTCGGCGAGCTCGATCTCACGACATTGGGCAAGGTCGCGGCGCTGCCGCCCGGCCATCTCGAATTGGTCGTGGGGCCGCGCTCGCGCCTCATGCAGCAGTGGGCGGCGGGCTTCGATCCGACGCCGGTCTGGCCGGCGGAGCGCCGGCCGTCGCTCGAAGTCTCCTATATGCTCGCGCCCGACGAGGTCGACGACGCGGCGCTGCTCGCCGCGCTCTACGGTCTATTGGAGCGGCTTTGCCGCCAGCTCCGCGCGCGCGAGCGCCTCTCGGCCGGCGTGCGCCTCGACGTCGTGCAGAGCGACGGCGTCGAATTCAGCGGGCGCGCGCCGCTCGCCGCGCCGTCGCACTGGGAATGCGACCTCTATCCCGTCGTCGAAAAATTATATTTCCGCCTGTTCCAGCGGCGCGTGCGCATCCGAAAAGTCGTGCTCGCGGCCGAGAAGCTCGCGGAGCAAAGCCGCCAGCTGTCGCTGTTTCCGCAGCATCCGCCGGAAGAAAATTTGAAGCAGCAGCGGCTCGCCGCCGCGCTCGACGCCGTGCGCGCGCGCTTCGGCAAAAACGCCGTCTCGTGGGGGAGCGCGTGACGCCATTCGTCCATTTGCACGTCCACTCGTCGTATTCGCCGATGCGCGGCGTCGCTTCGCTAGAAGAGCTCTGCCGCGCCGCCGCGGCGCAGGGCGCGAAACAGCTCGCGCTCACCGACACCAACGGGCTTTACGGCGCGGTCCGCTTCATCGAAATCGCGAAGCAGCACGGCCTCAAACCGCTCCTCGGCGCCGAGCTCGTCCACGGCGCGCAGCGCGCGGTCTGCCTCGCGAAAGACGCCGAAGGCTACGCAAATCTCTGCCGGATATTGTCCGAGCGCCACTGCGATAAATCGTTCGAGGCCGCCGCCGCGGTCGCGCGCCATCGCCGCGGCGTGATCGTTATCTCCGACGATCTCGCGGCGGTGAAAACGTGGAGCGAAACGTCGCGCGGCGATCTGTACGTTGAATTAACGCCCGGGCCGCGCATGCACGAGGCGGTGAAATTCGCGCGCGCGCTCAAGCTCCCGCCGGTCGCGACCAACAAGGCGCATTTCGTCAAAGCCGAAGATTACGCGCTGCATCGGCTGCTGCGCGCGATCGACTTGAACACGACGCTCTCGCGCGTGCCCGAGAGCGAATGCTGCGCGCCGGACGCTTGGCTCATGCCGCTCTCGCGCTTCGAGCGTTATTACGCGCACGTGCCCGAGGCGCTCGCGAACGCGGCGCGGATCGCGGACGGCTGCCGCACCGACTGGGATTTCAAGGAGACGATCTTCCCCGCGTTCCGCGCGCTCTCCGACGCGGAAGCCTTTGCAATGCTCAAAGCAAAGACCTATGCCGGCGCGCGGCGGCGCTACGGCGGGTTGCCGGACGCGGTCCGCGAACGCATCGAGAGCGAGCTTGCGATCATCCGCGACAAGAGCTTCAGTCATTATTTTCTCATCGTGGACGAGATCGTGGGCGACCGCATGACCTGCGGGCGCGGCTCGGCGGCGGCCTCGATCGTGTCGTACGCGCTCGGCATCACCGACGTCGATCCGGTGCGCCACCGGCTCCAGTTCGAGCGCTTCCTGACGCGCACGCGCAACGATCCGCCCGACATCGACGTCGATTTTCCCTGGGACGAGCGCGACGACGTCCTCGCCTGGGTCTTCGAGACCTACGGCGGCAAAGGCGCCGCGCCCGCC
>DASWZY010000409.1:0-2410 GCA_036407055.1 Binatia bacterium
GTTGCGAGCAGATCGAGGAGGATTTTCTTCCCCTTCGGCTCGCGCAGGTTGAGCGTGATGCTCTTCTTGTTGCGGTTGAGCGCGCGAAAGCTCGGCCCATAGCCTTCGTATTTCGGATTGCGGCCGCGGTGAGTATCTCCCTCGCCCGGCAGCTCGACCTTGATCACCTCGCAGCCCAAGTCGCCGAGAAGACTGCCGGCGTACGGGCCGGCGACGTGCCCGCTTACGTCGATCGCCGTCGTTCCTTCGAGCGCTCCGCCGATCATTTTATTTCTCGTAGAGCGTCCTGACGAAGCCGCTCGCCTCGATGTCCTTGAGCAGGCTGTCGTCGACGAACGATTTCGGGTCCGCGACTTTCGCCTTGGGATTTTCCTTCTCGATGAAACCGAGCACGGTGTCGACGCCTTTCATTGAAGGATAAGGTATCGTCTCGTAATATTTTGCCGTCAGCAGTTCGTACGCCCGCGCGAGATTCCCCTCTTGCGCGGCGGCGACGCGGAGCTTTTTTCTCAGGATCTCGAGACTCTCGTCTCTGTGCTGCTTGAAATAGGCGATGCCTTCGAGATAGCCGAGGAGAAATCTTCTCGCGCGGTCGCGCTGGGCGCGGAGATAACTTCGCGTCGTCACCATCATCGCGTGTAGATACGAAATGTTGAGGTCCGCGAGATCGGCGAGCGTCCGGTAGCCGCGATCCTCGGCGACGAAAATCGACGGAAGCGTCAGCACCGCGGCGCTGATGCCGCCCTTGTCCAGACTCGCCAGCATGTTGGGCGACGAGCCGACCTGAATGATCTGCACGTCGCTCTCCGTCATGCCCCAGCGGCGGAGGATGATCAAGAGCGCCGCGTACGACACGGCGCCGATGCGCGTCACGCCGATCTTCTTGCCTTTGATGTCGGCGGCATTTTTGATCTCGGGGCGCGCGACGAGCCGCTGCAGTCCGCTGTTGATGACGCCGGCCACCATCACCGTGTCCCCGCCGCGCAGGTTGGCGTTGATTGCCGCGTCGCCGGCTGCGGTCGCGAATTGGATATCGCCGCCGAGCAGAGCGCTGACAGCCATCGGAGCGGCGCCGCCGATCACGACAATCTCAGGGTCGAGGCCGTGTTTGCGAAAGAGCCCTTTCTGCTCCGCCACCCACACAGCGCCGTGGATCGCGCTTACCGAGCTCAAGCCGAGGCGGATTTTTTCCTGCGGCCACGCGGGGGCCGCGGCCAGGATCGTCGCCCCTAGGATCACCGCTATTGCGCTCGCTCGCTTCATGGGCTCGCCGCACGAACAGTCGAGAGTCAAAGTTCTTATCGCAAACAAAATATTTTGCCAACGAGCATTTGAAGCCCTCCGGCGAAACGCCTATGGTGAGCGCTGCAAAAGGGGGGCTCTATGGCGTTATTGCTCAGAGCGGAAGAATTGAAGGGGCTGATCTCGATCGACGAGGCGATCGGCGCGGTAGAGCGCGGCTTCCGCGACCAGGCGAGCCACCCGCGCTTCAGCTTGCCGCGCCAGCGCATGACCGCCGGCGACCGGCGCATCAATATCCATTCCGGCGGCTCGGTCGACCTCGGTATCGCCGGCACATTCATCCACTATGAGCGCCACCGCTTCACGAAAGCGGACCAGACCTACGCCGCCGCGGGAAAGCGCGTGTACCTCGCGTACGACAGTGAGAGCGCGGCGCTGCTCGCCATCATCGTCGGCTGCATTCCGCTTTACGATTTCGACGATAACGATATCGCGACCGAGACGGCGATCACGAGCGCGGTCGGAACGAAGCGGCTCGCGCGCGCCGACTGCCGTGTGATGGGCCTGTACGGAACGGGGCGCCAGGCCCGGCGCCATTTAAAAGTCATGTGCACGCTCCGGCCGATCCGCAAAGTCAAGGTCTTCAGCCGCAGCGCCGAGAACCGCCGCGCGTTCTGCGCGCTGATGCAGCCGCATGTCGACGCCGAGCTCGTCGCCGCCGCCGACCCCCAGGAGGTCGCGCGCGGCTCGGATTTAATCGTCTGCGCAACGGGCAGCAACGTGCCCGTGCTGCACGGCGCGTGGCTCGAGCCGGGTCAGCACATGACATCAATCGTCGCGAGCAACAAAGAGATCGTTCAGGAGGGACTGCTCGATCGGCCGCGCCGCGAATTGGATGACGAGGTCCTCCGCCGGGCGGACGTCATCGTCGCTACGCTGCGCCAGCAGGCAATCTACGACGAGCAGGGAGACTTCGTCGAGCCTGTCACGAACGGAGTCATCAAGTGGGAGCAGGTCGCCGACCTGAGCGCGTTATTGGCCGGCGCCGCACCAGGACGGACAGATAGCAGTCAGATCACACTCTTTAAGCAGAACAGCGATCAGGGCGTGGGCTTCATGGCGCTCGCGCGGCTTGCGCACGACAAAGCGCGCGCGTCAGGAGTCGGAC
>DASWZY010000410.1:0-8753 GCA_036407055.1 Binatia bacterium
CGCAGGTTTACATCTTCGCCGTGCGCCGGCCGGAGAACGCGAGCCTCGATACGATCCAGAACGTCATTATCGTCGCGACGAAAGAGCCGCAGCGCGTCGAGATTCGCGACATCGTCAAGCGCGCCGGCGGCTTGAGCGCGACGCTGTTTCCCAAGGCCCTCAACGACATCGCCGTCGCCTACGTCGATGGGAAGATCATCGACGACGACGTCCCTGTCCTCACGGATGATTATGCGCCAACTGACAAGCTGCTTCATCCTTAGCGTGTTTCTCCTATCGGCATGCGGCATGCTGCGCGATACACCGCCGCAGCGCGTCGTGCGCGTGCGCGTCGTCGCCGATGCCAAGCTCCGCGCGAAAGATCCGTACTGGCGCGACACGGCCTCGGGGCTCATCCGCGCCGCGTCGGATTTCTACGAGCGCGAGTTCGACATCAAGATCGTCGGTGTGTCGCTGGATGGGTGGGACTACGACGAGGACACTCCCCTGGTCTCCACGCTGCTTAAAGATTTGATGCGGCGCTATCCATTGGCCGGCGAGCCCTACGACCTCGTCGTCGGACTCACCGGCCAGCGCGTGGCGTTTTATGCCGGCGGCCGGGGCCTCGCGCTTCTCGGCAATTGCGAGAAGGGTCTCGGAACTTATCTCGTGAGCTCCGTTACCGAGCCATTCCGCTACAGCGGCAGAGACACAGAGCCTGTCGAACCGCCGGATGGCAACGCTCCGCGGCCTTCGAACTCGGACCTGGTCGCCTTGATTCACGAGTTCGGCCATATCTTCGGCGCCGAGCATACGGACGATATCAAGTCGATCATGCACATTCCCTTCGATTACCGCGACGACTTCGACCCCAAGAACCGCGCCATCGTCGCGAAAAACAAGCTTTGCCCCTTCGGCGATAGGCGTGACGCCGAAAGGCGTGAGACGAGATAAAAAAGCGGAAACTCCACACTCGCGCCTGGATCTGCGCGTCGTCCTCGTTCGCCCGAAAGGCTCGGGCAACATCGGCTCGGTCGCGCGTGCGATGAAAAATTTCGGCGTGCGCGACCTCGCGATCGTCGGCGGCGGGCGTACCGAGAGTTTTCTCGCCCGTTCCATGGCATCCCATGCGCGCGACGTGCTGAAGTCGGCGCGGCGGTTCGCAACGCTCCGCGAAGCGGTGGCGGATTGCGGGCTCGTCGTCGGCACGACGTGCCGGGGCGGGCTCTACCGCGAGCATAGCCGACCGCCGCGCGAAGCCGCGCCGACGATCGTTTCGGCGGCACGAAAAGCGAAATGCGCGCTGGTCTTCGGCCCCGAAGACCACGGATTGTCGAACGAGGATTTGAAACACTGCCAGCAGATCATCACTATACCGACCGATCCCGAATATCCGTCGCTCAACCTCGCGCAGGCGGCGATAGTCTGCCTGTACGAGATTTTCGCCGCGGCGCTCGACGACGTCGCCCGCGAAGAAATCGAGCGCGCGCCCGCGGAGGACGTCGAGCGGCTGTTCGATAAGATGAAAACGTCGCTGCTCGAGATCGGCTACCTCGACCCCCAGAATCCCGAGCACATCCTCTTTGCCTTCCGCCGTATTTTCGGCCGCGGCGGCTTGGAGGAGAAGGATGTACGCATTCTGATCGGCCTCTTTCGCCAGATCGACTGGTACGCAAAGGAAGGCTGGAAAATCGCCGCGGACAAGAAACAGCGCGGAGTGAAGCTCCGCTAACCTCCGCTAAGCATCATTCTTGACGCCGTAAACCCCATCTTATAAGTAAACGATCTGGATCGTCGCGCGGCACCATCGGCCGCGCAATCTACCTCGGAGACAACATGGATCTCACGCAAGAGGAAGTGCTCAGAATTTTAAGCATCATCGAGAAATCCCATTTCGATTACATGCAGCTTCAGATCGGCGAGCTGAAGCTCACGGTCAGCAAAGGCGGCTTCATCGGCAGCGCGCCGACGGCTGAACCGGCGAAGCAGCTGCCGAAGCCGCAGCCCGCTCCGAAAGCCGAGCCCGCAGCGGCAAAGCCGCGCGCCAAAACAACCACCGGTCACGAGATCACCGCGCCGATGGTTGGAACATTTTACGCCGCTCCCGAGCCCGGCGCGAAGCCGTTTGTTGAGCTTGGCGCCGACATCGACGACGAGACGACCGTCGGGCTTATCGAAGTCATGAAGGTCTTCAACGCAGTGCAGTCGCGCGTGCGCGGGAAAATCATCGAAGTCCTCGTGCAAAACGGCCAGTTCGTCGAGGTCGGCCAGGCGCTGTTTATCGTCGAGCCCGCGAAGTGAAGAGCAAGGATGAGCCTTTCCCGCGTCTTCGTCGCCAATCGCGGTGAGATCGCGCTCCGCGTGATCAACGCGTGCCGCGCCCTCGGCGTCGAGACGGTGATCGGCGTCTCGGAAGCCGACCAGGACAGCAGCTTCGCTCGCGCTGCGGACCGCGCCGTCGTCATCGGCCCGCCGCGCTCGAGCGAGAGCTATCTCAACGTCGAGCGCGTGGTCGCCGCCGCCAAAGAAGGCAAAGCCGATGCGCTGCATCCCGGCTACGGCTTCCTTGCCGAGCGCCCAGAGCTCGCCGACGCCTGCGCGCAAAATCATATCAAATTTATCGGGCCGTCAGCCGAGACCATCCGCAAGATGGGCAACAAGCTCGCCGCGCGCGCGCTGGCGAAAGAATTCGGCGTGCCGGTCGGCTCCGGCTCGGAGAAGATCGACAACGCGAAAGCGGCCGAAGCGCGGGCGCAGGAGATCGGCTTTCCGGTGCTGATTAAAGCCGCGGCGGGCGGTGGGGGCCGCGGCATGAAAGTCGTCGCAGCGAAAAGCGATCTCAAACGCGCCTTCGAAACCGCCTCGGCCGAAGCGGCCGCGGCGTTTGGCGATTCGACTCTTTATCTGGAAAAATACATCTACAACGCGCGCCACATCGAGGTCCAGATCATCGGCGACAGCTTCGGCAATGTCGTGCATGTCGGCGAGCGCGACTGCTCGCTCCAGCGCCGCCATCAGAAAGTCGTCGAGGAAGCGCCGGCCTATTCGCTCGATCCGAAGCTTCGCGCGGAGATTCACGAAGCGGCGGTCGCGATCGCGCAAAAAAGCGGATACGAGAACGCCGGCACGATTGAATTCATCCTCGACCAGGACGACAATCGATTTTATTTTTTGGAGATGAACACGCGCATCCAGGTGGAGCATCCTGTGACCGAGATGATCTCCGGGATGGATCTCGTCCAGGAGCAGCTCCGGATCGCAGCCGGCGAGAAGCTCAGCCGCCCGCAGTCAGAGATAAAATTCTCCGGCCACGCGATCGAATGCCGCATCACGGCCGAGTCCGCGGCGGAAGGCTTCCGGCCTTCGCCGGGACTCATATCGGAATGGGATGCCCCGAGTGGACCGTACATTCGTCTCGATACGCACTGCTATGCCGGCTATCGCGTGCCGCCCTTCTACGATTCGCTGCTCGGCAAATTGATCGTGCGCGGCGATCATCGCATCGAGGCGGTCGGACGCATGCAGCAGGCATTGGACGATTTTCACGTCGCGGGTATCGACACGACAATTCCCTTCTTGCGCTACTTGACGCAGCGGCTGCAATACGTCAAAGGCGAAGTGAACACCCGCTGGCTTGAAGAGCTGCTCGCGCGCTCGCCGTTTCAGCCGGCGCAGAAAGAATCGGCTCACGCATAGGAATTTCGCCAATGGAAGAAATCAAATTCGTCGACACTACGATCCGCGACGGACACCAGAGCCTCTGGGCCGAGAATATGACAACCGGCATGATGCTGCCGGTCGCCGAGAGAATGGACAACGCGGGCTTCGAGGCGATCGAGCTGCTGTCCAGCTCGCACATCAAGAAATGCGTCCGCGAGCTGAAGGAAGATCCCTGGGAGCGCGTGCGCCAGGTCGCCAAGCGAGTGAAAAAGACGCCGCTTCGCTTGATCGCGGGCCGTGTCAGCACCTTCGAGATCTCGCCGCGCTCGATCTACATGCTTTTCATGGAGCGCATGGCGGCGAACGGCCTGCGCCAGGCGCGCATCTCGTCGGAATGGAACGAGCTCGAGAACTGGCGCTACAAGGTCCATGGCGCGCACGAGTACGGCATGCAGTCGATCATCAACCTCATCTATTCGGTCTCGCCGAAGCACACGGACGAATATTACGCGGAGCGGACACGCCAGGCGGCTTCTCTGAAGCCGTGGCGCCTCTGTCTCAAAGACCCCGGAGGGCTGCTCACGCCGGAGCACACGCGCGCGCTGATTCCGATCATGTACAAGAACGCGCCCGGCATTCCACTCGAATTGCATACACACTGCACGACCGGTCTCGGCGGCCTCTGCGCGCTTGAAGCGGTCAAGCTCGGAGTGAAATCGATCAATACAGCGATTCCGCCGCTGGCGAACGCTTCATCGAATCCCTCCTTATATAACGTCGCGGCGAACGCGCGCGCGCTCGGCTACGAAACAGCGATCGACGAAGAGATACTCAAGCCGGCTACGGAGCATTTCACGATCATTGCCAAGCGCGAGGGCTTCAAGATCGGCGCGCCGGTCGAGTATGACTACGCGCAGTACCAGCATCAGGTGCCGGGCGGCATGGTGAGCAACCTGCGCCACCAATTGAAGAAAGTCGGGCTCGAAGACCGCATCGACGCCGCGCTAGAAGAAGCGGCGCGCGTACGCGCCGAGTTCGGCTACCCGATCATGGTGACGCCGCTCTCGCAGTTCGTCGGCTCGCAGGCGGCGATCAACGTGATCGCCGGCGAGCGGTACAAGCAGGTAACCGATCAGGTCATCAATTACGCGCTCGGCATCTGGGGCGAAGAAGGCGCGCGCGACATGGACCCGAACGTAAAACAGAAGATTCTCGATCGCCCGCGCGCGAAAGAGCTGGCGAAGTGGGTGGCGCCGGAGCCCTCGCTCCACGAAGTCAGGCAGAAGATCGGCGGGCCCGGCGTCTCGGACGAGGAGCTGCTGCTCCGCTGGCTGCTGCACGAGGAGGAGATCGCCGCGATGCGCGCCGCCGGGCCGATCCGCGAATACGTCACGGCGATCAACCCGCTGATATCGCTCATCGAAGAGATGGCGCAGCGGACGGATTTGAGCAGCATTCACGTGGAGAAGCCCGATTTCGCTTTGACGCTGGAAAAAAGGGGGAGCTGAAATGGAAGTCACCGCGATCGACGTGCACGTGCACCTTTGTGACGAGCTCACGCTCAAGGCCAAAGGGCCGCGCACGCAGCAGATGGCCAAATACTTCGGCCGGGAGCGCAAGCCGGTGCCGATGGAGGAGATGGCCGATCAGTACAAAAACCGCAAGATGATGGCAGTCATCATGAACACTCGCGACGAGACCGTGACCGGCCTTCAGCCGGTGCCGAACGACCACGTCGCCGAATACGTGAAAAAACATCCCGATCTGTTTTTGGGTTTCGGCGCGATCGACCCATGGACCGGCAAGCTCGCGTTGAACGAGATCAAGCGCTGCAAGGAGGAACTGGGCCTCACCGGAATCGGGGAATTGAATCCGGCGCGGCAGCATTTTTTCCCCAACGACACGCGCTTCTATCCTTTGTGGGAGCAGTGCCAGAAGCTCGGTATGCCGATCTTGTTTCACGGCGGCATGGCGGCGGCCGGCGCGGGCACGCCGGGCGGCATGGGAACGAAGCTGAAATACAGCCAGCCGATCCTGCTCGACGACGTCGCGGCAGATTTCCCCGAGCTGAAAATCATCTCGGCGCATCCGACCTGGCCGTGGACGGCGGAGAGCCTCGCGATCGCGCGGCACAAGTCGAACTACTTCATCGACCTCTCCGGCTGGGCGCCGAAATATTTTCCCGCCGAGCTCGTGCACAACGTGAACACGCTGCTGCAGGACAAAGTGATGTTCGGCTCCGACTGGCCGGCGATCGGCGTCGAGCGCTGGCTGGAAGAATTTCAGCAGATCAACATCAAGCCGGAGGTCAGGAAGAAGGTTATGCTCGACAACGCGAAGAACTTCTTCGGTCTGAATGTCTAAGGAGAAGGACGTGAACGTCAACGATCTCGATCTCAAAAAGACCGGCGTGCTTTTCTTCGATATCCTGAACGGCTACTACCACGACGCCGCGCCCGACAAGAAGGCGAAGATGAAGCCGTGGATCGACAACGCGGTGCGCGTGATGAAGGCCGGCCGCGCCGCCGGCGTGCCGATCTTTTTCGGCAAGGGCAACCACCGCCGCGACGGCGCAACGTCGCACACCATCATCACCGACACCGACATGGCGCTGAAGCCGTGGGCCGGCGGAGAGGTCGGCAAGTTCCGCCCTCACATCGTCGGCGGTGACAAGAATTCGGACGTGATTCCCGAGCTCGAGCCAAAGCCCGACGATTACTACATCCCGAAATACCGCTGGAGCACGTTTCATCAGACCTATTTCGACCTCGCGCTCCGCGCGCGCGGCATCGACACATTGATCATCTCGGGCGGCTCGACCGACGTGGGCGTGGCGTCGACCGTCTACGCCGGGCGCGACCTCGACTACAACATGATCGTCGTGCGCGACGCCTGCGCGAGCTCGCACGAGCAGCAGGCGCACGACGTCTTGATGAATTTGATCTTCCCGCGCATGGCGCGGGTGAGGACGACGGACGAAGTCGTCAAGATGATCGAACGCGGCAAAGGAAAATAATTGTAGGGGCGGGTTTGAAACCCGTCCTTATGGGAGATGCCTTATGCAGACTAACGGCACCGCCTTCGGCACCAGCCACAAGATCAAGCAGGTCGGCCGCATGGATATCCCCGGCGGCGGCCTCGTCGCGGTCGAGAACGGCTACGCCTACGTCGGCCACATGGACCCGCCCTACGGCACGTCGATCGTCGACGTACACGACCCGAAGCATCCGAAGCTCGTCTCGCAGCTCGAAGTGCCGGAAGGCATCCATTCCCACAAGGTACGCATCGCGGGCGACGTGATGCTCGTCAACTACGAGCGCTTCAAGACCAAGAAAGAGCCGCAGGGCGGACTAAAGATTTTCGACGTCTCCGATAAGGCGCGGCCGCGCGAGATCGGCTTTTTTAAAGCGGCCGGCAAAGGCGTGCACCGTTTCACCTTCGACGGCCGCTATGCCTACATCTCGCCGGTGATGGAAGGCTATGTCGGCAACATCGTCATGATCGTCGACGTGAAAAATCCGACCAAGCCCGAGGAGGCGGGGCGCTGGTGGATGCCGGGACAATGGACCGGCGGCGGCGAGACGCCGACCTGGCATGGAACGGATCATCGTTGCCATCACCCGATCCGCCGCGGCGATCGGCTTTATGTCAGCTACTGGCATGGCGGCTTCGTCATCCTCGATATCTCGGATATGAGCAAACCCAAGCTCGTGAGCGCGCTCGACTGGAGCCCACCCTACCCTTGCCCGACGCACACGACGCTGCCGATGAATGAAAAAATCATGGACCGCGATATCATGATCGTGACCGATGAGGAAGTCGGCGAGAAGCTCACTGAGAAGCCGTTCGCATTTCTCTGGGTCGTCGATATCACCGACGAGGCGCGGCCGACGCCGGTCTCGACGTTCATGGTGCCCTATGACGGCGATTCGACGGCGGCGAGCCGCTTCGGCGCGCACCAGCCCGCCGAACAGGTTTATGACAACATTCTCTACGTCACCTGGTTCGCCGGCGGGCTCCGCGCCGTCGATGTGTCGAATCCGTATCAGCCGAAGGAGGTCGGATATTATCTGCCGCTTCCCGGAAAAAACCAGAACACCGTGCAGAGCAACGACGTGTTCCGCGGCGCGGACGGGTTGCTCTACTTGATCGACCGCTTCGACGGTCTGGAAATCCTGGAGCCGCAGATTTAGATTCGCGCTGATGCAAGCCGCGCCGGCGAACTTGTAGGGGCGGTTCGCAAACCGTCCCTACACCGGATGAACAACTCCGACTCCAGTAGATCAAGCCAGCATTGGCGTGTCTTCGTTCCGCCGCTCTCTAATTTAATTCCTTCCATGAGCGTCGCGACGCTCGGCGTTGCGCTTCCCGAGCTGAGACAATCACTCGCGCTGTCGGAGGTAAGAGCCGGCGGACTTTTCTCGATCATTTTTATTTTTGCTTCGATCGGCAGCGCTTTCTCCGGCCGCCTCTCCGACCGCATCGGCCGCAAGCGCGTGCTGGTCGCGGGCGTGACAATGCTGGCGTGCGGTTTCTCGTTCGCGAGCTTCGCGCCATCCCATACGATCATCGCGTTATGTCTCGCGTTGACGGGAACCGGCTACGGCTTTACGACGCCCTCGCTTTACGCGCTCATGTCCGACCTACTGCCGGAGCGGCGCGGCTTCGGCGCTAGTCTCGTCTCGGTCGCCTACGGCCTCGGCGTGTCGGCCGGCGCGGTGGTCACGAGTTGGATGCTCGCGCGCGCGCAATGGCCCGTGGCTTTTCGAGCCGTCGGCGCGTTCGGGTTTTTGATCGCGCTCATCGAAGGCGCGACGATCCGCAACGTCACACCGTCGCACGGGGAGAAAAAAATCCCCTACTCTGCCGTAATCAACCCCGCCGTAGCGCTGCTCGCCGTCGCGGAATTTTTCGGCGGCTCGGTCTTTTTCAGCTCCGCGGCCTGGACGGCATCTGTCCTGCGGGCAGCAAAAGGCCTCACCATCGGCGAGACCGGCTTCGTCATGGGGCTTTGGGGGCTCACGCCGATGATCGGCGCGCTGGTGTTGGGCCCGCTGTCCGACCGCTTCGGCCGGCGACCGGTGATTCTCTCGACGGCGTTTCCCGCCGCCGTC
>DASWZY010000411.1:0-2648 GCA_036407055.1 Binatia bacterium
GCGCTGGGTCGAGACGATCAACGGCGATGTCGGCATGCTCCAGGAAGAGTCGGGGCGACGCGTCGAGGGACAGGCCGCCAAGCCGACGCGCTTGCATCCGGGGCGTATGGCGACGCGCCTGCGCGAAGAGATTCGCAATCCGCCGAAGCTCATCCCGACGGGGTTGAACAGCAAGACTCTCAAACGCCTCAACGACGTCGAGTGCGACGGCAAAACCTGCAACGTCGTGTCTTTCTCACACGGCGGCGACGAGTTTCGCGTCTATCTCGAGGCGCAGACGCATTTGCCGGCGCAAACCGACATTCTCGAAAACGACCCTCTGGAAGGCGACAGCAGCTACATGCTGAAGTACGGCGATTGGCGCAAAGTCGACGGCGTCATGCTGCCGTTCAGCCTGCGCTACGAGCTCAACGGCCGGGCGCTTCAGGAAGAGCAGATCAAGTCGATCCGCCAGAACGTCTCTTTGACCCAGGATGTCTTCCAGATTCCTACCGCCGTCCGCAACGAAAAACCGGACGCGAAGCCGGTCGCGTCGCAATGGATTTTGCGCCGGGTCGCCGGCGGCGTGAGCTATCAGGACATGGGCCGGCCGCCGGAAATCCAGTGGCTCGAGCTCGCGCCCGGCGTATATAAAATCCAGGGCAGCTCGCACGCCACCATCGTTGTCGAGATGAAAGACCATCTCGTCGCCGTCGAAGGGCCGCTCTACGAAGAGCGGACGGCGCCGGTGATCAAGTCGATCAAGGAGAAGTTTCCCGACAAGCCGATCCGGTATATCATCCCGACGCACCACCACCTCGATCATGCCGGCGGCGTCCGCGCGTTCATGGCCGAAGGCGCGATTGTCGTCGTGCCTTTCAATGCGGAAGCCTTCTACCAGAAGGTCGCGCGCGCGCCGCATACGCGCCGGCCGGACAGCCTGGAGCTGAAGAAAACCGTCGTGACGATCGAGGGGTTCGGCGGCGGCGCCAAGATCATCGGCGATGAAACGCATTCCGTCGAGGTGCATCCCCTGCCGCTGCCGCACGCCGACGATCTCGTCGTCGTGTATCTGCCGAAGGAGAAGCTGCTGATCGAGGCCGACCATGTGAGCCCGCGCGACGGCAAAGTGCGGCCCGGGCCGCGCCTCGACGAATTCATCCCGGCGCTCGACAAGCTTCACCTCGATGTCGAGACGATCGTCGGCATTCACGGCGACCAGGCGACGCTGCAAGCCGCGCGCGCGGCTGTCAAGAAATCGTAGTTCGGCGATGGCTGAGACTAAGATCGGCTTCGTAAGCGGCGGCAAGCAGTCTATGCCGCACTACGCGAGCTTCACGCCGCTCGTCTCTAAGGACGTGCGCATCGGTCACGAAGGACTCGGCCTTTACGGCGCTTCGCTGTACGAGATAGGTAATAAGAAAGAGACGATCGTGCGCCGCGTAAAAGAATTGGCGGCGCAGCATGCCTGGAACGGCGTCATCGTCACCGCCGCGCCGACGGAAGTTTTGAATCCCGGGCTTTACGATGCGCTCAAAGCCGCGCTCGCGATCCCGTTTACAACCGCGCTCCACGCGTGCGTTGCTGCGCTTCGCGTGTACGGGTACAAGCGCGTGCTGCTGCTCACGCCTTTCGACGCACGCTTGAACGAATTGATCGTGCGGCACCTGGAGAATGCCGGTGTGACAGCGCTTGCGCCGCATTCGTTCGACGAGCTGCGCGTGCCGCAAAAAATGAGCGGCGACGAGGTCTTCGCGCTCACGCAAAAGACGCTCGCCGCCGCGGGGAAAGTCGATGCGATCTATTTCCAGGGCGCCGTGCTCGACCCGATCAAAGTTTTGGACCGGATCGAGGGCGAGCTCGGCATGACGGCCATCGCGAGCAATCCCGCGATGCTCTGGTACGTCCTTTCGAGGCTCGGCCGCCGCGATCCCATAGCCGGCTACGGCCGATTGCTGACCGAATGGCCCAAGCTGCCGCTTTGACGCGCGCCCTAAGTAGATGTAATGAATTCAAACACAGGAGGGCCGACGATGGAAAAGACTACGGGCGACGCGATCATCATCGAGCAGCCGGGCATGAAGATGAGCATCGAGCACCGCCACGGCCTCGGCGGCAAGGACGAGGGGCTCACCTTTGACGTCACGACCACCGGCGCCGATGCGGGCAAACGGATCGTCCGCTTCGACTGCTTCTACAAAGACCCGCACTACCACATCGGTATGTCCGGCGACTATAAAAACCGAAAGATGAAGGACGAAGGGATCGACGATCCCGTCGGTTGGACACTTGAGCAGCTCAAGACCAGCTTCCCATCGCTGGTGAGACAAGCCGGCTATGGCGACATCGCGGCGACGATCGATCAGCTGGCCGTCGCCGACCAGCTAACGCGCATGGAAGCGGCGATCCGGGCTAAATACTGACCTTACACTGCGACCCTAGCCCATCCTTCCGCCGGGAAGCGACCCGCCGGGAATGGTCCCGCCCGGAAGCGATGATGGCGGCGCAGGCGACCGCATCGGATTGGGATTCGGCCTCGGTCTCGGCGGAAGTCTGTGAGCGGGCCACACGAACCCGTTCGATACGCCGACGAACACATCGTTGCCGTAGGCTGGCTGCGCGTAATCAGCGGCTGAAT
Organism: Binatia bacterium; assembly: GCA_036407055.1. Classification (GTDB taxonomy): domain Bacteria; phylum Desulfobacterota; class Binatia; order UBA9968; family UBA9968; genus JAJPJQ01. The sequence continues at coordinate 2,618 of DASWZY010000411.1, forward strand.
TGGCGGACTGATTGCGAAGCCGGTATTCGAG
>DASWZY010000412.1:0-11942 GCA_036407055.1 Binatia bacterium
GGGCGATTCATCTTTCCAGAGATACGGCGTCTGCCGGGTATAAATCGCTTTGATCTTCGCCGCGCGTGCCGCGGCAAGGAGCGACGGCGCATTTCGGATGAGCTCGGCTTTGTTGAACGCGCCGCCCGCCTGGTCGTTCTGCATGTCCCAGACCAGCAGCACGGTTTTTGCGGGAGCGGCAATTTCGCTCAATTCCGCGGGAATCTGTCTGCCGCCGAAGGCGATCATGCTGTCGTGTCATAGTGCACTCTTCGGCGGATGTCCACCGTGTGCATTGACAAAAAGCAGGCGCTGCAGTTAGCTTGCGGCAGCGAAGGGAGGGAACGGATGCTCAAACCGGTCGCGTTCGCCAATGCGCTCGCTATCTTAACCGGCGCGTTCTATCTGCTGATCCACGTCATCCGCCTTTTCGCGCCGGTATCGTTCCGTTATCTTTTCAACGCGCAATTCATGGGTGCCGATGTTGCCTCGCTCATGTGGCCGCAGGTGGCGTCGGGAAATTTCATCCTGACGTTTATTATCGCCGTCGTGACGGCGTGGATCTTCGCGTATTGCTGGGCATGGCTCTACAACCGGCTCGCCGCATGAAATACGCGATCACAATCTGGTTGGTGCTGATTGCCTCCGCTCCGGCGCTCGCGGCCGAGCGCATGCATACCGCGTATCAGTCGCTCTCGATCGGTAGCTCGACACCGATATGGGTTGCGAAGGAAGCGGGGTTTTTCGACGCACAGGGACTCGACGTCAAGATCGTTTTTGTCGAGGGGAGCCCCCGGACTATACAGACGCTGATTGCCGGCGAATCGGACATCGCCGAATCGACCGGCCCGTCGGTACTGAATGCGCGTGCCGCCGGCTCGCCGGTCGTCATCATCGCCGGCTTCATCAACGTGATGCCGTACTATCTCATTACGACCGGCGCGATCAATTCGCCCGCCGATCTGAAGGGAAAGATCGGCGCGAATAATCTGCCGGGGACGGCCGCCGATACGGTCATGCGCATCGGCTTGAAAGCATTGGGGCTCGACCCCGACCGCGACGTGTCGCTCCGGACGATCGGCAACACGCCGTTCCGCCTCCAGGCAATGGCGGCCGGCGCCGCGCACTTCATGGTCGGGCAGGATCTCGAGCTCGAGCAGGCGAAAAAGCTGGGATTCAAGGTCCTCGTCGATTACGTCGCGAAGAAGACGCCGTTCCAGATGGGCGCGGCGGTGACGAATGAGCGCTATGCGCGAGAGAAGCGCGACGTCGTGCTGCGCTACGTCAAAGCGCTGGCGCAGGCGCTGAATTATCTGAAGACCAACCGCGACGGGTCGCTCGCGATCATCGGCCGCTACGCGCGCGCGATGAAATCGGACGCGGTATCCGCGGCGTATGACAGCGTGCGGCGCCTGTTCAACGACACGCCGCTGCCGACGATAGAGGGAATGGATTTCATCGCCAAAGAACTGGCGCAGCGAAATCCTAAGATCCGCGAAGTCGACGTCAACTCAACGATGGACCTGAGATTCGTGAAAGAACTGGAGCAGACCGGCTACTTAAAGAGCCTCAAGTGAAGCCGAGGATCTAAGCGGCGATTACTTTACCGCGCGGTGCATTCGCTCCGACGCGAGGTGCCCGAGGCGGCCCACCATCAGAAAGATTTCCACGATAATGAAACAGATCGTGCCGAGGACGATGCCGACCGGCGTCGCGATCAAGTAAAGAGCGCCGAAGACGACACAGGCCAGCGCGAGTACGATGATTGCCATCTCCACCTCCCCTCCCGAGCGTACTGTAGCCGCTTGCGGGGAAGTGTCAACAAAATAATTAAGAAGTGGTGAGAATTTGGCGTTCGCTTCGAGCGCGAGTTATCCACAGACGCCGGCGCGCGCGCGTCTAGCCGCCGTAGAAAATCTTATCGCCCAAGTCTTTCAGTATGAGCGTGATATCGTCGGGCCGACCCGTTATCTCCGCCGACACGCCGGCGTCTTTGACTTCGCCGACGAAGATCGAGTGATCGCCTTTCTCGACGGTCTCGACGAGTGAACATTCGATGAACGCCGGCATCTTTTCGAAAATCGGCGCGCCCAGGCTGCCGGCGCGAAATTTTTGCCCGCCGATCGTGTCGCCCTGGCGGTCGAGCGGCTTGAAGAATGTGTAGGCCACGTCTTTCTGATCCTTGCCGAGAACGTTCAGCGCGAATGTTTTCGCTTGCTTGATGATTGCGTGCGCGTGGGAATCTGCTTTGACGCCGACAGCGACGAGCGGCGGCTCGAAAGAGGCCTGGGTTACCCAGTTGATCGTCGCGGCCGCGACGCGGCCGTCTTTCGCCTGACCGGTGAGCACGAACAGACCGTACGGAATCATTCGCAGAGCGGTTTTCTTGGCATTGGCGTCCATGACATCCTCCTCGATTTATACGTAGCAGGTTTGCCGCGGCGGGGTAAGGCGCGCGCCGGCGATTATTTTTTCGTGATGAGGTCGCGGTAGAACGCGCTTTTTTCCAGCCGCTCGACCGGCGCGTCGTCGATGACGTTCACGGATCGAACGCTTTTCACTTTCGGATTGGTCAGCGCCAGCAGGCGGTGCATATTCTCCACGCCGCGCACATTCGGCCGGATATCGAGACTGTAAAGCCACTGCAGCGCGTCGTAGCCGCTTTCGGCGTCCTGCGGATTCTTCAGCCGCATATTTTTGATCAGCGATTTGATCACCGTCGGCTTTTCCGCCGGCCGCTGAATGAATGCCACCGATTCGACGACGCCGCGGAGCAGCCCGTCGACGATCTGCGGATTCTGCTTGATATAGGAGCGGGGCGCCGCGAGCGCGAGGCCCTGATAAACGATCGGCGCCCGGCCCATGTCGACGAGCACGTTGTAGCCCTTCTCTTTCAGCGCCGCGCTGTAGGTATCGCTCAGATAGGCGGCGTCGATGCCGCCGGTCGCGAGCGCCTGCGTCAGCACCGATTGATCGCCCAGGATCATCAACGGAATTTTGTCGCGCGTCGGTTCCAGCCCCAAATACTCCAGCGCCAGCATCGTCATCGACCAGACGCCGCCGCCGATGCTCTGGACGCCGACTCTCTTGCCCTTGAGCGCCTCGGCGTTCCGGATCGCCGGCGCTGTCAGAAAGTTGCCGTCGGCGCGGTTGACGACGCCGGCGAAGAAGGCGAGGTCCATGCCGCCCGCAGCGGCGCTCAGCACCGTTCCGGGAATCGTGTAGGCGACCTGAATGTCGCCGGAGGAAAGCGCGGCGATCGTCTGCGGACCGCTCCGGATATTGATCACCTCGACGTTGACGCCGTGCTTGCGGAAGAATCCCTGCTCGACGCCGATCCACATCGCGGCGATCTTTTCGTTAAAAGCGCCGTGCGCGATGCGGATGAGCGGCGGCTCGGCGGCGTTCGCTGAAACCGCGAAGAGCATTGACAGAAAGAGCGCGAGCGCCGCGAATACTTTTTTCATGCGGGCAGTCCGATTTGTTTGAGCATCGCCCGCGTCAGCGGCGACGCCGGGTCCATCAGCTCGAGGCCCATCGAATAATGATGGCCGCCGGAGATCTCGATAAATTGACATTCGACGCCGCGCTCGCGGCAGATGCGAAAAAATTCCCGCGATTGCGCGCGCCAGCCTTCGGGCTCCGCACCGCCGACGGCGACGATGAGCGGCGCGACGGCAGGAGGCGGATGCAGCAGCGGGCTGTTTTCCTTCGCGGTCTCGGGCGTCAGACGGATCTCCTGGTTGACCGCGATATGCAGCACGGCGTCGAGATCGTAGACGCCGGTGATCGCCGTGGCGCCTTTGATGATATCGCGCGGCAGGCCTGCTTTCTGCCAATCGTTCGCAAGCGCCATCGCGACAAGGTGCCCGCCGGCGGAGATGCCGCCGATGTGGAGCTTCGCGGGATCGGCGGCGTAGCGTGAAATATTCTTATAAACCCACGCGACCGCGCTGCGAGCCTCGCGGACGATATCGGTGACGGTGACGCTCGGAGCGAGATCATAGCCGGCGACGACGACGGTAGCGCCGCGCGCGGTGAAGAGATCGGCGAAGTGGGCGTTTTGCTCCTTGCCGCCGCTGCGCCAGTAGCCGCCGTGAAAATAGATCAAAACCGGCGCGCCGGTTTTTTCGGCGGGAAAGATGTCGAGCTTCTCCCGCGGCGACGCGCCGTAAGGCACGTCGAGAAAGCCTTTGAGCTTTTTGCGGTTCGCTGCGCTTGCCGCGTTTCGCCTCTCCGACCAGCTCGCGTGATTGGCGACGGCGTTCTGCGGATTGAAATGGACCTCGAGCTCGCTGAGTGTAAAGTTTTTGTAAACGGTAGTCATGGCTCTACTGCTCCAGGACCTTTTTGATCTTCTCTACCACATCGCGCGGCTGTCCGACGATATCCTTCGCGAGCGCTTCCAGTTCTTCGCCGAACATGGGATCGGCTTCGAGTTTTTTCTTTTTTACGTCTTCGAGAAACACCGGATCTTTCATCGTGCTTTTAAACGCATCGCGGAGAATTTTCACGCGGTCGGCGGGAAGCGCCGGCGGGGCGATGATGGGGCGGCCGATATCGCCTGAGGCCAAGATCGCGGTCACGACGCGGCGCGTCGCGTCCGGCGTCTTGTACTCATTCATCAGCTCGAAGATCGTCGGCACGTCGGGCGCGCGTGGGTCGCGGCTATGGCCGGTCTGCAGGAGGATACGCACGAGATTGGTTTTCCGCCACGTGCCGAACGGCTCGCGCGCGAAGAAGGTCGGGATGCTGAGCGCGCGGCACTGCACCTCGCCGCGTTCGAGCGCCAGGTCCTGCTCGGCGCCGCCTTTGTAGCCCACGATGAGCTTGAGCTTGGCGCCGAACGCTTCTTCGAGCAGCTTGGGCACGAAGTGGCCGCTCGTACCCGTTCCAGTCGCGGAGCAGCGCGGCGGGTCGGCCGCTTTCCGCAGGTCGTCCATCGTTTTATACGGCGTGTCGGTTCGCATGTAAAAGAGCCACGCGGTCTTTTCCGACGACCCGATCCATTTGAATCTGGCCCAGTCGAACTGCGCCTCTTGCTTGCCGGTAATCTGATCGAGGTAGAGCGAAGGGCCGATCGCGCCGAGCGTCAAGCCGTCGGGCTTGGCGACGTTGTAAACCGAATTGGCCGCGACGAGCGACCCCGCGCCCGGCTGATTCTGCACGATGATGTTTGGCGCCCCGGGAATGTGGCGCGGCAGATGCGCTGCCAACAATCGCGCCCAGATGTCGTAGCCGTCGCCGGCGAGATAGCCGACGACAATGGTGATCGTCTTTCGCTGGTAGAACGGCGCCTGCGCCTCGGCATGGGACAGGAAGAAGCCGGTCGCCAGCAGCGCTAGCAGAATCTTTTTCATGACGCCTCCGCCAGCCTGCCAAGTTATGCGAGGCGCCATCGAGCGTCAAGCGAGCTTTTTGGTGCCGATCACGCTGTAGGCCGCTACGGGCTTCTGGAAGCCTTTGACGGTGAACGGGCCGACCTCCTCGGCGTCGACAAAGCCGCGCACTAGCTCGTAGGCGCGCTGGTTGATGATGATCTGGCCGGCCTCGGCGACGCCGACGAGGCGCGCGGCGAGGTTCACCTGCTGTCCCACGACGGTGTACTCCATGCGGTGCTGCGAGCCGATCGTGCCGACGGTTACGTAGCCGGTCGTGATGCCGATGCCCATGCGCAGCGGCGAGTCGCCGATATACCCCTCGCGCCCCATTTTCAGCGCCTCCTCCTGCATCTCGATCGCCATCTCGACGGCGCGTTTCGCGTGATCGGGCTGCGGCACTGGATCGTTGAAGAAAACCAGCAGGCCGTCGCCGAGAAACTTGTCCAACGTCCCTTCGTATTTGAACACGAGATCGGTCATGCGGGAGAGATAGGTATTCAACAGCGCGATCACCTCCTCGGGCTCGGCCATGTCCGAGAACGCCGTGAAGCCGCGGAGATCGGCGAAGACCATCGTGAGCTGTTTCCGCGCGTTCGCCATCGCGAAAGAGCTCTGCCCCGAGGTGATGGCGCGGACCACCTGCGGCGCGAGGTAGCCGCTCAGCCGCTGAGTACGCTGGATTTCCTCCACCTGTGCCTGCACGCGCGCCTCCAACTCGCGATTGATCTCGCTCACCAGCTTGGCCTGGTTCTTGACCGATTCGTGCTCCTGCATGAGCTGCGAGCGCGCGCCGGCGAGCGCGTGCATCATCTCGTTCGCCTTGCCGGCGAGACCCTCGAATTCGTCGCGGTTGGGTATCGTGATTTCCTCCTCGAATTCGCCGCGCGCGACGCGGCCCATGTGCTCGTTGAGCCGCTGCACCGCGCCGAGTATGGGCCATGAAAAGGCGTAGCCCAAAAACAGCGCCAGCCCGATGCTGCCGATACCGGCGGCGCTGAGCAGCGTCACGCCCGCGCGGTTGTCGCGCTGCACGGCCGCGACGCTCTGATCGCGGCGGACGAGTGCGATTTTGATGAGCTCGCGCGCCTCGGCTTCGAGGTCGTGCGAGATGGGATGCTCCTCGTCGAGGTGTATCTTCATCGCGCCGGTGAGATCGCCGCCGTGCGCGCGTCCATCAACGCGCTGGCCCGAGAGCGCGAACTTCAGGCTCGACGCGCGGATTTTTTGAAAGACCTCCCGCTCCGGACCTTCGGCGCTGCCTTCGAGCGAGCCAAAGATCGTCGCGAAATCCTGCCGCGCGCCGACGAGCTTCTGGTCGTTGGCCGTATCGCCGGTCAGGAGGTGCATCGCGCGGAAGTGCATGGAGGCGGTGATCGCGTATTCCATCTGGCGGGCGAGCGAAACCCGTTCGCCGAGGCTCGCGACACGCCGGACCTGCACGCCGGCGCGCTGCAGAAGGACAACGCCGAGAGCGGCGGTGCCCAGGAGCAGCAGCGAGATGAGCAGGAAGCCGGTCAGCAGCTTTTTATGCAGCGAAGCCCGCCAGCGGGCGATGCGGCCGACGATCGGATCGAACAGAGGAATCGGGCTCTTCATGACTGTTCCTCCCGAATTGTATGCGGCGTTTGAATCAAACACCCCAGACGGACGATTACAAGGATCTCAGGAACCGTATTTAACCCCCGCGCAGCCGCGGCCGACCGTCCCAGCCGCGCTCAATGCCGCACGCGGCGGCGACTTCGTCGCGGTAAGCGAGCCAGGAGGTCAGCGCGCGCCGCGCGCTCGCGACGACAAGATTTCTGCGCGCAGGAGCGACATGGTCGAGGATCGCCGTCCAGGCGGCGCGGCGATGGCCTCCCTCGACCTCGCGGTGCGCCTTGGTCAGCGCTAGATGTTCGAGCGAGAGATCGTAGTGGACGACCAGCGGATGGTCGCGGAGCGAAGCGAGCGAGCGCTTGCGCGCGCGCGTGTCGATCGTGGCCCGGTCGTCCTTGGTGCCCTCGATGAAGAGCGTCACGATCGCCGCGGCGATGTCCCAGCCGCGGCCTTGGATCGCGGCGTCGAGGAATTTGCGGTACGCCTTCGCCGCCGGCAACAGCTCGATATTTTCGAAGCGGCGGAGATTCATCCCCAAGCCGCGAGGATATTCTAGAAAAAGCTCCGGATGCGGGCGCTTCGCGACCAGCCCGCCGGTCTCTTCCTCGAAGAGATTCTCGGCGAGCGCGCGGCGCACTTCCGCGATCGGGCACTGCACGTAGGCCCAGCCGACCATCACGGGAAAATCGCGCACGTAGGTCGCGTACTCCTGCTCGAAGTGGATGTGCAGCAGCCGCTTCGGCACCAGTCCCGTCGTGAACGCCGGCCACGCCCAGTGGTCCTTTTTCTCCATGATGTCGAGGAGCCGCTGGAGAAAGGCGCTGCGCGATAAAGTAGTTGTTCGCTTCTTCACCGGAGTGTCGGTCAGTGCCGCTTGAAGAACTGCACGGCTTTTTCGTGCTTCTCCGCCGCCGCGCGCGTCTTGAACGTGCCGAGGTTGCGGCGCCTGCCGGTCTTGGAATTTTTCTTGCTCGAATAGAGGCGGTATTTGCCGGAGGAGAGTTTGCGGATCATGAGGAAGTCACCTCTTTGCGAGCAGCGATATTTTCGTTGGCCTCGGCGTGGTCTCCAGATGCGATAGTCATTCTCTCTGGCCGCGTCCGTTTTTTAAAAAACAATATGACGCCTAGATAGCCGCCGTCGTCGGTAAACTCCGCGTAGAAGTCGCGCACGCCATTTTGCTGGAGCGCAGCCATCGTCCGATTTAAATCGTAAGGATTCATCTGCATCCCCAGGGAAAAAAAACCTCTTCCACGGCTTACGTTTATGAGCTGCTTGCCCCAGAAACCGCATTTGCGCACAAAAATACCAAGTTTCCGGGTACGGTACGGAGTCTGGTACATGAAATGGAGCACGCCGACGCCGCCGTCCGCGAGCCGGGCCAGTAGACGGGCGAAGATTCCCTCACCCCTCGCCACCGGGATGTGCTGAAAAACGGTATATGAATGGATCAGGTCGTAGTTGCCGCCGAAGCCCGCGACGCTATCGTCCGACAGGTGAAACTCGATGTTACGGACAGCCCGCGCGGCACAGTTCGCCCTGGCCTCGGCGAGCATCGAAGGGGCGACGTCGACTGCCACGACTGTATCGCAGACTGCGGCGAGCGGAATGACCAGCCGGCCGACTCCGCAACCGAACTCCAGCACGCGCTTCGGGGCGAAATCCGGGTCGCGGCGGCTCCTGATAGCGTCGAATAGATGCGCGACGTAAGCGCGGCCGGACTCGAAGAACTCTTCCCTCCGCTCGGGGGTTAGCGCCGCCGCGTGATATTTCCCCTGAGTGAGGACGGCGAAATAAGGATCGGTCGCGCCCCAGCACTCCCATTCCCAGTCGGTATGACCGCCAGACATCGACTTTTTATTTCGCATTCGCCTGGGCCGCCCCGGGTCTTGTATACCGCCGGATGAAGATGCCCCGGTTTTTGTCTGTGATGTAGATATTGCTCCGCGAATAGAGGCGGTATTTGCCGGAGGAGAGTTTGCAGATCATTGGGGCAGCTCTTCAGCCGTCATTCAGTCTGAGAAGGTTATTGATCGATCTATAAATCCAAAAACAGACTCCGATGGCAATAACTGCCGCCCCTGCAAGGTATCGAGTAGAGTCGAATAATTGATGGTCGCTAAGAAACATAAATACGATAAACAAGATAAAAATGAGGAAGGCGATATCTGAAAACTCCTCCACCAAAATATACATTTTAAAAAATCTCTTAAACATCGTCTGCGCGCTATTTAATCCTCCAACGTTGCCATCAATCTTCCATACCCTTCGATCTTTTCCTTCACACGCGCGATCTCCAGCGCGTACCATATATAAGCCTGGCAGCTCGTGACGACGGGCTTTTTGATTTCGCTCTCCAAGAGCGTGACGTCGCCGATGGTCGGCCAGCGCGGGCAGGGGACGAACACGCCGTCAGCGTCCGGCGCTTTCTCGTATAATTTTTTGGCGATCTTGTAGGCGGCATGCTCGGAGAGCTCGGCGATCTCGGAATTTTTCCGGATGCCGTATCCTTCGATCTTCAGCACGTCGAAGCCGGAGGCTTCGAGGAATTTTTTCATGCGCTGGTTGAGCTCGTCCTCGTGCGGGGTCGCGACGACGACTTTCTTAATGTCGAGGCGCTTCAGCGCCTCGACTTCGCCGGTGATGCCGGCGAAGACCGGCACTTTGGCTTTTTCCGATAATCGGCGGCCGACCTCAATGTCGCTGCCGTAGCCGAGCTTGGTGAAAAGCGGCGAGCCGCCAATGATGACGACGTCGCAGCCGTTCTCGGCGAGATCGACCGCCGCCTCCTCGATGCGCTTCAGCTGCTTGTCGAAGTCGGTGTCGACGAGCTGGCGGATCGTGCCCGTCGTGTTGAGCAGCATGAAGCCTTCCGGCAGCATGCGGTAGAATTCATAGACCAGGACGTCGCCGCGCGATGGGGCGACGTGTCCGACTCGCGCGCGCCAACCGTACATAAAGCCTCCCTGCTATCTGACGTGGTCTAAAAACTCGCTGAACCGCCCGAACCGCGTGACTCTTGGGTGATGGAAAAATCTATTGTATTGCCGGTCCGGCATGTAGACCGCGGCGCGCGTGTTTTCCGCGACGTCGCGGCAGTTCTCGTGACGGTCGTCGACGAAGACGTCCACGCCGAGGCTTTCGACGATTTTCGATTTGTAGTCCGCCGTGCAATGGACGATCGGCTCGGAAACGCCGTGGCGGAGGAGCCAGTCGGCGGTAAGCTGCTGGACGTCGCGTCCTTCGCTCGCCTGGCGATGCGTGATGAAAACCAGGCGGCCGGCGCGGCTGAGCTCGTCGAGCGCGCGCCATTCCGGCGCCGCCAGCAGCGGGACGAGCCGCTTGAAGAAATCGGGCTCGTCGGCGAGCGCGGCGAGGCATTGTTCCAGGACGGTGTCGGTGATTACGGGATGGCCTTTGTAGCTCAAATCGACGACGGTTTCGGGCGCGATCGGCCCGCAGCCGGTTTTTTTCTCGACGAAGCGGAGAAAGGGGCCGAGAAAATCCGCCACCACGCCGTCTACATCGAGGCCGAGAAGCATCCACTAAATTTAAGCGAAATGCGCATCCGCGTCAATTCGCATCGCGCTGTTGACGCTGACGCGCCGCTGGTCTAAAGGTAAGTGTTCATTCAAAACCGTATGAGGAAAACACGACAACTATGAGGAAAAGACCCGCAAGTTGGATCGCCGTGCTCGCCATCGTCGCGGCGCTCGTTTGCGCGCAGCCGGCACAAGCGCAAACCGTCCATTTGAGTTATTCGGGAAACTCGGGGCAGAACATCCCATTCTGGGTGACGTACGACTCGGGCATGTTCAAGAAGTACGGCTTGAACACCGATCTCGTCCTCATCTCCGGCGGCCTCACCAACATCCAGGCGGTGATGGCGAACGAGATCCGCTTCTCCTACCTCGGCGCCGCGTCGCCGATCCAGGCCGCGGTTCAGGGGGCGGACATCGTGATCCTTGCCACGGTCTACGGATTGATGCCCTACGGCTTGATCACCGGCAACGGTATCCGCACCCCGGCCGATCTGAAAGGCAAGCGCGCCGCGGTCTCGCGTATCGGCGGCATCGAGGAGGTCGCGATCCGCGCGGCGATCGAGAAACTCGGCCTCGGCCCGAAAGATGTGACCTTCATTCAAGCCGGCCCCGACGCGCTACGGATCGCCGCGGTCGAATCCGGGAGCGTCTCCGCCGCCGCGGTTGCGCCGCCGGCGCTCTTCACCGCCGCCGCGCGCGGTCTCCGCATCATGGCCGACCTCGGCGCGCTCGGCATCAAATATCCCACGTCGGTCATCGCTGTGAAGCGCGCGACTGTCACGCAGGATCGCGCGACGGCGAAAAGATTTTTAATGGCCTTGATCGAAGGGCTGCACATCTTCAAGCAGAAAAAAGATTACGCGATGCAGGTCACCGCGAAATACACGAAGCAAAACGACCCGCAGATTCTCTCGCAGACCTACGATTACTTCGCCAAGAATGTTCCGCTGATGCCTTTCACCGATCCGGCGGTGATCGAAGCCGGCCTCGCCGCGACGGAAAAGCCCGGCGCGAAGAGCGCGAAAGATTTATACGATAATAGTTTGCTGCAAGAGCTGGAGCGGGAAGGATTTCCGCAAAAGATCGCGAAAGAGGTCCGATAATCCGAATCGATAGATTTTAAGAACGGAAAGATCAGAGCATAGGACGCGCTCGAACAACCGAATCCCGCCTTACACGATCTCTTAAGCTGCCCGGCAGGTGCTCGTCCCCTAATCGCGGCATCCATCGCCATCCTTTGTTGGCGCCAGTTGCGAGCATGAAACGATCGGTCAATCTCATCGCGGATGCGCAAAACCCTATGATAACGATTTCAGATGAACGGCGTTGACAAGAAAGTTTCGCTGGGATAGTTGAAACAAAAGTTTCATGACGACGTTTATCGCGATGCCGGAAGGATCGCCGGAGCAAATCGCCTTCATCGCCGAATGTAAGCTTGTAAGTG
>DASWZY010000413.1:0-4088 GCA_036407055.1 Binatia bacterium
GCTCCATCCGATCGCGCCGATGATCGTCGAGTCCGGCCCGGCGCAGGAAATGGTGCGCACGGGCAAGGACCTGCTGAGCGGCTTCGGCCTCGACATGATCCCGGTGCCGATCTCGACGCCGGGCTTCGACAATGCGCCCTATCTCACCTCGGCCAACTGGGTGACGAAAGATCCCGACACCGGCATCTACAACGTCGGCAACTACCGAGGCCAGATCAAGGCGCCGGACCGCACCGGCGGCTTGTTTTTGGGCCAGCACATGGGCATGCACTGGAAAAAATGCCAGGCGAAGGGCATCCCGCTCGAAGCCGCGATCGTAATCGGCGTCATTCCGTCGATCGCTTACGCCGCGACGGCGAAGCTGCCGTACGACTTCGACGAGTACCGCCTCGCGGGCGGCCTTGCCGGCGAGCCGGTGCCGCTGATCAGGTGCAAGACGATCGATCTTATGGTCCCCGCGACCGCCGAGATCGTGATCGAGGGAAAAATCTCGACCGAATGGATCGAGCCCGAGGGGCCGTTCGGCGAATATCCCGGCTACATGGGCCATCGCGGCATCGCGCCCTTTTTGGAAGTGACCTGCATCACGCATCGGAAAGACGCGATCTACACGACGCTCATGAGCCAGTTCCCGCCGAGCGAGTCGAGCAAGATCAAGCACACCGGCACGGAAAAAGTCATCTATAAACTCTTGCGCCACGACGCGGGGAATCCCGCCGTGCTCGACGTCGCGATCCACGACGAGGTGAGCGGCAGCGGGCAAGCGTACTGCGTCGTGAAGATGAAAAAGACCAATTCGGGCGACGTGTGGCGCGCGCTCAACTCGACCGCGGGCTTCAGCGGCAGCTACGCAAAAATCTGCATCGCCGTCGACGAGGACATCGACATCCGCGACCCGGCGATGATCAACTGGGCGATCTCCTACAACGTGATCCCGGACAAGGACGTGATGGTCGTCAAGGGCAAATCGCCGGGCCTCGATCCCTCGTGCTATCCGCCCGGCGTGCCGACGCACGTCTCGCGCCAGACGCCGGGGAGCGCGCTGCTGATCGACGCGACGCGGCCGTGGCCGTACACGCCGGTCTCGTTGCCGCGGAAGGAATTCATGGAGCGCTCGAAAGAAATATGGGAGGAACTCGGGCTGCCGACGCTCAAGCCGCGCATGCCGTGGTACGGCTACAGCCTGGGCGACTGGACGCAGCAGGATATCGAGGAGGCGGAGCTCGCGGTCAAAGGCGATTACTGGACCACGGGCGAGAAGGCGAAGGCGAAGCGGGTAAAACCCACATAGTTTCGCGTAGTTTTGGTTTTCGAGACGGATAGCGGCGGGTGTCTTATCCGTCGCTCCCGCTTTCGGCGGGAATGGCTCGGAAGTTAGTTCCCAGCTTTGGGAGTTAGCTTAAACGCGGAACGCGGAACTGCTTAGAATAGTCCTGGAATCCACCGCTTCACGACGACCATGTAGCGGCGGTAAGGCTCGCCCCAGCGCGCGAGTAGTCTCTTTTCATCCCCAAGAACGCGGGTGTGGAACCAGATTGCCGTCGCGAGCGTGATCGCCGCCGCCAACCACGAACGCAGGGTGAGCGTAAGCCCGATGAGAAAAATGATGTGGCCGAGATACATCGGGTTGCGCGTATAATAATACGGCCCGCTCACGACCATGCGCTCGGGCGGCGTGTCGAGCCCCGGCCCGCCGCCGCCCCGCTTGACGCGATAGCGCCCGCACCAGCGATATTGCAGATAGCCCCAGAGCATAATGGGAAGATACCACGGATGAAAGTCGAGTCGGCGATAGAGGAGAAGCTCGAAGATAATCGTGAGCAGCGGGTATAGAATAAATGTCCGCACGGGCGTGCGGCGGAGCAATCGTTTGATCCCCTCCATAAATCGTCCGCATCTATAGCAGAGATGCCGGAAACCGTGAAGCGGATTTAATGTCGCTGGATCTCACCACGCTCGGCGTCGCCGCCGCGCTGCTGCTCGCCGCCTTTGTCAAAGGCACGAGCGGCATGGGCTTTCCGATGATCGCGACGCCCATGGTCGCGCTGCTGCTCGATATCCGCACCGCCGTCGTCATTCTCATCATCCCCAATCTTCTCATGGACGCGACACAGATTTTTCGCCGTAGCCTGTCGATCGAGATTTTTCTCCGCTTCAAATGGCTGCTGCTGTGGACGATCCTCGGCGTTTTTCTCGGCACGAGGGTGCTCGTGATGCTGCCGGGGTGGATACTAAATCTCACGCTCGGCGTGACGGTTCTCGCTTTCGTTGTCTGGAGCCTGCTGCGCCTCGAATTACGGATTTCCGCGCGCCTGGAGAAAATTCTCTCGTTTGTCGTCGGCATTGTCGGCGGATTTCTGAACGGCATGACCAATGCCGCGGGGCCCGTGCCGGCGATTTATCTCTACAGCCTCAGGCTCCCCAAGGTCGAGTTCATCAAATCGATCGCGACGATCTTCATCGTGACCAAGCTCTCGCAGCTCGCCGCCGTCTCGACCTGGAACCTCTTCGACCGCGCGAGACTCGAGCTCTCGCTCGGCGTGACATTGTTCGTGCTCGCGGGATTCTATCTTGGATTAAAAGCGCAGGACCGCGTGAACCAGGAGACCTTCAACCGCGCGCTGCTCGCGATCCTGTTCGCCGTCGGCGTCGCCCTGATCTGGCGCGCGGTGGGCTAAATTCTCGTTAAAGCGACGTCAAACTTACTTGTGAGCTTTCTTTCGCTGTTTCGCGAGCCAAGCCCGCCGCTCCGCGCGCTCTTCCGGCGTCGGGCCGCGCACGAGCTCTAGCGCCAGCGATGCGTGCCAGCGCACCACGCGGGAGCGCTCGGCGTTGAACTTGTGCAACAGCCGCATGAGCCGCGGCGGGATGCTTTTTGAACGCATGCAATAGATGTCTCCGATGTAGAGTGCGACTTCGCCGCGCACACGCGGCGAGCGGTCGTTCGCGAAGCCGAGAACGCGTCGCATCGCCGGCCGCGACTTCAGGAACCCCAGGGCCAAAATGATCATCGCACGCACCGCCGTGTTCTGCTCGCGCGAAAGAGCGCGCAGCAGTATTCTCGTCGATTCTTTCTTGTAAGGTCTTCTCGTTGTGCCGAGCTGGCTGAGTACATACGCGGCGATCTCGCGCTTTCTCACCTCCTCACTACGCAAAAGCTTGGCTGCGCGCGCGAGAGCTTTTCGGCTCGGGCGCAAGTGCAATACGCGAGCCGCGGCGAACCTCACGACTCTGTTGCGATCTTCTAAATAGTAAAGGACAAGCCCGGTAGGAGACGCTTTCAACCCCTGGTGGGCGAGAGAGTGCAGCGAATCGTCGAGGTCTTTCCTTGCGGCGCTCATGGCGAGGCATTATAGCATGCGCCCCGCCACAAATTGGGTGGGAGGTCGCTAAAGCCGCGCCGTGGTCTCGATCTCGATTAGCTTTCCTTCGGCGGAGTAGCCGTCGACGAAGGCGTATTCCATCTGCGGGATGTCGGCGCTAACGACTTTGCGGAAAAGCGCGTTGAGGGCGTCGATCGTCTGGCTCCGGTGGAGATAGAACGAAATTTTCACGACCTTTTCCCACGACGCACCCGCATCGGCGAGCGAACCGCCGATACGCGAGAGGATATTTCCCATCTGATCTTCGAGCGTGGGAAGGACCGCCGTGACGCCGGAGAGGACCACGACGGAATCGTAGACGAGATAGCGCAGCGGCGTAATCGGCGGGTCGTACTCCTTTAAAATCTTGTCGCACGGCCGCGCGGGACGCATCGCGACGAGGTCGACCGCGACCGAAGCGCCGGAATCGAAGCGGTCGGGCGCGATGAAGCTCGAGCTCGCCGAGCGCGCGCGGCCGGACAAGGCTCGCACGCGCTCCTCGCTGCCCTGGTCGCGGCTTTTGCGGTCGCGCCCCCAGAGGCGGCTGCGCACCGTGTCGTCGAGGGAGAGGCCTAGTGCTTTGAGCTCGCTGTCGAAGCGCGCGAAAATCTCGCGCGCGTGCTCCGCCGGCGCGCCGGCGGATTTTGCCTCGGCGGAAAGCTCTACGAACTCGCGTCCGAGCCACGGGAAGATTTTTTTAATCATTGCATTCTCGCGCCGCCGCCC
>DASWZY010000414.1:0-10672 GCA_036407055.1 Binatia bacterium
CTTGTTGATGTTGAAGCCCATCGAGTTGAGCGCGATCGCGCTCATGAGCTCGTTTTTCGGCACGACGCCCGGGACACAGCTTTGACGCACGGGCTCGTTGAACGCCCATGCCATGCCGGTGAGCAGCGTGAAGACGAACAGATGCCAGGGCTGGAGATATCCCGAGACGACCAGCGCGCCCATCGCGAGCGCGGTCACGATCAGCACGTATTGCGTCCGCAGCATCAGCTGCCTGCGGTCCATGCGGTCGGCGGCGACCCCGGCGATCGGACCGGCGACGAGGAAGGGCAGCGCGCGCACCCCGTTGAGCGCCCCGAGCAGCACCGACGATCCCGTGAGATCGTACAGCAGCCAGCCGAGCGTCACCTGCTGGATCCATTGCCCGGCGCTCATGAGCACCGTGCCGCTCCAGAGATAGCGGTAGTCGAGATAGCGGAGAGGAGAAAACGCGCGCAGGCCGAACGGGGCTTCGGCTACTGGAGCTTCGGCGGTAGCGGGCGTCGATAACTCTTCCAAGAATTTCTCGTGGTGTTGCGCCGGTCGGAAAAGTAACGCTAGTATTTAGCAGGAAGTATCCGCGCTTACCAGTACTTTTATGAATCGGAAGAAGAAATTCGCGTTCGCCGCATCCGCGATCTTCTTGGCTTTCTGCGCGCCCGCGCATGGCGCGGAAAAACCGCGGCTGCAAATCAAAAGCGCCGCGTTCCAAAACGGCGGCGACATCCCGCGCAAGCACACATGCGACGGCGGCGACGTTTCACCCGCGCTCTCATGGACCGGCGCGCCGGCCGGCACGAGAGCATTGGCTCTCATCGTCGACGATCCCGACGCGCCCGGCGGCACGTGGGTGCACTGGGTGCTTTACGATCTGCCGGCGAATGCGAAGGAGTTGCCGGAGGGAAGCGGCGGCAATGCTGCGCCGAACGGCGCGAAGCAAGGCGCCAACGATTTCCGGAAGACGGGATACGGCGGGCCGTGTCCGCCGGGCGGAACGCACCGATATGATTTCAAGCTGTACGCGCTCGATGCGGCGACGGATTTAAAACCCGGCGCGACGAAGCAACAGCTTCTCGCCGCGATGAAAGGCCACGTGCTGGCCGAAGCCGAGCTGGTCGGCAGGTACGGAAGATAGTTTTTCAAGCTTCGTCGTCTTTTCGTCTCATCAAAGGAGGACACCGGAAGCGTACGTGGTTGGTACGCTGAGGATGGCCGACAACCGAGAACGCAGGGCTGCGAAGCTTATCGGCTCGGCACTATTTCGGCTTGTCGAATTTCAGAACAAACCGGTCGCTCTTACCGCGCTGCTCCTTCACGGCGTTGGTCGTGTGCGGGTCGTCGGGGTTCTTCAGCAGGTCGGATTCCTTGCCGAGCTTGAAACCCGCGGCGGTGACTTCGCTGACGACGAGCGCGGGCTCGATGCGGTGGAGCGTCTTCGCCACCGAGTCGCCGGCGCCTGACGCCGCGGCGTGGTCGACAACTCCGTACGAGCCGCCCGGCTTCAACGCCGCGAACACGCGCTTGTTCATCGCGATGCGGTCATCCTTCGCAATCTCATGATAATCGAGGTTCAGCAAGACGAAGTCGAGCGAGCCGTCCTGCGGCAGCCCGACGCTCGCCATCGGCCCCTCGACGATTTTCACGTTGGCATACTGCGGCGCTTTGAAGCGCTCGCGCGTCTCTTCGCGCACCGTCGGATTGGCCGAATAGACGACGCCTTTCGGGCCGACGACTTGCGACAGGATCGCGGTGTAATAGCCGCGGCTCGCCATCAGGTCGGCGACTTTCTCGCCCGGCTTGACGCTGTAGGACTTGAGCATCGCGTCGGGCTTGCGCACCGCGTCGAGGTCGCGCTCGGCCTGCGGCCGGTTGGTGTCGCCGAGAATCGCTTTGTAATCCTGCGCCGAAGCGGAAGCCGCCATGAGCAATGCGCCGGCGGTCAATAAATATCGTCGTAGTGAAATCTTCATCGAGTCTCCTCTCCTCCGGTTAGAAACGGTCCCTGTTTTCAGATTGCGTCGGCTTCGGTGTGACGTCTTCGCGGCGGATGTATCCGGGCGGCTTGCCGTATTTAGAACGCACCTCGTACCAGTCTCCGATCGACGAGACCACGTTTACGACGATGCCGCGCTGGACGAGCGCGACCTCGCGCGCCGAGGAAGACGGCCTCTCCAAGAGCGCGGTGTCGCGCACGACTTCGTACTGCCCCGCTTCGCTTGCGCGGTGCGGTGGAGGCGCCGCGGGCGGCGGCGCCGGAGGCGCTACCGTTCGATCTCTCGGCGGCGGAGGGGCCTGCGCCACGGTCCGTTCGCGCGCCGATGGCGCAGCCGGCGACGGAGCGCGCGCGAGCTGCTTCTGCGCGGCTTTCAATTTCTGCTGTGCGGCGGCGAGCTCGCTCCGCGTGTCCGCAAGCTTCACCTCCAGATCTTTGACCCGGCCGGCGTTCGCCTCGTTTTCCTTGCGCAGGCGCTCGACGTCCGCCGTAAGCTCCTGGATGCGCCGCTCGCTTTCGGCGTCGCGTTGCGCGACCTGATTATCCGGCTTATCCGCCGGAGGAGTGATTTCCTGCTGCGGCGCGCTCTTTTCCACCGGCGTGATGGCGACGGTATCGGCGCCTTTTTTTCTCAGCGCGCGGACGGACAGCACGACCACGACGACGAGCAGCGTGAAGATGACGACGTATGTCCAGCGGGGGTAAGATTCCATACGCGGGTCCTTCTGCTGCGTATTATGCCCGTTCTTTTGCGGCTTTCCAAGATATCGGCGCTATGTTAAGCAATGCGCGAGGCGGCAAACATGGCGGTGGTCATCGGTGAAAAAGAGACGCGGCGGCTGATCGACATGCCGCGCGCGGTGAAGCTCGTCGAAGAGATGTTCCGCGACCGCGCGGCCGGCAGGACCCGCAGCATTCCGCGCCGGCGGCTCAAGGGCAGCGAGAAACAGCTGAACTTCATGGCGGCGTGGCACGGCGGCGCGGATCTTTTGTGCCTGCGCGCCTACGCGGGCGCGTCGAACACGATCACCCTGTACAACGGCCGCACCGGCGAGATTCGCGCGATCGTGAACGCCGGGTACCTGAGCAGCCTGCGCACGGGGGCGGCGAGCGGCGTCGCGGCCCGATATCTGGCGCCGCCGACGACCGATACGCTGGGCATCGTCGGCCCCGGATGGCAGGCGACCTTCCAGGTCGAGGCGATCGTGCATGCGTGCAAAATCCGCGAGATTCTCGTCTACGGCCGCAATTCGAAGAAGATCAACGCGTTCATCAAGGAGATGAAGCGCACAGTCCGCGTGCCGTTCCAAGAAGCGGCGTCGCTGGAGCAGGTCGAGCGCGAGTCCGACATCTTCGTTCTCGCCACCGACGCGGCGCAGCCGCTCACCGACGGCCGGGTGCTAAAAGACGAATGTCTCGTCATCTCGATGGGCGCCAACCAGCCCGTCAAGCACGAAGTCTCCGGCGCGCTCATCCGCCGCATGGATCTCGTCACGACCGACGATCTGCCGACGGCGCAGACGGACAGCGGCGACCTCATCGCCGCGTGCAACGAGGGCGTCACCCGCTGGGAAAAAGTCGTCCCGCTGGAGAACGTCGTCGCCGGGAAAGGTCCCCTGCCGCGGCCGAACCGGATTCTGTTCCAGTCGAACGGCCTCGCCGACGAGGACCTCGCGGTTGCCCGCTACGTCTGGGAGCAGGCGAAGAAGAAAAAAGCTAAAGTCCGAGCGGTCAACGAAATCTGAACGAGGCTTTTATGCATACCGGCTCCTATATCGAAGGCAAATGGCAGCACCCGAAATCGGAGCGGCTCGTCCGCAATATCAATCCCGCCGACACGGGCGACATCCTGGCGGAATTTCCCGCGGCCACGACGGCCGACGTCGAGCGCGCGATCGCCGCGGCGTCCGCGGCGTTTCCTAAGTGGCGCGACACGCCCGGCCCGGAGCGCGGCCGCGTGCTCTGGCGGGCGGCCGACATCGCGCGCCAGCGCGCCGACGAGATCGCGCGCACGCTCACGCGCGAGGAAGGAAAAATTCTCAAAGAGGCGAAGGGCGAGGTCATGAAAGGCATCTCGCTGCTCGAATTCTACGCCGGCGAAGGCTTTCGCATGCACGGGAAGACGCTGCCATCCGAGGCGCGCGACACGTTCACCTACACGATTCGCCGCCCGCTCGGCGTCGTCGGACTGATCGCGCCGTGGAATTTTCCCTGGGCGATTCCGGTATGGAAATCCGCGCCGGCGCTCGCGGCCGGCAACGCGGTCGTCTTCAAGCCGGCGGAATTGACGCCGGCGACGTCGGCATTGATGGCGGAGATATACGAGCAGGCCGGACTGCCGCCCGGCGTCTTCAACATGGTCGTCGGCTCCGGCTCGGTCGTGGGCGAGGCGATGGTCGCCGCGAAAGAGCTGCGCGCGATCTCGTTCACGGGCTCGAACGAGATCGGCGGCGCGCTGTACGTGAAAGCAGCGATGCGCGGCGCCAAAGTGACGTGCGAGATGGGCGGCAAGAACGCCGTCATCGTCATGCCCGACGCCGATTTGGACAAGGCCGCGGTCGCGATCCACGGCGGCGCGTTCGGCTCGACGGGGCAGCGCTGCACGGCGACTTCGCGCGTGATTGCGATGCCGGAGATCAAAGCGGCGCTCGTCGAGCGGCTCGTCGCGCAGGCGAAGAAAATCAAAATCGGCCCCGGACTGGAGGACGGCATCGACATGGGGCCGGCGGTGGACGAAAAGCAGTGGAAGACCGATCTCGATTACATCGACGTCGGCAAGCGCGAGGGCGCGCGCCTCGTGCTCGGTGGCGGCAAACCCCAGCATCTCGACGGCGGCTACTTCGTCGAGCCGACGATCTTCGACGAGGTCACTCCGTCGATGCGCATCTTCCGCGAGGAGATTTTCGGCCCGGTGCTGTCCGTCGCGACCGCGAAGAATCTCGACGAGGCGCTTCGCTTCGCCAACGCGGTCGACTACGGCCTCACGTCGTCGATCTTCACCGAGAACGTCGACACGATCATGCGCTTCGTCGAGGGCGTCGAGAGCGGCATGGTGCACGTGAACGAGCCGACGATCGGCGGCGAGGCGCAGCTGCCTTTCGGCGGCACCAAGGCAACCGGCGTCGGCGAGCGCGAGATGGCGGAAGAGGGATTGAACTTTTTTACCGAATTGAAAACCGTCTTCATCAACTACTCGGGCAAAGCCGAGCGCTCGATGACAAGGTAGAAAGAAACACCCTGATGAAAGTCAGGAATAGGAACTGCCCGGTGGGATTCCCGCAGAAACGGAGATCAGCTTAATCCTGTAACAATTAAAGGTCCCACCGAGCCCGTAGCCGGATTCGAGCGAGACCTTATATCGAGCGCCGTTTTGTGGCGGCGTTAATACCGCAACGGAAAGATCCATCAGCATATTTTGGTGATTGAATCCTTCCAGTTGAACTTCCTGTATCGTGTCGAACTGAAAGGTTGCGACGTTGTGACGGCCGAATCGATATACTCCGTGGTCAACCCCTTCCACCGCGAATAGATGAATCGATAGGACAAGAGACGCCTCGCCTTCGTTCGAGCGACCGCGGATAAGCTCTACGCGTACTACTTCAGAGTCGTGAAAGCACAACGCGTCGCCGTAAACGGCTTCAAGTTTTTCGATTCCTTCAATCGCTGCATAGTCGTGCTTCATTGGCGCTCGGTGCTCGATAAATCACTTCTCCACAATTTCGATGAACCACTTCGGCTTCATCGCGCCGAAGTCGGTCCTGCGATGATGCAGCATATATTTCGCCGGATCGAGAACCGCCGCCTGCCCTTCATTCCTCTCGAAGACGACCCAATGCCACATCGGCCGATCGTTTTCCTTGTGGTACTTAATGGAAAGAAGCGCCCTGTGGGGTAGCGCGTCCCATGAGACGAAAGGCTTTTCGCCGGGAACCGTTTCGATTCCGAATCGACGCAGCAAGCGTCTGACGTATTGCGTCTCTGAATAAAGCTTCTTATCTTTGACTCTGATGCCAAGGCTCGCCGCCGCCTGTTTCACCTCGGCGTAAGTTTTTCCGCCGATCATAGCCACGCAAGCAAGCCCGCAGCCGGTCTTGTCCTCCTGCAAAACAACTTTCATTCAACGCGCAATGAAACCACGCTCATCAATCGCTCGTCGGGCTCTGGTGTGTCAGCGTGATCTCGCGGTGCTCGCGCGCCGACTGCATGATCGCGAGGCAGACTTCGAGCGTCGCCATTCCCCACCGGCCGTCGTGGTACACGGGGCGGTCCTCGACGACCGAGTCATAGAGCTCCTGCAGCTCCGAGAAGCGCGACGCGCTGCGGCCGGTGACCGGCAGCTCTTTCCGCCCTGCGTCGCCGTAAAGGTAAATGCCCTCGGGCGATTGGCGGATGTCGCCGCGCTCGCACGTCGCGAGCGTGATGCCGAAGAAGTGGCCGCCGCCCTGGATGCCGCGCCGCCGCCGGTTCTCCTCGAGCGCCGTACCGTGCGCGAACTCCCCTTCGCGCTTGCCGCCGAAGCGCATCGCCTCTTTCGCCTTCTCCTCGTTGAGCGTCTTGTTGCGGAGCGCGCGGCGCACTTCGATGCGCTCTTCCGGATTGTAATGGCGCTCGCCCGTCTCCCAGGTAAGCTCCGAGGTATCGAAGTAGCCGTAGCCGTTGTAAACGACGCTCGCCGGCGTGCCATCCTCGAATTCGAGAAACGCCGAGTAATATCCCGGCGCCGGACGCTCGGGCATCCATTGACCGGTGACGGCGCGGACGCTCCGCACCATACCGCCGCCGAGCAGGCGAATCGTGTCGATCTGATGCGGTCCCTGTCGATAGACCACGCCGCCGCCCGTTTTCAAATCCAATTCCTGCGGCATGCGCGGGCGCAGCATCCAGTCAGTGAACATCCAGGTGTGGAGCGCGCGCACGGACCCGAGCTCGCCGGACTTGATCGCCTTGCGCATCGCGCGGATGGCTGGGTTGAAGCTCTGGGTGTGGCCGCAGAGAAGCTTCACTTTGTTTTTCTCGACCGCGGCGACCATCTTCTCGCACTCGGCGATCGAGAGCGCCATCGGCTTCTCGACGACGGCGTGCTTGCCGTGGTTCGCGGCCGTGATCACGTGCTCGCAATGGAACTGGTTCGGTGTCGATATCCAGACCGCCTCGACATCCGGGTCTTCGCAGAGCTTCTCGACGCTGTCGTAGCCGCGGCCGCCGTATTTTTCCTTGAAGGTCTCCAGCGCGTCCTTGCGGAAGTCCGCCGCCGCGACCAGTTTGAAGCCGGGCATCTGCGCCATCGCCGGAATGATCTGCGTGCTGCCGACGCCGAGGCCCGCGACCGCGACCTTCAAAACTCTATCCGCCATTTTGCTCTCCTAAATTCGCGGAGAGATCCTTCGCTTCGCTCAGGATGACACTTTTATGTAGATGCCTTGCTGTCATTCTGAGCGTCAGCGAAGAATCTCGCTTGGTTCTTTCTTCTCTGAGGTTTCTCGAAACCCGGAACTCGCAACTCGATACTATCTTTTACCACCAGTCGAAAATCGACTTGCGCCGCTGAGGCGGCTCCTCCTCGGGGCCGGAGCGATGGTTCTCGCGCATCGCGCGGTCGACCTCGCTGCGCAAAAGCTCCCAGATTTTTTCCAGGCATTTGATGAAGTCAGGGTCGTGCATCGTCTTGAAGCCGCGCGGACGCGGCAGGTCGATCGGGACGATGCTCTTCACGATTCCCGGCGCGGCGCTCATGACCGCGACGCGGTCGCAGAGCATCACGGCTTCCTCGATGTTGTGCGTGACGAGGATGACGGTTTTTTTGTTCTTCTCCCAAATGTTGACCAATTCCTCGCGCAGCAGCAGCCGGGTCTGCGCGTCAAGGCTGGCGAACGGCTCGTCCATCACGATGACTTCGGGATCGTTCGTGAGCGCTCGGGCGATCGCCACTTTCTGCTTCATGCCGCCCGACAGCTCGCCGGGATGCGCGCCGCCGAAATCGAGCACGCGCACCATTTCGAGAAAATACTGCGTGGCTCTCTTATAGATCGGCACCGGCTGATTGCGGAATTCCGGCCCGAGCGGCACGTTCTCCGAGACCGTGCGCCACGGCATCAGCGCGGCGTCCTGAAAGACCATCGACACCATCGCCTCAGTGCGCTTATCGCCGACGAACTCGACCGAGCCGGCGGTCGGCTTCTCGAGGCCGGCGATGACGTGGAGCAGCGTCGTCTTGCCGCAGCCTGTCGGCCCGATCACGCCGAAGAACTCGCGGTCCCTGATCTCGAGATCGACGCCGCCGAGCGCGCGGACGCGCTTCTCGAGTTTGCGCCCGCTGAAGTACGTCTTCGTGAGCCCCTGGACGACGACGCGCATGGCGTTACTTCGGAAACTTGAAAGTGTCTTCGTACAGCTTGATGTACTTCTCGAAGTTGTCGTAGACCTCGCCCGAAGTCACCGCCGGCCGGATGCCTTCGATGAGGCGAGGCGGATCGGGCGGCGTGTCGATACGGTCCGGGATGCGCCGCGCCGCACGCAAAATTTCCTGCCCCTTTTTCGAGAGGAGGAAGTCCATGAACAAACGCGCCGCGTTCGGATGCGGCGCCTTCGCGTTGATGCCGGTCGGATGAATGCTCGCGTAGACCGGATCGAGCGGCACCCAGTCGACCGGCGCGCCGCTCTGCTTCAAGACCTCGTAGCTCTGCGAATAGACCGAAAGCGATCCTTTGTATTCGCCGGCGGCGACGAGCTGCGCGACGAGCGTGCGCCCCGGGCGCGGCTGGAGCTGCTGCTGCGCCAGGCGGCGCATGAATGAGAGACCTTTTTCCTCGCCGCCCATGTTCCGCATCGTCGTCGCGAACCACTCGTACGCGCGCGACTCGATGCCGATCAGCGCTTTCCATTCCGGCTTGAGCAGATCCTCGTAGGATTTCGGCACGCTCGTCTTCGGCACGTTGCGCGCGTTGTAACCGAAAACGGCGTAGGTCGTGTAAATCGACGTCCACAATCCCTGCGGGTCTTTGAAGGCGTCGCGATAAAATTTCCGCTCGGGCGTGTCGTACGCGGCGAACATGCCGCGCTTCTTCAATAGATGGCCGTAGAAGCCCGTCTCGCTGACGACGTCCCACAGCGAGCGCCCAGCGCGGCCCTCGGTCAGCATCTTTTCCATCAGCTGCGAGTCGCTGGTGCGGTAGAACTCGGCATCGATCTTGGGATACGCCTGCTTGAAGCCGTCGACCAGCGCCTTGGCGTCGGTCGCCGTCATAGAGGCGTAGAACGCGACTTTGCCTTCGGCCTCGGCCTTGTCGCGGACTTCGGCCGCGGCGGCCATGACCGGCAGGAGAAATATAAAAACAATCGCCGTGAACGGAAATAGAGGTTTCATCGGCAGCACTACGGCATCTCGGCGAGCAGCCGGCCGTAACCTTTGAGAGGCTCGCGGAGATTGAGCTGTTTTTTCGTCGCCCAGACCTGCGCTGGGATGCTCGAGACGACATTCGTTTTCAAATCGCGCTCCAGCGCTTCGATGATCGGCAGGTTGTGCCAGCCGGCGCCGAGCATGTAGATGCCGTCCGCCGGCCCGTGCTCGAGAAAGGTTTTCTTCGCGAAGTCGTAGATCGCTTCCTGGGAGAGCTTGCCGGCGTCCTTGAACGGCACTTCGATGCCCTTCATCGCGGCGACTTCGAAGCCGTCGTCCTCGAGGAATTTCGCGAAGCGCCGGTTCATATCGTCCTGAAAGTAAGTGATCCCGACGAGCTTCTTGATGCCGAGCGCGCGGAACGCCTCGACCTGCGCGATCGTCGCGATCAGCACCGGCACCCCGTATTTCTTCGTGAGCTCGGCGGCGATCGTTCGGTCGGCGCCGTGGCCGCGCACCATCGCCGGCGGCGCGCCCATGATCATGACGACGTCGGCGCCGCGCTCGGCGAGCTTCGCGACTTTCTTCTCGGCGACCGCGAGCGCTTCTTGAAATTCTTTTTCGTTGCCGGCGCGGATGCCGACATGCGACGGGATGAAGCCGACGCCCTCGGGCATGAGCTTGATGAAGCTCTCCATCGAGCCGGGCCGGTAGGTCGGCTTGACGAGCCCGACGATGCCTTTCTCGCCGTAATACATCGCTATCCGATCGGCCGCTCGACGCGGCCGAGCACGCGGCCGGGCAAATTGCCCGAGTGGCGCCCGTCTTCGGTCAGCACCTGGCCGTTGACGACCGTCATGTGAATGCCTTTCGCTTTCTGCACGAGCCGCTTCTCGCCGCCGGGCAGATCGTTCACCGCTTCGGGCTCGCAGTCGTGCACTTCGTCGGGATCGAAGAGAACCAGATCGGCGGCGAGGCCGGGTCGAATGAGCCCGCGGTCGTTGAGGCCGTAGATCGATGCGACCATGAACGTGAGCTTCCGCACGCCCTCTTCCAGCGTCATGATCTTTCGGTCGCGGATCCAGTGGCCGAGAAAGCGTGTCGCGTAGCCGTAGCCCGCGTCGTAAATTAAGTGCGCGCCGGCGTCGGACTGGCCGACGAGCGTGGACGGGCTTCGGAGAATCTCGGCGACGGCTTTCTCGTCACCGTTGTTGCTCGAGGTCTGAAACACCGTCTCCAGCTTTTCCTCGAGCGAGAGATCGAGAAACGCGTCGAGCACGTCCTTGTTCTGCAGCGCGGCGATCTCCGCGACGCTCTTCTTCTCCAGCGGTTTGTTTTTTTCCGTC
>DASWZY010000415.1:0-7811 GCA_036407055.1 Binatia bacterium
TGAAAGAAAAAAACTGCGGCGTGGTCTCGGGATAGGATACGCCGCATTTCAGGCAGACCGACTTGCGGCTGAAGACGAGATCCTCATGCCGGCCGTCGGGATCAACGACGGCGGTCTTGACGACCTCCCTGCCGTAGCGCGAAGCGATCTCCAGCGAATCGGCGAGGCGCTTTTCGATGCCCGGCCGGACGGCGAGCCGGTCGACGACGAGTTCGACGCTCGCGGCCTTCTTTTTCGGCGCAGCATCTTCTCCCAGCTCGTGGATCTCGCCGTCGATGCGCACACGGGCGAAGCCCGCGCGCGCGAGACGATCGAGCTCGGCCTCGAGATCGTTCGGCTCGACCGCGACCGGCGCGAGCACGAGGAGTTGGCTTTGCGCCGGCAAACGCATCAGCCGGTCGACGATCTCCTCGATCGTGACCGCCGCGATCTCCGCGCCGCATTCCCAACAGTGCGGCTTGCCGACGCGGGCGAACAGGAGTCTTAGAAAATCGTAAATCTCCGTAAGCGTGCCGACGGTCGAGCGCGGGCTCCGGCTCGCGCCCTTCTGCTCGATCGCGATCGCGGGCGAGAGCCCTTCGATCGCGTCGACGTCAGGACGCTCCATCCGTTCCAGAAACTGACGCGCGTATGCCGACAGCGATTCGACATAGCGGCGCTGGCTTTCGGCGTAGATGGTGTTGAAAGCGAGCGAAGACTTCCCCGAGCCGGAAACGCCGGTGATCACGACCAGACGGTCGCGGGGAATTTCGAGGTCGATGTTTTTGAGATTGTGCTGGCGCGCCCCTCGGATGACGATCTTGCCGGCCATCTAAGAGCGCTGGAGGTCGCGCAGCGCGGACTCCACGATGCCGCGGTACTCCGCAAGCTTCGCTTCGCTCGAAGCTTCGAAGCGGAGCACGAGCGCCGGCTGCGTATTGGACGCGCGGATGAGTCCCCAGCCTTCCGGGAACTTCACGCGCACGCCGTCGACGTCGATCACGGGATATAGCTTGCGGAAATGCTCGGTCGCTCGCTCCGCGATCTTGAACTTTTTGTCGTCGGGGCAATCGACGCGAATCTCCGGCGTGTTGACGCTCTTCGGCACGTCGGCGAGGAGCTGCGAGAGCGGTTTGTTGGAGCGCGCGAGCAATTCGACGAGGCGCAGCGAGGCGTAAATCGCGTCGTCGTAGCCGAAGTAGCGGTCGGCAAAGAACATGTGGCCGCTCATCTCGCCGGCGAGCACCGCTTTGGTCTCTTTCATCTTCGCCTTGAGCAGCGAGTGCCCCGCTTTCCACATGATCGGTTTGCCGCCGCGCTTTTCGATGTCGTCGAAAAGCCGCTGCGAGCACTTCACTTCCGAGATGATCGTCGCGCCGGGTTTGTTCTTTAGGATGTCGCGCTCGAAGAGGATCAACAGCTCGTCGCCCCACAGAATGTTGCCCTTCTCATCGACGGCGCCGATGCGGTCGGCGTCCCCGTCGTAGGCGATACCGACGTCGGCTTTGACCTCTTTGACCTTATCGATCAGGAGCTCGAGGTTTTCCGGAATCGTGGGGTCGGGGTGATGGATTGGAAACGTGCCGTCCATCTCGCAGGCGATCTCCCAGACCTGGCAGCCGAGGTTTCGGAAGATCGGCGGAGCGACCGGCCCGGCGACGCCGCTGCCGGCGTCGAGGACGACTTTGAGCGGGCGCGCGAGCGACGGCACATCGCGCCGGAGATGCTCGTAATAAGGAGGAATAATCGCGTAGCTCTCGCGCTTGCCACCGGGATTTTCCTTGAACTCGTCCCGTTCCATGCGCTCGCGCAGGTTTTGGATCTGCGCGCCGTGGAGCGTCTCTTTTCCCATGCAGACTTTAAAGCCGTTGTACTCGGCGGGATTGTGGCTCGCTGTTATCATCACGCCGCCCTCGACGTCGAGATGAAAGAGCGAAAAATAAAGCAGCGGCGTCGGGCAGACACCGACGTCGTAGACGTGGAGACCGGCGGAAATGAGTCCTTTGATGACGCCTTCGGCGTACGGATTGGAGGTTGCACGGCAGTCGCGTCCGATGGAAACGCGTCGGCCGCCTTTGTTGTAAACGGCGGTGCCGTGAACTTTTCCCAAGAGGAGCGCGAAATCGGCGTCGAAGTCCTTCTCCGCCAGCCCGCGTATGTCGTATTCGCGAAAGAT
The DNA here is from genome assembly GCA_036407055.1 of Binatia bacterium. Taxonomy (GTDB): domain Bacteria; phylum Desulfobacterota; class Binatia; order UBA9968; family UBA9968; genus JAJPJQ01. The sequence goes on from DASWZY010000415.1 coordinate 2,156, forward strand.
CGCCGGGTTCATGATCTCCTCCGCCGTTTCGTTGCGCTCGCGAGTCGCGCCGCCAGCAGGATCGCTTCCGTCATGCTGGTCGCGTCGGCGCGATTCTTGCCGGCGATGTCGTAAGCCGTGCCGTGGTCCACAGAAGTCCTAACGAACGGAAGGCCCAACGTCAATGCCACGCCGCCGATAAAATGATGAAGTTTCAGCGGGATCAGCCCCTGGTCGTGAAACATGCAGACGACAGCGTCGTAGTCGCCCCGCGCGGCCATATAAAACAGGCTATCCGCGGGAAACGGGCCGAAGACCGCGACGCCGCGGCGCCTCGCGTCCGCTACCGCGGGCAGAATAATGCGTTTCTCCTCGCGGCCGAAAATCTCTTCCTCGCCGGCGTGCGGGTTCAGCGCGGCGACGGCGATGCGCGGTCTCCGGCGGGCGAAATAGTGCCTGAGGGCGCGATCGGTGAGCTCGATCGTGACGCGGATTTTTTTTCTGTCGAGTTGTTCCGCGACGCGCATCAATGGAAGATGCACCGTCACCAGGACCACTTTCAGCCTGCCGCCGATAAGCATCATCCGGCTTTCCGGCACGCCGGCTATTTCCGTCAGCAGCTCAGTATGGCCGGGATAGCGATGCCCGGCCATGTTGAGAACTTTTTTATTCAGCGGCGCGGTCGCGATCGCGTCGACCGATCCCGCGAGCGCGGCGCGCGCGGCTTCGGTGACATAGCGATAAACCGCCGCGCCGCAGGCGCGCGAAGGCACCCCGGGCCTCGATTCTGCAGGCGAGAGCGCGGATAGCGAGCGGAGGGGGACGCCGTCCGGCCAAGGACGTCCCGGCTCCCATGAAGTCAGACGGATATGCGAGCGGATTTTTTTCTGCGTGCGCTCAAGCACACCGAGGTCGCCGAAAACGACCGGGCGGCATGCGCGGCAAACCTCCGGCTGCGCCAATGCCTTCAGGACGACCTCCGGGCCAACGCCGGCTGGATCGCCCATGGTGACGGCGACGAGTGGTTTATCTATACGGGATGGCATTGAGATCGCGAGAGCCGCGCCGGCCGCACGCGAAACTCGGGATCACGGCCGCAGCTATTTCGAGAATGGGTTCAGCTTGCTCCAGAAGCCGCGCTGTTCCTGCGGCTTTTCCGCCGGGGGGTTGGGATTTTCGATAGGCGCCAAGACCTCGTTGACGGTATCCGAATCGTCCGCGGATTCGGTGCGGAAGAGCGGCGTGCCGAAAAGGCTGACGACGTTCTGACCCGCCCGCGGGCTCGGCTTTCCGGTCTCATCGACGTCTTCGGTTGGCGTCTTCTTGAACGGATTCAGGAAATCATACCAATTCGATTCTTCGGTCCGACGGCCGGAAGCGACGAGCGCGTCCATCGTCCCTTCCTTCGTGTCTTCCGGACGAAAGACGACGCCGGCAAGCTTGACGTCGACGCGGTGCTTTCGGCGCAAATCGCTTTTGAGCCACTTCTTAAAGCGCTCGTCCATGGCCTTGGCGAGGACTTCCTCGCGGACTTTGTCCTTAATATCGGCGAACGCCAGCTGCTTGCCGCCCTCGCGAGCTTCGAGCTTGATAAGATGAATCCCCGCGCTGGTCCGCAGCGGCTCGCTGACCTCGCCGACGTTTAACCTGCCGAACGCGGCCTGGTCGATTTCTTTCAATAGACTTCCCTTGCTGACCCAGCCGATGTCGCCGCCTTCCGTCGCCCCCGCGCCCTCGGAATAGGTCTCAGCGAGCTTGGCGAAGTCTTCGCCCGCGAGAATTCTTCGGCGGACCTCGGCGGCTCGATCGGCAACGGATTTTTCCTTCGCCTTGTCGGCGCCTTCGGGAATCGCGAACAGGATGTGCCGCAAGCGCACTTTCTGGTCGGAGACGTATTTCTTCTGATTCAGGTTGTAGTAGCGCTCGACATCCTCCGGCGTGACGTTAACGCGCTTTCTCACCTGCGCGTCGATGATCTCGCTCTTTTCGATCTCCGCGCGGATCGAGGCGCGATATTTATCCCACGTGACGCCCTCGGACGCGAGGGCCTTTTTGAGCTGCGCTTCGTCAATCCGGTTTTTTTCCTTGACGTCATTGATGTAGTTGTCGATGTCCTCATCCGCGACTTTGATGCCGGCCTGTTTGACTTCCCCGGCGAGCATCTTATCGGTAATAAACTGCTCGACGACCTGCTGATCGTCCTTCCCCAAGTCGTTCAGATCTCCGGCCGGAAAGTCGCGATTCATCTGGCGCTTGGCGTAGGTTTTAAAGTCGCTGAGGGTGTAAGGCTCGCCGTCGATGACGACGAGAACCTGCTCGACCACGCCGGCGCGAGCGAAGGTGGCGAAGGAACCGAAACCCGTCAGAAGGAGAACGAAAACCGCGCAGGAAAAACGTTGCGTCAGCATAGGCGAGCCTTACTTCCGGAATTTATGCTTGAGAACCGGATAGCTATCATAGCCCGACTCGAAAAGAAAGCTAATCTTCCTTGTCGGCGCTGCGCTTGGCAAAGTAAAAGATCAGCGCGACGATCAGGATCATGACAATGGGCGGCAATACTGCGGCCATAAAACACTCTCCTCCTTATGGCTTGAAGGACCTCATTCTGCCATTCACTGCCGAAACGGTCAACAGCAATCGACGCATAGACGGGCCTCCGGCGCCCTGCTATAGAGAGCGCATGCAACGTGTCCTGTTGCCAGGCATTTTTCTCGCGTTAACGATCGTTGCGGCCGGCCCGTTGCGCGCCGCCGAGGACGAACGCCACCTGGTCGGATGGTTTCTCGTCGCCACGCAGACCATGGGCGACCCGCGCTTCAAAGAGACCGTGATCTACATGATCGGTCATGGGGAAGACGGCGCTCTCGGCCTGGTCATCAACCGGCCGGTAGCCGAAGGACCGCTCTCGGACTTGTTGAAGGGGCTCGGGCGCGACGCAACGACCGCGAAGGGCAACATCACGATTCATTACGGCGGTCCCGTCGAGGTCGAGAAGCTTTTCATCCTGCACAGCAATGATTACGCAAACAAAAATACTCGGTTCGTAGGCAACGGGCTGGGAGTCACGTCCGACGATGATATCCTGCGCGCGATCGCCGGCGGCAAGGGGCCGCGGCAAAAGCTTTTCATCTTCGGCTACGCCGGCTGGGGACCGGGGCAGCTCGAGGCTGAGATCGAATCCGGCGCCTGGTTCGCCATCCCGGCCGAAACCTCGCTCATCTTCAACAACCAGCCGGATAAAACGTGGGAGCGCGCGCTCGCAAAACGGAAGGTGAAGACTTAAGTTTACGCGCCCGATGCGCCGGATGAGACTTCGGACGCGGCGCGCGGCGCCGGCAGCTGGATCGACCGCAAAAATTCGATCACTTCCGGGATGACTTGCTCCCACGCCTCGCTCTTGGGGCTGAAGGAGAGGCGACCTTCCGGAGACAGGCGCAGGTTGCCGCCGTTCTTGCCGACGAGCGCGACCAGCCGCTCAACGTTGACCGGCGATTCGCGGTGAAACAACATCGATACCCGGCCGTCGTTGTAGGTGATCTGCTCGACGAGATATTCTTTTAGAATCCTTCTCAGGTCCATGACCCGAAAGAGGTTTTCCACGGGCTCGGAAAACCCGCCGAAGCGGTCGCGCATCTCCTCTTTGATCTCCGCCAGCTCCGGCTCGTCGCGCAGACTCGCAAGCCGCTTGTAAAACAGTAGACGCTGATTCGCGTCGGGGACGTACTCGTCCGGGAAATAGGCCGGAATACCGAGGCGGATCTCCGGCTCGACGTCCGGCCGCACGGGCTGGCCCTTCAGCTCGCTTACCGCCTTCTGCATCATCTCGGTATAGAGCTCGAAGCCGACGGCGGCGATCTGTCCCGACTGCTCGCGGCCAAGCAGGTTGCCGGCGCCGCGGATCTCCAGATCCTCGACTGCGAGCTTGAAGCCGCCGCCCAGCTCGTCGACCTGCTGCAGCGCGCGCAGGCGCCGCTCGGCATCGCGCGTGATCAGCGTCTCGCCGGGGATCATGAGATAGGCGTAAGCGCGGCGCGCCGAGCGCCCGACGCGTCCGCGCAGCTGATACAGCTGCGCCAGCCCGAAGCGGTCGGCGCGGTTGATGATGATCGTGTTGGCGTTGGGAAAATCGAGGCCCGACTCGATGATCGCCGAGCACACCAGCACCTGGGCGCGGTTCTCGGCGAAATCGGTCATGACCTTCTCCAGCTCGCGCGGCTGCATCTGTCCGTGCGCCAGCTCGACCTTCGCCTCTGGCACGAGCTCTGCAATGCGCCGCGCCATTCGCTCGATCGTCTCGACGCGGTTGTGGAGGAAGAAGACCTGCCCGCCGCGCTCGATCTCGCGCAGCACCGCCTCGCGGATGACGCCTTCGTCGTAGCGGATAACTGACGTGCGCACGGCGAGGCGGTCGAGCGGCGGCGTCTCGATCACGCTCAAATCGCGGATGCCGACGAGCGCCATGTGGAGCGTGCGCGGGATCGGGGTCGCGGTGAGGCTCATGACATGGGCCGTTGCGCGGAGCTTTCTCAGGCGCTCCTTCTGCGCGACGCCGAAGCGGTGCTCCTCGTCAATGACGACGAGGCCGAGATCGCGAAATACGATGTCTTTCTGCAGCAGGCGGTGCGTGCCGATGACGATATCGACCACACCCTTGGTGACATCCTGGACCACCTGGCGGTTTTCCTTCGACGTGCTGAAGCGCGACAGCGTCTCGATCCTGACCGGATAGTTGCGGAAGCGGCGGCGGAACGTCTCGAGGTGCTGTTCGACGAGAATCGTGGTCGGCGCGAGCACGGCTATCTGCTTGCCGCTCATGACGGCGACGAACGCCGCGCGCAGCGCGACTTCGGTCTTGCCGTAGCCGACGTCGCCGCAGATCAGCCGGTCCATCGGTTTTCGCGCGCTCAGGTCCTTGAGCGCATCCTGAATCGCCTTTTCCTGGTCCGGCGTCTCTTCGAACTCGAACGACGCCTCGAATTCCTGATAGACGTGCTCGGGCGGCGCGAGCGTCTGCCCTTCGTGGACTTCGCGCGCGGCATAGATCTGCACTAGCTCGTGCGCCATCTCCATGACCGATTTGCGCGTCTTCGCCTTGACCTTCTCCCAGGTCGCGCCGCCGAGCTTGTCGAGCGCGGGCCGCGCGTCTTCGCCGCCGATATATTTCTGCACGAGATTAATGCGGTCGACCGGCAGGTACAGCCGGTCGCCGCCTTCGTATTCCAGGTGAAGATATTCTCCCTCGGTGCCGGCGACTTTCAGGAACTTGAGGCCGCGGTAGATGCCGATGCCGTGATCGAGGTGGACGATCGTGTCGTCCTGCTTGAGCTCGCTGAGGCTGGTGATGAAATGGCCGGCCGCGCTGCGCTTGGCGCCGAACGTCTGAACTTTCCGCGTGCCGAAAATCTCATCCGCGGTGACGACATTGAGACGGTCGTCGGGCAGGCGAAATCCCTGCGTGAGATTGCCGACGAGAATCGCCTGCGCCGGCTTCTCGCCGGCGCTCTCCAGCGGGACGCCGCGCGGCATGGCGAAGTGAAGCTCGTAATGCGCGAGCAATTCCTTCAGCCGGTTCGCCTCGCTGCGCGTCGGTGCGACGACATAAACGCTCTCGCCCTGCCACTGCTTGAAGCGCGCCGCGATCGGCGCGAACGACGGCTCCTTCTGCGCCGCGGCGCTC
>DASWZY010000416.1:0-6949 GCA_036407055.1 Binatia bacterium
GTCGAAAAGCGTCGCCTTGACGTCGACCACTGGATATCCCGCAATCGGGCCGTTGTCGAGCGCTTCCTTGATGCCCTTCTCGACGGCCGGAATGTATTCGCGCGGCACGCTGCCGCCCTTGATGGCGTCGACGAACTCGAAGCCGGCGCCGGCCTGCTGAGGCTCGAGGGTAATATAGACGTGGCCGTACTGGCCGCGGCCGCCGGTCTGCCGGATGAACCTGCCTTCCTGCTCCACCTTCTTGCGGACCGTTTCCTTATACGCGACCTGCGGCTTGCCGACGTTGGCGCCGACGCCGAACTCGCGCACGAGGCGGTCGACGATGATCTCCAGGTGCAACTCGCCCATGCCGGAGATGATCGTCTGTCCCGTCTCCTCGTCGGTGCGGACGCGGAATGAAGGATCTTCCGTCGTTAGCTTTTGGAGCGAGAGGCCGAGCTTTTCCTGGTCGGCTTTGCTCTTGGGCTCGATGGCGATCGAGATGACCGGCTCGGGAAATTCGATCGATTCGAGAATGATCGGCTTTTCTTCGTCGCACAGCGTATCGCCGGTCGCGGTATTCTTCAGGCCGACCGCCGCGCCGATGTCGCCGGCGTTGACCTCTTTGATCTCCTCGCTCTTGCGCGCGTGCATCTTGAGCAGGCGGCCGATGCGCTCGCGGCGCATCTTGGTCGAGTTGTAAATGCTGGAGCCCGAGTTGAGCGTGCCGGAATAAACTCGAAAGAACGTGAGCGTGCCGACATACGGGTCGGTCATGATCTTGAAGGCCAGCGCAGCAAACGGCGCGTCGTCCTTGGGGAGCCGCTCTTCTTCTTGCTGATTGTCGGGATTTTTGCCGCTAACCGGAGGAATATCTGACGGGGAAGGGAGGTAGTCGACGACCGCGTCGAGCAGAGGCTGTACGCCTTTATTCTTAAATGCGGCGCCGCAGACGACCGGTACGAGCTTCATCGCCAAGCCGCCCTTGCGGATCGCGCTGCGGATCTCGGCCTCGCCGACCGGCGTCCCTTCGAGGTACTTGTCCATCAAGGCTTCGTCGGAATCCGACGCCGCTTCGATCAGCTTCTCGCGGTATTCGTCGGCCTGCGCTTTCAGGTCGGCCGGAATCTCCTCGACGTGGAACTTTGCGCCGAGACTTTCCTCGTCCCAGATGATCGCCTTCATCTGCACGAGATCGACGACGCCTTTGAACTTATCCTCGGCGCCGATCGGCAGCTGGATCGGCACGGGCCTAGCGCCGAGCCGGTCCTGGATCATTTTTACCGCGGCGAAGAAATCGGCGCCGACGCGGTCCATCTTATTGATGAAAGCGATGCGCGGGACGCGGTATTTGTCGGCCTGGCGCCAGACGGTCTCGGTCTGCGGCTCCACGCCGCCGACGGAGCAGAAGACCGCGACCGCGCCGTCGAGGACGCGGAGCGACCGCTCGACCTCGATCGTGAAATCCACGTGGCCCGGCGTGTCGATGATGTTGACCCGGTGGTCGCGCCAGAAGCAGGTCGTGGCGGCCGACGTGATCGTGATACCGCGCTCCTGCTCCTGGACCATCCAGTCCATGGTCGCCGTGCCTTCGTGGACCTCGCCGATCTTGTAGTTGATCCCCGTATAATAAAGGATCCGCTCGGTTGTCGTGGTCTTGCCCGCATCGATGTGGGCCATGATGCCGATGTTGCGGGTCTTCTCTAATGCTACCGTTCTTGCCATTGCCGATTTTTCCGAAAAAAAGGAGGCGGTGGGCCGCCTCCTCTCGAATGCTCCTAACCGAAATTACCAGCGGTAATGCGCGAAGGCGCGGTTCGCCTCCGCCATCCGGTGGGTATCTTCCTTTTTCTTGATCGCGCCGCCGCGACTCTGCGCCGCGTCGATGAGCTCGGCAGCGAGCTTTTCCTCCATGGATTTGCCTTCGCGCGCCGAAGCCGACTGCACAAGCCAGCGCATGCTGAGCGAGAGGCGCCGCTGAGGCCGGACCTCGACCGGAACCTGATAGGTCGCGCCCCCGACGCGGCGGGAGCGAACCTCGACCGCGGGCTTGGTGTTCTCGACCGCGCGCTTGAAGATCGCGAGCGAATCTTCCTTGGTCCGCGAGCTGACGAGGTCGAGCGCGCGATAAAAGATGCCCTCGGCGACGCTCTTCTTGCCGCGCGTCATGACCGTATTGATGAACTTCGCCACCTGCTTGTCCCCGTACTTGGGATCCGGCAGGCCTTCTCTTTTCTTGACTTCGCCTTTGCGCGGCATGATCGTTCCTACTTCGGTTTTTTCGCGCCGTATTTGGACCGGCTCTGGCGGCGCTCCTGAACTCCGATCGAATCGAGCGTGCCGCGGATAATATGGTAGCGCACGCCCGGCAGGTCTTTCACGCGGCCGCCGCGGATCAGCACGACGGAGTGCTCCTGCAGGTTGTGCCCGACGCCGGGGATGTACGACGTCACCTCGATGCCGTTGGTAAGCCGGACGCGCGCGACTTTGCGCAGCGCGGAGTTCGGCTTCTTCGGCGTTGTCGTATAAACGCGGATGCAGACGCCGCGCTTCTGCGGGCAGCCTTGCAGCGCCGGCGCCGTATTTTTGCGCCGCTGTTTCTCGCGTCCTTCACGCACCAGTTGACCGATCGTGGGCATAATTTTACGCGTTCTTCCTAGTTCGTCCTAGTCCTGGCAAAAACCATATAGATAACAGACACACGCACGCTTGTCAAAACGCTTACGCTTCGGCGGCGCGCGAAACCTCCGCTTCCTCCGTCTCCGGCTGATCGAGCTCGATCTGGGCCTCGCCGTACTTCTTGAGACCCGTGCCGGCCGGGATCAACCGGCCCATGATCACGTTCTCTTTGAGGCCGCAGAGGAGATCCACTTTGCCCTGGATCGCCGCTTCGGTGAGCACCTTCGTCGTTTCCTGGAAGGAAGCGGCGGAGATGAAGCTCTCCGTCGACAGCGACGCCTTGGTGATGCCCAAGAGCAACGGCTCGGCGATCGCCGGCCTGCCGCCCGCGGCAATGATTTTCTGCGTCTCCTCCTCGAAGCGCCATTTCTCCACCTGATCGCCGATCAGGAACTCGGTGTCGCCGACTTCCTTGATACGCACGCGGCGCAGCATCTGGCGCACGATGACTTCGATGTGCTTGTCGTTGATGCGCACGCCCTGAAGTCGATAAATCTCCTGGACCTCGTCGACTAGATACTTCGCGAGCGCCTTCTCGCCGAGGATGTTGAGAATGTCGTGCGGGTTGGATGAGCCGTCCATCAAAGCCTCGCCGGCCTTGATGCGGTCGCCTTCGTGCACGCTGATGTGCTTGCCCTTAGGAATGAGATACTCCCTGGGCTCGCCGACTTCCGGCGTGATTACGACCTTGCGTTTGCCCTTGGTGTCCTTGCCGAACGAGACCACGCCGTCGATCTCGCTGATGACCGCGAACTCTTTCGGCTTGCGCGCCTCGAAAAGCTCGGCGACGCGCGGAAGACCGCCTGTGATGTCCTTGGTCTTGGTGGTCTCGCGCGGTATCTTCGCGAGGGCGTCGCCGGCGTAGACCGACTGGCCTTCCTGCACGTTGATGTGCGCGCCGACCGGAAGAAGATAGCGCGCCTCGAGCGTCGCCGAGAGCCGCGCCGTCTGGCCGCCGGTGTCTTTGATCGAGATGCGCGGCCGCTTGTCGACGTCTTTCGAATCGACGATGACTTTGGTCGACAAGCCCGTGCGCTCATCGACGCGCTCTTCCATGGTGATGGCTTCGACGATGTCGCCGAACTTGACCGTGCCGGTGACTTCGGTGAGGATCGGGATCGTGTAAGGATCCCACTCGGCGAGCAGGTCGCCGGGCTTTACCTTGCCGCCGTCTTTTTTCTTGAGCTTGGCGCCGTACACTACGGGATAGCGCTCGCGCTCACGCTCGCGCCCCTTCTCGCCTTCCGGATAATCGACCACGGCGATCTCGCCGTTGCGGTTCATGACGACGAGGTCGCCTTCCTTGTTCGCGACGGTATTGACGCTCACGAACTTGAGATGGCCCTCGTTGCGGGCCTCCAGCGTCGTCTGCTCGGCGCGCCGGCTCGCCGTGCCGCCGATATGAAACGTGCGCATCGTCAGCTGCGTGCCCGGCTCGCCGATCGACTGCGCCGCGATGACGCCGATCGCCTCGCCGTGATTCACCATGTGGCCGCGCGCGAGGTCGCGTCCGTAGCACATGACGCAGACACCGCGCCTCGACTGGCAGGTGAGCACGGAGCGGATCTTGATGCGCTCCAAGCCTGCGTCCTCGATCTTCTGTACAAAGTCTTCGGTAATCTCTTCGTTTGCGCCGACGATGATGTCGCCGCTGAACGGATCCTTGACGTCCTCCAGCGCCACGCGGCCGAGCACGCGATCGCCGAGCGGCTCGATAATCTCGCCGCCTTCCATGAGGGGCGTCATCTCGATGCCGTCGAGCGTGCCGCAGTTGTCTTCCGAAATGATCGAATCCTGCGCCACGTCGACGAGACGCCGCGTGAGATAGCCGGAGTTCGCGGTCTTGAGCGCCGTGTCAGCGAGACCTTTGCGCGCGCCGTGCGTCGAGATGAAGTACTGCAGCACCGTCAAGCCTTCGCGGAAGTTCGCCGTGATCGGCGTCTCGATGATCTCGCCGGAAGGCTTGGCCATCAAACCGCGCATGCCGGCGAGCTGCCGGATCTGCTGCGCGCTACCGCGCGCACCGGAGTCCGCCATCATGAAGATCGGGTTGAAGCTCGGGACCGTGACCTTGCCGCCTTTTTCGTCGGTCATGGTTTCGGTGCCGAGGTCGCGCAGCATCTCGTCGGCGATCCGGTCGGTGACTTCGGCCCAGATATCGACGACCTTGTTGTAGCGCTCGCCGTCGGTGATGAGACCGTTCTTGTACTGCTCCTCGATCTCGCGCACGTCGTCGTGCGCTTTCTGGAGCAGGACTCCCTTGCTCGGCGGGATGACCATGTCTTTGATCGCGATCGAGATGCCCGCTTTTGTCGCGTAGTGATAGCCGATGTCCTTCAGCCGGTCAGCGAAGATGACGGTCGCCTTGTTGCCGGCGAGGCGGTAGCTCACGTCGATCAGGTTCGCGAGCTCCTTTTTCTTCATCAGCCGGTTCATTTCCTTGAACGGGATTTCCGGCGGCGCGACTTCGTTGAGCAGCACGCGTCCGATGGTCGTATCGATTTTCTCGCCGTTAACGCGCACCTTGACCGCGGCCTGGAGGTCGACCGCGCCCTGATCGAAGGCGATCCTGACCTCGTCGAAGTTGGCGAAGATCTGGCCCGTGCCCTTCGCGTTCGGCCGCTCGCGCGTCATGTAATAGAGACCGAGAACGATGTCCTGCGTCGGCACGATGATCGGTTTGCCGTTCGCCGGCGAGAGAATGTTGTTGGTCGACATCATCAGCGCGCGCGCCTCGACCTGCGCCTCGACCGAGAGCGGCACGTGGACCGCCATCTGATCGCCGTCGAAGTCGGCGTTGTATGCCGCACAGACGAGCGGATGAAGCTGAATCGCCTTGCCTTCGATGAGGATCGGCTCGAAGGCCTGAATGCCGAGGCGGTGCAGCGTCGGGGCGCGGTTTAACAGCACCGGATGCTCGCGGATGACTTCGTCGAGGATGTCCCAAACTTCCGGACGCTCCTTCTCGACCATCTTCTTCGCGCTCTTGATCGTCGTTACATGCCCGCGCTCTTCGAGCTTGTTGTAGATAAACGGCTTAAACAGCTCGAGCGCCATTTTCTTCGGCAGACCGCACTGATGAAGTCTCAGCTCGGGGCCGACGACAATGACCGAGCGGCCGGAATAATCGACGCGCTTGCCGAGCAGGTTCTGGCGGAAGCGGCCGGTCTTGCCCTTGAGCATATCGCTCAGCGACTTGAGCGGGCGGCGGTTCTGGCCCGTAATGGCGCGGCCGCGGCGCCCGTTGTCGAACAGCGCGTCGACGGCTTCCTGGAGCATGCGCTTCTCGTTCCGGATGATCATGTCGGGCGCGTTCAGCTCCATCAGGCGCTTCAACCGGTTGTTGCGGTTGATCACGCGGCGGTAGAGATCGTTCAGATCGGAAGTGGCGAAGCGCCCGCCGTCGAGCGGCACGAGCGGCCGCAGGTCCGGCGGAATCACGGGGATGACTTCCATGACCATCCACTCCGGACGGTTGCCGGAGCTGCGAAACGCGTTCAGTACCTTCAATCGCTTGGCGATCTTCTTCCTTCGTACTTCGGAGTTAGCGTCTCGCATCTCCTGGCGGAGTTCCTCGCCTACCTTGACGATGTCCACGGCCTGCAGCAGCTTTCGGACCGCGTCGGCGCCCATGCCGGCAGAGAAGTTCGGGCCGAATTCTTCCAGCGCCTTGCGGTAGCGGCTCTCGGTCAGCAGCTCTTTGTATTCGAGCGAGGTCGAGCCGGGATCGAGGACCACGTATGCCTCGAAATAGAGCACCTTCTCGATGTCTTTGAGCGACATGTCGAGCAGCGCGCCGATGCGGCTCGGGAGGCTCTTCAGGAACCAGATGTGGACGACGGCCGTCGCAAGCTCGATGTGGCCCATGCGCTCGCGCCGCACTTTGGATTGGATGACCTCGACGCCGCACTTCTCGCAGACGACGCCGCGGTGGCGCATCCTTTTATATTTGCCGCAGTTGCATTCGTAGTCCTTCGTCGGACCGAAAATCTTCGCGCAGAAAAGTCCGTCGCGCTCCGGCTTGAAGGTCCGGTAGTTGATGGTCTCCGGCTTTTTCACCTCGCCGTGCGACCACGAGCGGATCTTTTCGGGCGACGCGAGCGAGACTTTGATCGCGTTGAAGCTTAAAGGGTTCTTCGGTTTTTCAAAGAGATTAAAGAGATCTTCCATTATTCACCTCGTTTGAGCGTTCAGGAGCCGAATCCAGAAGTATCGCATCTGAATTCTCAATCAGCTTTTCTCCTCCACCAGCTCCACATCGAGACCGAGGCTCTGCAATTCCTTCACCATG